>JAJZET010000247.1 GCA_021805685.1 Pseudomonadota bacterium
TTTTCGCAACTCACGTGTTCCGTGGCGATGCGAACGCTCTGTTCGAGGACTGGATCAACCGGACCGAGGCAGCCAGCCGCTTGCGCTCCGCGCTGCCCGCGTTCGATGAGGCGCTGGCATCCATGCCAGATCAGTGGAGCTGGCTCGACCCCGAGGCGACGTTACCGGTTGGTATAGACTGGAGCGCCCGTCGCGCCCGACTGGATCAACGCATCAACATCCGCAGGGGCTGACCATCATGACGACCGCCGCCCGCTACGCCATCATCCGGTTTCTGCCTTATGTGCAGACCGAAGAATTCGCCAACGCTGGCGTGGTGCTCCATGCACCGGCAACGGGAGCGTTCGTCTTTCGACTCACCGACAAGTGGCGCCGGATCGGCGCGTTTTTCGACACCCTTGACCGGCGGGTATTCAACGCAGCGCGCAAGGATCTCGAAGCCGAGATGCAGCGGGTAAAGGCTCTGGCCGGAGCGACGCCGGCGTGGGGCGGGAGGGCGTTCGACGAGCTGGTGCAGCCGCGCGAATCGCTGTTTCGTTTTTCACCGGCCCGCGCCGTGATGACTGATGATGCTGAAGCCACGCTCGATGAGCTTTATGAGCGGTACGTCGAGCACACGTTTGCGACGGCCGAGTATCAGGAAGTGCTGCTCGACCGAGCGTTGCGTAGCGTGTTCCGCCGTGAAGGGCTGATGGAACGCTATCGCAAAGCCAGCTTGGGTACAGATGCCGTGCGCTTTCCCGTGCCATTTGCCGAGGTGGGAACCGACGGCACTGTTCGGCGCGTGATCAAGCCGCTGCATTTGGCGCAGGATGACCCCGTCCGCGTGCTCGACCACGGCAACCAGTGGATCGGTCGGCTGCGTCATCTGCAACGCCTGCATGCCCTACCCGCAGTACTGCTGCCAGTCCAGCAACCGGAAGCCCATGCGAACAACGTGGATGCGTTTGAAGAAGTGCAGCAAGGGCTGATCGAAGCCGGCGCGCGGGTGGTGCCGGTCACGGATCAGAGGGCCATCCTCGACTTCGCTCGTGCTGCCTAGGGCGATGCTGGCATCCGTACGAGGCGCGGTTGTGAGCCCATGAACGCATCCGCCCTGGTCTAGAAGCTCTGGAACTACTGCAACGTGCTGCGCGACGACGGCATGGGCTACGGCGACTACGTCGAGCAGTTGACGTTCCTGCTGTCCGGCCTTTGGTGCTTACCGCACGTCGATCCGCGTCATCAGCAAAGCCGTGATTCTGCGTTTCTGCAAACATGCGACGCATGAAAGCCACCCTCACCATCACCAGCCGCGGCGTGGTCACCTTGCCGGCGAAGCTGCGCCAGACGCTGGGCCTCAAGGCCGACGATCAGCTCATTGCCGAAACCGTGCCCGAGGGCTTGCTGCTGCGCCCGGCGGTGACGTTGCCGATCGAGCTCTACACGCCCGGGCGCGAGCGCGAGTTCGATCGCGCCGAGGCCGCACTCGCCAAGGTGCTGACCGCCAAGCCGGCACCGAAGCGCCGCGCCGCACCAGTCACGAGACGCTGACGCATTCGCGGCGATGCGGGTGTTCCTCGACGCCAACGTGCTGTTCTCCGCGGCCAAGTCCGATGGCGCGGTGCGCGCACCGCTGCGCCTGCTGCGCGAACGCAGTCACGTATGCTGCGTGGGATACCTACGTGGTGGCCGAGGCCCGCCGCAATCTCGCGGCCAAAGGGCCGCAGGCGCTGCACCTGCTGGACGCACTGCTGGCCGACCTCGAGGTGGCTTCGGTTGCCACCCAGGCCACAAAAAGTGCTAAATTGCAAAGTGCCCGTGGCGGGACTCGAACCCGCAATTTCCGTGCTAGGAAGTCGGTTTTAAAGACCGCCACGTCTACCAGTTTCGCCACACGGGCATGTAAGAAGGTGGAGCGATTTGCGATCCATGCGGCCCCAGCTCTAGTCCAGCTGGGGCCGTTTCATTTTGAGCCTGCATGCACGGATGCCCGATCGCTCCGGGTGCGGTTAGCGGTGCAAGCAGGCGATCACCCTCCTCACGACTGATCCTCCTCGGGGTAGATGAAATCGATGGTTGCCTGAAAGGCACTGAGGAAGCGTTGCTTCTTCTGTGCTGGCCACTGAGCACCCGGAGGGGGGAGCTCCCGCAACAGCCCGACAATGGCAGAGTGAACGCCTCCAGTCCCGTCACTCCCGCCGCCGCTCGGCTTCGGCTTCTCAAACGCAGTTGGAGGAGGATTGTTCGGAGTGTCCGCCGCAGTCGTCGTGATGGTAGGCGTGGTTCCGGGCCGGATAAGGCGCGATTTGTCGCCGGTCGTCGAGAAATAGCCGGCCTGCGTAGCCGAGTTGTAGAACGTGCGCACAGAGGGATCGACGCGATCAGGTAGTAAGGAGAACGGGGGCGACTTGATGAGGTTCTTGAGCCCGACCTCGGGAGGGAGCTGCTTGCCTCGGAACTGTTCGTACAGTTTGGCGAAGAGCGGTACGCTCAAGAACGCGTCAGCCTTGGCGTTGGCGGCGTCATCTGGCATGACCGGGGCAATGATCGCCATGCCGCGGTCTGTCACCGAAAAGCGTCCGCTAGCGGACTCAACCAAGCCGAACTGCCGTGCAGCGGCAACGCGGGTGAGGTAGGTGCCGCTTCGCACAGACTTGTAATCCAGCCACGCAGCGAGCTGGTCAGCGGTGCATGAGCCACCGCCGCGGGTGTGAACGGCCTCAGCCACCTTAATTGAGGCATCAAGGTCGAAATAGGGAGAGGGGAAGCCAGACATGGCGCGCGGGCGCTCGCCCTCCTGAGCCTCAGAAGGGGTCGACGAAACAGTGCGGAGTATCTTCATGTTTACCACCCGCAGTAAGCCGGTTGCTGCGAATAGTAACGCCAGAATCTACCGTGTCAAGCCATCAATAGAACAACAGTCTATCTGTTGGGTTTGTAAAGTATACAACCGCCTAACAAAGGCCATGGAAACCTTCGCACCTACAGCCACTTAGGCTTTGTTAGATCCCTGCGCGATCCGCAACAGCTTGCGGTGGAGATCATCGATCCGAAGACTGGCATGCGTTTGCCGTGACAATCCCACTTTGATCATGGCTGGACCGCAGGTGTGTTGCTCTGTGTTCTCAATTTGGCTACATTTGTTCTCGGTATGAGAACATGAAATCCCTCGCCGACCAGTTGCTGGGCAGTTCCCGTGCCGCCGTTCTGGCGGTGCTGCTGTTGCGCCCTGATGAGTCGCTGCACGTGCGCGAGCTGGCGCGACTGACGGGCGTGTCGCCGGGCACCTTGCATCGCGAGCTGCGTGCCCTGACCGGGCTGGGACTGCTGCAGCGCCGCGCTGTGGGCCGGCAGGTGTTCTACACCGCGAACCCGTCCAGCCCGGTATTCGAGGATCTTGCCAGTCTGCTGCGCAAGACCGCCGGCCTGGTCGACGTGTTGCGCAGCGCCTTGGCGCCACTGGCCGATCGCATCGAGCGGGCGTTCGTCTACGGCTCAATGGCCTCCGGGCAGATCCACGCGCACAGCGATATCGACGTGATGGTGATCGGCGATCTTGGCTTTGCCGAGGTGGTGCTGGCACTGGCTCCGGCTCAGGAAAGCCTGCGCCGCGAGATCAACCCGACGGTGCTGAGCGCAGCCGACTTCAAGCGCAAACGCAGGCAGGTTGACGGTTTTGTCGCCAAGGTGCTGCAGGGATCGACGTTGTGGCTGATGGGCTCGAACGATGAGCTTGGCTAATCTGGCGCGCATCAACCAGTTGAAAGCCCACGTCACGGATGCCGGCGAAGTGCGGCGTCTGCTGGCCGCCGCGCGGCGCAATCTTGCGGACAGTCGTGTGGCTGGCATCAGCGACGAAACCCGCTTCGATGCTGCCTACAAGGCGATCATGCAATGCGCGCTGATCGGGCTGATGGCCCATGGCTATCGCCCTTCCACCACGGTACCCGGCCATCACCAGACGATGATGCAGACGCTGGAACTGACGCTGGCGGTGCCCAAGCCAGTGTGGCTGGTGCTGGATGCACTGCGCAAGAAACGCAATATCAACGACTACTCCGGCGACCCGATCGAACCCGAGTCGGTGCGCGAGTGCATCGATCAGGCCGAGGCCATGCTGGCGCGCGTGCAGGACTGGTTGCGCGCGCAACGACCGGATCTTCTGGACGCTGCGCATTGATGCGACGCCTGCGACCTTCGACCGATGAACGACAGACCGCAAGTTGGCGTTCACGATGTGAACAGTCACGATTGTTCTTGCGCCGAACCTCCCGCCCTCTCGCGCGACGCCTGACATGAACGCATCCACCCTGGTCCAGAAGCTCTGGAACTACTGCAACGTGCTGCGCGACGACGGCATGGGCTACGGCGACTACGTCGAGCAGCTGACGTTCCTGCTGTTCCTGAAGATGGCCGACGAGCGCACGCGGCCGCCGTATTCCCAGAAAAGCATCGTCCCGGCCGCGTACGCCTGGCCCACGCTGGTGGCGCCGGACGGTGACGAGCTGTTCGATCACTACCGCCACGTCCTGGAGGTGCTGGGCCAGCAGAAGGGCACGCTGGGCCTGATCTTCAGCAAGGCGCAGAACAAATTCCAGGACCCCGCCAAGCTGCGCCGGGTGATCGTGGACCTGATCGACAAGGAGAATTGGTCGGCGCTGGGCGTGGACGTGAAGGGCGATGCCTACGAGGGCCTGCTGGAGAAGAACGCGCAGGATCTGAAGAGCGGCGCCGGTCAGTACTTCACCCCGCGTGCGCTGATTCAGGCGATGGTCGACTGCATCGCGCCCAAGCCCGACGAATACGTCTGCGATCCGGCCTGCGGCACCGGCGGTTTCCTGTTCACCGCGTACAGCCATGTGATCGCGCACCACCCCAACCTGACGCGCGAGCAGAAGCAGCATCTGCGCGAGACTGCCTTCTGCGGCGTCGAACTGGTGCAGGCCACGGCGCGCGTGTGCGCGATGAATCTGCTGCTGCACGGCATCGGCTCGGAAACCAGCGTGCCGGTACAGGTTGGCGATGCGCTGGCCAGCGACCCCGGCGAGCGCTACGACGTAGTGCTGGCCAATCCGCCGTTCGGCAAGAAGTCCAGCACGATGATCGTCGGCGAGGATGGCCGCACGACCTCCGAGAAGGAGATCATCGAGCGCGATGATTTCTGGGCGACCACCTCCAACAAGCAGCTCAACTTCGTGCAGCACATCAAGACGCTGCTCGGCATCCACGGCCGCGCCGCCGTGGTGGTGCCCGACAACGTGCTGTTCGAGGGCGGTGCCGGCGAGACCATCCGCCGCAAGCTGCTGCACGAGTGCGAGGTGCACACCCTGTTGCGCCTGCCGACCGGCCTGTTCTACGCCCAGGGCGTCAAGGCCAACGTGCTGTTCTTCGACAAGAAGCCGGCATCGGAGACGCCGTGGACCAAGCAGCTCTGGATCTACGACCTGCGCACCAACCAGCACTTCACGCTGAAGACCGCCCCGCTCAAGCGCGAGCACCTCGACGAATTCGTCGCCTGCTATCACCCGGCCAACCGTCATGCACGCGCGCCCACCTGGAGCGCCGACACGCCCGAAGGCCGCTGGCGTGCCTACCGCTATGACGAACTGATCGCGCGCGACAAGGCCAGCCTGGACATCTTCTGGCTGCGCGACGACAGCCTGGCCGAGAGCGACAACCTGCCCGCGCCCGAGACGATCGCGCAGGAGATCGTCGATGACCTCGAAGCCGCACTGGAGCAGTTCCGGCTGATTGCGGCGGATCTGGGGAGTGAGGCATCGCCGCCGGCAATGGATTGAAGCTCACGCTTTGATTTGGACTGGATGCTATCCACCCATGTACATACGTATTCAAGTCCGCAACAACTTCTCGCAGTGCTAGGCGCGACCAGCGATGAACACGCTCTCCATACGGCTGCGCTATCGTCCCCTACGCTTGGGATGGTGCGTGCTCAGAGGCGACATAGAGGCAGTTCGACATGCTGCCCACTTGTCCTTCACGATGTGGGGTGGCTCGTTCAATCCGATCATTCCTGTAGATTGAAGATCGAGTGCAATCTTGAGTGACATGCGTAATACGCATCGGCACGGGTTTCCGCTGGCGTTGATGGGTTGCGCCCCGCCTGCTGCATAATGGCCCGCGCTGACTCCAAGGGCGTGCAGGCATTACGCTTGCCGCATGAACCTGGATCCTCCGTCATCTGCGACATCCGCCTGGCTCTACGTGCTGGCCCAGTTCGGCCTGCTCGCTGCATTGCTGGTGGTGCCGCCGTGGCAGTGGGAGTGGCGGTTTGCCGGCAGCGTGCTGCTGCTGCTGGCGGCGCTGCTGGGCGCGTGGACGCTGCTGCACAACCGCCCCGGCAATTTCAACGTGCAGCCGCAGCCGCGCGCGCGTGGGCATCTGGTGACCGACGGGCCATATCGCCGGGTGCGCCACCCGATGTACATCGCGGTGCTGCTGGGCGCGGCGGGCTGGGCGGATTGCGCCGGCGGCGCGTGGCGCGTGTTGATCGTGCTGGCGCTGCTGCTGGTGCTCAATGCCAAGGCCGCCCTGGAGGAACGTCTGCTGCTGGCGCGCTGGCCCGAGTACGCGGCGTATCGCGCACGCACGTGGCGCTTCGTGCCGGGGCTCTGGTGACGCGGCGTCAGTCGCCGCTTTCCGGGGTCGCCGCAGGCTCGCTGCCGGGGACGATTTTCAGCACCGTCTCGCGCACGCCACGCGAGAGAATCAGGCGCGCATCGCGCACCACGGCGGCGAGCTCGGCATCGAACTCCAGCTTGTTCTCGGCGTTGCTGCGCACCGCGCCCTGCTCGCGCAGTTGCTGGATGAAGCCGCGGAACAGGGCCTTGTCGAAGAACTCCGGTGCGGTCAACTGCTGCAGCAGCGACAGGCGCTGCGCGGTGAGCACGCAGGTTTGTTCCAGCTCGGCGGCGGTGAAGGCGCCGGGTCCGGCTTTCACCAGCGTGGCGATGGCGATGTAGTAGCGCTCGAAGGTCTGCAGCAGGCTGTGCGCGAGCACACGCAACTGGTAGGCCTCATCGTCCTGGCCGGCGCCGCGCTCCAGCAGGCGCGCATCGCCCACGGTTTGCAGCAGGCCGTGGCGCACGAACAGCTCGATGGTTGCGCCGAGGCGTTCGCCGAAGCAGTTGTCATCCCAGGGCAGGAACAGTTCGCTGCGGATGAACGGGTACACCATCCGCCCCATGCGCAGCACCGAGGCGCGCGCCATGCGCCGGTTGTTGAGGAAACACGCCGCCACCCACGCGGCCGGCGCGAACAGGTGCAGCACATTGTTGCGGAAATAACTCAGCAGCACCGCCGGGTCGCCCTCGGTCACCAGCACATCGCCCAGCGGGTGCTTGATGCGCCGGATCCAGCCCATGCGCTCGCCGTAGGCGATGATTTCATCGGGCGCAGCCGGGGTGATCGTGACGCGCGCCGAGTAGGGCAGTTCGGTCAGCAGGGTCTTGTACAGCGCGAGCTGGTTGCGCAGATCCTGTTCGGCCAGCGCGTGCTTGGGCGTGGCCAGCAGGCATACCGCCAGCAGGTTGATCGGGTTGACGTGCGCGGCGCGGTTGATCTCGACGTGGATGCGCTCGGCGAGTTGGTCGACGACCTTGGGAAACCAGTTCGGGCGTTCGTCCTCGCTGCCGCGCGTGCTGCGCCAGTCGGGCGCGTGCTGCTCGAGGATGCGCTCGAGAAAAATCGGCTCGCCGAAATTGAGGGTGACGCGGCCGTAGCGCTGGCGCAGCACGCCGAAGCCGCGCAGCACGCCGAGCAGCGATTCCTTCTGCTTGGGCCGGCCGCTGAGCTCGTCGAGGTAGCTGTCGCCTTCCATCAGTTTTTCGTAACCGATGTACACCGGCTGGAACACCACCGGCCGGCGCGGCGCGCGCAGGAATGCGCGCAACGTGATCGCCAGCATGCCGGCGCGCGGCGGCAGCAGGCGTCCGGTGCGCGAGCGTCCGCCTTCGATGAAGTACTCCATGGCCACGCCACGCTGCAGCAACTGATCGACATAGGCGGCGAACACGCTCGAATATAGCGCGTTGGCCTTGAAGCTGCGGCGCAGGAAAAACGCGCCGCCACGGCGCAGCAGCGGGCCGACCAGCGGCAGGTTGAGGTTGACGCCGGCGGCGATGTGCGGCGGCACCAGACCGCTCTTGTAGAGCTGATAGCTCAGCAACAAATAGTCGGCGTGACTGCGATGGCTGGGCACATAAATCACCTCGTGGCCGGGCGCGATCGCGCGCAGCGATTCGAAGTGGTGCATGGAGATGCCGTCGAACAGCTTGTTCCAGAAGCCCGAAAGCAGGAACGAGGCCGAGCGCACCACCGGGTGCGAATAATCCGCGGCGATCTCCATCGCGTAGCCACGCGCGCGGCGCAGGGCCGAGGCACGGCTGGTCTTTTCCTTCAGCGCGCTCTGCACGATGGCCAGGCGCACCGGCTCGCTGGCCAGCAGCGCATCGACCAGGGTGCGCCGGTGCGAGAGATCGGGGCCGATCACCGCCGCGCGCACGCGCCGGAAGTGCGCGCGCAGCACGCGGCTGAGCTTGAGCGCGAGTCGCGGCGGCGCTTCGCCATCGGCCTCGGCGAGCAGCTTGCGCAAGGATATCGGCGGCGAGAAATGCACGATGCTGTCGCGTCCGTTCAACAGCAGCGCCAGCAGGCGGCGGAAGCGGCCAACCACGGCCCAGTTTTCGCTGAACAGCACGCGGAACCAGCCGCTTTCGCGGTTCGGCGCGCGACCGACATAGATCGACACCGGCACCAGTTGCACGTCGCGCCCGGGCTGTGACTGCAGTGCGCGCAATTGCGCCAGCAGGCCGTCGCGCGCGGCGTGGCGGCGGCGCGGCCCGAACAGGCCGCGCTGCGGCTCCAGCGCCAGCAGCGCACGTCGGCGCCGCGCGGCCAGGCGGCGCCCGGCGCGCAGCGGCGAGGGTAGGCCGGCTTCCAGACAGGCCTGATCGAGAATCAGCGTGTCGGAGATGCCGCGGCGCTCGATCACGTACAGCACCGGCTGCTCGGGATCGAGCAACTGCGCCGGCTCGGCCGGGTCGCGCTTGATCTTCAGCCACGGACGCAGCAGCGCGCCGAGCAGGCTCAGCGTCCAGGGTGGGCGACGCTCGCGGATGGGGCGTGCGCTCATGGGTCGATCAAGGCTTGCGCGCGTGCGCGCTGGTGACCACGGCCGGTGTCGCGACCCGATGCGCGCTGGCGGCGCTGGCCGGAGCCGCGGCACTGGCCGGCCTGGCTACGCTGGCGGCCGCGGCCGGCTTGGCCAGCACCGCGCGCCAATGCAGCAAGGTGTCGCGGTCGTACCAACGGCCGTCCTGCTTGATCAGCGTGCTGTCGCGCGTGACCGGCGTGCCCAGCACGTCGAAGGTGGTGCGCACCACGGCCACGTTGCCATCGTCGGACAGCACCTTGATTTGCGCGGTATCCAGGATGGTGTCGATCGAAAGGCCATACACGTCCAGCGCCTGCTTGACGCCACTCCACAGGTGACCGACGTCTTTCATGGCCTCGGGATAGGGCATCGACAGTGCTTCGTTCAGGGTGCGGAAGCTCATTTTCTGCGCCGTGGCGGTGAGCACGCCCAACGCTTGGTAGACCTTGTCCGGGTTCAGCCAGTCGGTCTTCTCGGCCCATGCGCTGAGCACGCCCAGCGCCGTGAGCGCCTGCACTTTCTCCGCGGCCGTAAGCCGGGTCGAGCGCTGCACGCCGGTATCAGCCATGGTGCGCAGCATGCCCAGCATCGTCGGCAGCCGCGCCTGATATTGCTGGCGCGCCCGCAGCAGCCTGGGCTTCATCTCGACCCACAGCAATTGCTGGGCACCGGGAGCGCTGAGCAGGGTCATCATCCGGGCGAATTGCGCGCGGTCGGCCGGCGAGAACTGGTTCAGATTGCGATCCAGGCCCCAGCGCGCGCGCATCGCCGCGTAGTCGGCCGGAGGCAGGGCGTGGCGGTACAACCCATCGATGTCGTTGTCGCGCAGCAGCTTGTAGCCATCGGCCACGGCGGCCTGCGGGGTGCCGCCGCCGGGGGTCACTTCCTCGGCGTGGCGCGAGCAGGCGGCCAAGGCCAGCAGCGCGAGCGTCAGCAGCAAGGCGCGCAGCGGATACTTGAACATGGGGTGGTTTCCGGGACGCAATCGCGGCAGGGTAGGTGCGGGTGCCGGTGCTGGCAAGCATCCGGTCGCGTATGGAACGGGCAAGATATCGGAAACAGAGAGTTCCTGCGCATTTTCAACGCGGCGCAGCGCGGTACACGCCCGCGCTGGTCTCCGAAGATTGATCACTTGCGATGATGGATCGCGTCGTGCAAGCCCCATCCCCGGCTGGCGCCGCGGCGCGCGCGCGGGTCTAATCGCAGGCTGTCCCCAATGCCGGTCTGCCCGCATGCGTCTGACCACTGCGCTCCTGTTCGCCGCACTGCTTGGCATGACCGCCCCCGCCATGGCCGAAAAACTCAGCATCGACCGCATCTACGACAGTCCGTCCCTGTCCGGCCCCACCGTGATGGGGCTGAAGATCGCCCCGGACGGTGCGCGCGTCACCTTCCTGCGCGGCAGCAGCGACGACCAGTATCGCATGGACCTGTGGGAGTACGACCGCAAGGACGGCCAGATCAGGCTGCTGGTGGCGGCCAGACAGCTCGAGCCGCACGGCGAGCACCTTGACGCCGCCGAACGCGCGCGCCGCGAGCGCGAGCGCACCGCCATGTACAGCGGCATCCTCGACTACCACTGGGCGCCGGACGGCAAGGCCATCCTGTTTCCGCTGAACGGCAAGCTGTACCTGTATCGCCTCGGCGTGCCGGCGCAGCAGGCCATCGAGCAACTGCCCATCGGCGCCGGTTTCGCGCTGGACCCGAAGATCTCGCCCAAGGGCCGCTACGTGTCGTTTATTCGCGAGCAGAACCTGTGGGTGTACGACCTCAAGACCGGCAAGCTGCGCGAGCTGACCAATGACGACGGCACCATCCACGACGGCGAGGCCGAGTTCGTGGCGCAGGAGGAACTGGACCGCCACACCGGCTACTGGTGGGCGCCGGACGACTCCGCCATCGCCTTCGAGCGCTACAACGACGCGCCGG
>JAJZET010000289.1 GCA_021805685.1 Pseudomonadota bacterium
GTGCACCAGGACGGCCTGGTCCACGTCTCGGCGCTGTCGCACACCTTCGTCAAGGACCCGCGCGACGCGGTGAAGGCCGGCGACATCGTCAAGGTCAAGGTGATGGAGGTGGACCTGCCGCGCCAGCGCATCGGTCTCTCCATGCGGCTGGACGACGAGCCAGGCCAGGCACGCGGCAAGCCCAGCGGCGGCGATGCGCGCCCCAGCGGCGCGCGCGACCAGCGTGGCCAGCGCCCCGGCACGGCTCCCAAGCAGGCCTCCGCCCCGGCCAACAGCGCCTTCGCCGACGCCCTGGCCCGCGCGATCAAGCGCTGACGGCGCTCGCTGCCGAACCACAGCTGCAGCGATGCGCTGCAGCATGCGGTTCCGTATGGGATGCCGTACCGTAACGCCCAGCTAACAAGGCCATCCCGGCCCAGGAGTGTTCGCATGCCTCGTACCCGCCATCTGGCCGGCGCCATCGTCGCCGCCCTGTTGCTCAGCACGGCCGCCAGCGCCACCGATTTCAGCAAGGTCGTCGTGTTCGGCGACAGCTTGAGCGATGCCGGCAACCTCTCGCTTTCGCAAGGCTCGCCGACGCCGATGCGCTTCACCACCAACCCAGGCCAGACCTCGGCGGAACTGGTCGCCGCCGGCCTGGGCGACCCGATCCAGGCTTCGCTGCTCGGAGGCACCGACTATGCGTTCGGTGGCGCTGGCGTGGTGCAGGGCGTCGCACCGGTACCGACCCTGCCGCAGCAGTTCCAGATGTACCTGGCAGCGAACGGCGGCCATGCCGATGCGAATGCGCTCTACCAGGTCTGGGGCGGAGCCAACGACATCTTCTACCTGACCTCCACCACCACGGACACCAATGTCCTGGCTGCCGGGACGGTCAACGCCGCCAAGACCGAACTGGGTCTGCTGGGCCAGATGCAGGGCAGTGGCGCACGCTACGTGGTGGTCTACAACCTGCCCAACATCGGTGCTACGCCGGAAGCCATGGCCGGTGGCGCGGCCGCCTCGGCCGGTGCCACCCAGCTCTCGGTGCTGTTCAACAGCACCCTCAGCTCCGGCCTCGCGCAGCTAAGCAATGGCGGCCTCAACGTCATTCCGGTGAATACCTACGGGCTGATCAACGAAGTGATCGCGAATCCTTCGGCCTACGGCTTCACTAACGTGACCGCGCCCGCCTGTACCGGCGGCAGCGGCAGTTCGGTGCAGTGCGGACCGCAGGGTTCCGGCGCTCCGGTGACTTACGCGCCAGGCACCGACCAGACCTATCTGTTCGCCGACGGGGTGCATCCGACCACGGCAGCGCACCGGATGTTGGCTGGTGTGGTGCTGGCCGAAATCGCCGCACCTGGCCAGATTTCGTTGCTGGGCGAGGCGCCGCTGGCAGCCAGCGCCGCGCAGACCCGCGCGATCCGCAACGAAATGCTTGCCGATGGCAACGGCAGCAGCACCCGTACCTTCGTCAACGTCGACTATGCGCACCAGCGCTTCGACGCGCAGAGCAACTCGCCCAAGGCCAGCAGCAACGACGTCAACCTCACGCTGGGCGTGGACGTTCGCGCCACCGACAACATTTCCGCCGGCATCGCGCTGGGCGTGGGACAGAGCAATGCCGATACCGCCGGCGGTGGCGGCTACAAACTACAGGACATCAGTGGCCTGGGCTACGTCACCTACCACCAGGGCGGTGGCTACGTGGGTGGCTACGCGGACTTCGGCCAGTCCAACTTCAGCGACATCAACCGTCGTATCCAGATCGGTGCTGCCTCGCGCAACGAAAGTGGCAAGGCTGATGGCTCGCACCTCGGGGGTGGCCTGACCGGTGGCTGGTGGTTCGACGCGGGTAGCCTGCGCACCGGTCCGTTTGCCAACCTGGAATGGCAAACCGTCAAGATCAACGGCTACAGCGAAGACGGCAACGACAGCACCGCGATGTGGTTCGGCCGCCAGCAGCGCGATGCGCTGATCGGTACCTTGGGCTGGCGCGTGCAAGGGCATTGGCAGGCGGGAAATACCATGCTGTCGCCTTACGCCGAGATCGCCTGGAACCATGACAGCAAGGCCCAGGCGCGCAGTGTCACTGCCGGCCTCAACAGCATGAACGGCAGCTTCGCGCTGACCGGCTACGTGCCAGACAAGACCTGGGGCAGCGCCGACCTGGGCGTGTCCGCGCAGTTCAATCCGCGCTTCAGCGGCTGGGTTGGCTACAGTGGTCGCTTCGGCGATAGCAGCCAGAAGTACAACAGCGTCAACCTGGGCCTGAAGTACGCCTTCTGAAAAGGCGTGGCCAGGGATGGCCATTCATTGACGACCGGAGCGATCGCGAGCCGGGTCAACGCCCACAAAAAGGCCGGCAATGCCGGCCTTTTTGTGGGTCAATACCTCCGGGACTTACTTTTTCTTGTTGCCACCGGCGAGGTTGAAGATGGTCAGCGCCTGCTGACGCAGGCTGCCCGCCTCGTCCGAGCTGAGATCGCTGGTGTTGTTGCCGGACTGCTGCTCGTGCAGCACCAACATGCCGTTCTCGGTCCAGCTGGCACGCAGCACGGTGCTGGGTGCCGCATCCTTGTTGGCTTTTTTCTGCTGCACGGCCACCCACGGGGAACCGTTCTTGTAGGCGAAATCGGTGCTGGTGAACCCCTTGTCACCGTAGTCCACAAGTTCGCGGATCACCTTTATCTCGCCGTTCTGACGGAACACCTGCCAGCCACGCGAGGCGTTGGGATCCAGCTTGGTACCGGTGCTGACCTTCATACCGCCGATCTGCTTGATCAGCGCATTGAAGTCGGCCAGATCTTTCTCCGCCGGAGTCTGCTCGGCCACCAGCTCGATATTGGCCTGGTTCTTGTTGCCGCCGGTGAGCACCGGCGCCTGGATCGGCATGCTGTAATGGCGCGCGCCGTCCGTGAGGATGGCCTTGACCACGTACAAGTCGGCCGGCTTGATCTCGTCGGGCTTGAAATTCAGCTGGAACGAATAGGGGAAGGTCGCGCCCGAGGCCACCGTCTTGCTGGCCACCGGCGCCGAACCAGCCGCGGACGGCGACACGTCGACCAGGTTGATGACCAGTTGCGCGTTCGGCGACGGCTGGATCGCGCCGCGCACGGTGATGGTGCCGCTGACCGAGCTGGGAGTGGTGACGGCCGCCGAGCTGGCGCTGGCGGTGCCATCCTGCGACGGCGCCGACGAGCCACAACCGGCCAGGGTGGCCAGCACGGCCAATGACATCACCGACAGAACCATCTTGCGCATGGATTAAGCCTCGTCAACTTGAGTTGGGGGTAGAACACGGAAACCGGTGGCGATGCGCCTAAGGTTTCGTCGCGGGGGAAACGCCGAGCATAGCCGAATTGACCAGTTCCGGGAAAGTCAAGCCGTTTCGTCCGCTAATTGCGTGAACGAATGCCAAATGCCAGCAAGCTCGTGTCGGCTTAAAATTTTTTGCGCCGTTTACTCTAGCCACGCAAGGTTTCCCGCAACGACCGCATGGACTACTTGGCTCCGTACTCGACTGATCCAGCTAGAAGGCGGCGCTAGACATCCCTCCCCACATTGCGGACGCCCGCGTCACCTTACTTTGAGGCGCGGTGCCGTAGAATCTTGCGATGCATCCCCCTTGTCCTGCAGACGGTCCCCGCATGAGCACGCATAAGCATCCCCACGATCCGCTCCAGTCAAGCTTCGCCGACCGCATCAAACTACTGATCCAACGCGTCGGTAGCGCCACCGAGATTGCACGCATGTGCGGCTTTTCCGAGGGCGTGGTGCGCAGCTGGCGCGACGGCAACACCGATCCTTCGCGTGCGCGCTGCGTCACCATGGCGCGTACGCTGGGCATCTCGCTGGTTTGGCTGGTCGCGGGCGAAGGGGCCTTGCAGGTCGATACGAACATCGCAGGCGGGGACGATGCGCAATACAGCACCGAAACCATGGCGCACCGTCCGCGCAGCCGTTTCTCGTATCCCCAGCAATCGGCCATGCAGCATGAAGCCGCTGCCGTCGATCCCAATCGTCTGAACACTGCAATGCAGATCCTGCAATCGGAGCTGGAACTGGCCGGCAGCCCCATGACACTGGCCGACAACACCGACATGCTCAGCCACCTCTACGAGATCCTGGGCAAGGACGGTACGAGTGTGGATGCCGCTGCGATGCTCAAGTTCAACCGCCAGCTTTCCGAGCGCATCCGCCAGTCCAAGACGCGGATTGCCTGAATCCGTCCGGCTCGGGATTCAAACAAGACGCGGCGCCCCGGGCGCCGCATCTTGTTTGAGCGATTCAGCCATGAGCCCCGGCCGGCCATCCGATTTCGCCGCCAAGGCTGATCGCAAGGATCAGTCGCGCAGCAACGCGATGTCAGCCACCGCACCGAACGCAGCCTTGATCTGCTCCAGCAAGGCAAGACGATTGCGGCGCACCACCGGGTCCTCGGCGTTCACCAGCACCCGCTCGAAAAACGCGTCCACCGGTTCCTGCAACTGGGCAAGCCGCTTCAATACGGTGGTGTAGTCGCCGTGCCGCAACGGCACGAAGGTCTCCCTGCCAGCCGCAACCAGCGCGTCGGCCAGTGCATGTTCGGCATCGCTCTCGAAATGCGCAGGGTCGACCGCATGGGCCGACACCGGCTCGCCGCCTTCCTCGGCCTGCTTGCGCAGGATGTTCGCCACGCGCTTGTTGGCGGCGGCGAGGCTGGCCGCTTCCGGCAACCGGCCAAATTCGACCACGGCACGCAGGCGGCGGCCGAAGTCGGGCAGGGTATCCGGTTGCACCGCGAGCACGGCCTCGTAGGCCTCGGTCGGGCAGCCCTGTTCCGCGTAATAGCCACGCAGGCGATCCAGCACGAAATCGACCAGTTCGCCGACCAGCGCCCTGCGCCTGTCGCCCGCTTCGATCGCCGCCGGCTTGCCATCCTTGCCAGGCTTGGCGCCAGCCGCGAGGGCGGCTTCGGGCAGCAGCTCCAATGCCTCGGCGAACGCGGCACGCAAATCGATTTCCAACCCACCTTCGATCAGGGTGCGCGCCAGGCCTAGTGCGGCGCGGCGCAGAGCAAACGGATCCTTGTTGCCGCTGGGCTTCATGCCCACGGCGAAGATGCCTGCAAGCGTATCGAGGCGTTCGGCCACCGCCAGCACCTGGCCCACCTTGTCGGCGGCAATGCCGTCACGGGCGAAGCGTGGCTGGTAGTAGCTGTCCAGCGCTGCCGCCACCTCGGCAGGCTCACCATCGTGGCCGGCGTAGTAGCGGCCCATCACGCCCTGCAGCTCGGGAAACTCACCAACCATGCGGGTGAGCAGATCGCACTTGCTCAAGCTCGCCGCGCGTGTGGCAGCGCCGGCATCGACGCCGACGCGCGCGGCGATCACCCGTGCCAGTTCGGCCACGCGCACGCTCTTGTCCCACAGGCTGCCAAGCGCCTGCTGGTAGGTGACGCTCTTGAGCTGCTCCTGGTAGCTGGCCAGCGGCGTCTTCAGATCCTCATCCCAGAAGAACTTGGCATCGGCGAAGCGAGGGCGGATCACGCGCTCGTAGCCCTTGCGGATCTCGGCGGGTTGCTTCGACTCGATGTTGGCGAGGCCGATGAAGTGCTCGGTGAGCTTGCCGTCGGCGTCGAACACCGGCACGAACTTCTGGTTGGTCTCCATGGTGGTGACCAACGCCTCCTGCGGCACGGCGAGGAAACTGCGCTCGAAGCCGCAGGCGATCGCCACCGGCCACTCGGTGAGGTTGGCGATCTCGTCGAGCAGCGCATCGTCGAGGCGGGGCGTACCGCCGGTTTCCTTGGCCACGCGTGCGACTTCCTCCCGCACGCGCTGGCGACGCTCCGCGGGATCGGCCAGCACCTTTGCACCGCGCATGGCATCGAGCCAGCCATCGGCATCGGACACGTGCACCGGATGCGGATGCATGAAGCGGTGCCCCCGCGATTTGCGCCCGGCGGCCAGTCCGAGCACCGTGCCGTCGATGATCTCCGCGCCGTGCAGCATCACCAGCCAGTGCGCGGGCCGCACGAAGGCGTAGTCGTGGTCGGACCAGCGCATCGGACGCGGGATCGGCAGGCTCTTGAGCGCATCCTCTACGATCTCAGGCAGCAGCGACGCAAGTGACTGGCCCGGTTTCACCGCGCGGAAGACGAACCAGGCGCCCTTGTCGGTTTCGAGCTTTTCCAACTGCTCCACAGCCACGCCGCAGGACTGCGCAAAACCCATGAGAGCCTTGGATGGCTGCCCCTGCGCGTCGAGCGCGGCATTGACGGCCGGCCCGCGGCGCTCGACTGCCTGTTCCGGCTGCATCGGGCTCACATGCGGAATATGGACGGCCAAACGCCGCGGCGAGCAATAGGCCTTTGCCTTGTCCAGCGCAGCCTCGATGCCGCGCTTGGCCAGCCCGTCGCAGATGCCGCGGGCGAAGGCAGTGGACAATTCGTCCAGCGCCTTGGGCGGCAATTCCTCGGTGCCCAGTTCGATCAGCAGCGACTTGGCGGCGCTCATGCGGCCTGCTCCTTTGTGTTCTTCTTCAGGCCCGGTAAGCCGAGCTTTTCGCGCTGCGCCACGTAGGTTTCGGCCACGCTCCGCGCCAGCGTACGCACGCGCAGGATGTAGCGCTGTCGCTCCGTCACGCTGATCGCGCGGCGCGCGTCGAGCAGGTTGAAGGTATGGCTGGCCTTCATAACCTGCTCGTACGCCGGTAGCGGCAGGTTCGCAGCGATCAGCTGGTTGGCGGTGGCCTCGCACACGTCGAACCAGCGGAACAGCTCAGGCACGTTGGCGTGCTCGAAGTTGTAGGTGCTTTGTTCCACCTCGTTCTGGTGGAACACGTCGCCGTAGGTCACCTTGCCGTGCGGGCCTTCGGTCCACACCAGGTCGTACACGTTGTCCACATTCTGCAGGTACATCGCCAGACGCTCGAGGCCGTAGGTGATTTCACCGGTCACGGGGCGGCACTCCAGCCCGCCGGCCTGCTGGAAATAGGTGAACTGGGTGACCTCCATACCGTTGAGCCAGACTTCCCAGCCCAGACCCCAGGCGCCCAGCGTCGGCGATTCCCAGTTGTCCTCGACGAATCGCAGGTCGTGCACCAACGGGTCGAGACCGAGCTCCTTCAGCGAGCCGATGTACAGATCGAGGATGTTCTCCGGGTTCGGCTTCATTACCACCTGGTACTGGTAGTAATGCTGCAGCCGGTTCGGATTCTCGCCATAACGGCCATCGGTGGGCCGTCGCGAGGGCTGCACGTAAGCCGCTGACCATGGCTCGGGTCCCAGCGAACGCAGGAAGGTGGCAGGGTGGAATGTGCCGGCGCCGACCTCGGTGTCGAGCGGCTGCAACAAGACGCAACCCTGCGCCGCCCAGTAGCGGTTGAGGGTCTGGATCACATCCTGGAAGGTGCGCGCGGACATGGCTTTCCGTGGGCTTCGGTAAAGCGCGTTAGTATAGCCGCAGCACGCTTGCGCACTGGTTTTCCGCCGTTGCGCCATGCCACGGGGGAGTTGTCCGGATGGCCGCATCACCGCAAATCGCTACCCTGCTCGGCCGGCGCGGCCGGCTGGAGCTGGACGAACTGCTCGCCGCCCTGGTGGTGGACGGCTACGTGAGCGCCGAAGACGCCAAGCAGGTGCGCATGGGTTCGCGCTCCGGTCGCAGCACGGTGGAGCTGCATCCGCTGGTGCTGATCGCCAATGCCAAGCTGCCGAACCAGCGCGAACCCGGGCGGCCACTGAGCCTCGAGAGCCTCGTCGAATGGCTGGCAGGGCATGCCGGCCTGGCGTATCTCAAGATCGACCCGATGAAGGTCAACGTCGCCGCCGTGACCCAGGTGGTGAGCCACGCCTACGCGCAGCGCCATCGCATCCTGCCGGTGGCGATGGCGCCGGGTGAAGTGACCTTCGCCACCGCCGAGCCGTTCGATGAAGCCTGGGCCAAAGACCTCTCGCAGATGCTGCGCCGGGATGTGCATCGCGTGGTGTCCAGCCCGCTCGACATCAACCGCTACCTGCAGGAATTCTACGGCGTACAGCGCTCGATCCAGTTGGCGCAGGACGCGAAGACGAATGGCGGTTACGACGCCTCGGCCATCCTCAACTTCGAGCAACTCGTCGAGCTGGGCAAGAGCGGCGAGGTGGGCGCCGATGACCGCCACGTGGTGCACATCGTCGACTGGCTGCTGCAATACGCCTTCGAGCAGCGTGCTTCCGACATACACTTGGAACCGCGACGCGAGGCCGGCCAGATGCGCTTTCGCATCGACGGCGTGATGCACAAGGTCTTCGAGTTGCCGCCGCCGGTGATGACGGCGGTGACCGCGCGCATCAAGATCCTTGCTCGGATGGATGTGGCCGAGAAACGCCGTCCGCAGGACGGCCGCATCAAGACCCGCTCGTCGACCGGCCGCGAGGTGGAACTGCGTGTTTCAAGCATGCCAACCGCCTTCGGCGAGAAGATGGTGATGCGCATCTTCGATCCCGACCTGGTGGTCAAGGATTTCGCACAGCTTGGCTTCTCCGCAGGTGAAACGTCGCAGTGGCGGCACATGGTGGAGCGGCCGCACGGCATCGTGCTGGTCACCGGCCCCACCGGCTCGGGCAAGACCACCACGCTGTATTCCACGCTCAAGCACCTCGCGACGCCCGCGATGAACGTATGCACGGTGGAAGACCCCATTGAAATGGTCTCGCCCGAATTCAACCAGATGCAGGTGCAGCCCTCGATCGACCTGGATTTCGCCGCCGGCGTACGTACCTTGCTGCGGCAGGACCCGGACATCATCATGGTCGGCGAGATCCGCGACCTGGAAACCGCGCAAATGGCGGTGCAGGCGTCGCTGACCGGCCACCTTGTGCTGTCTACGCTGCACACCAACGACGCGCCCAGCGCGGTGACGCGCCTGCTGGATCTCGGCGTGCCCCATTACCTCATCCAGTCGACGCTTACCGGCGTCGTGGCGCAACGCCTCGTGCGCACTCTCTGCCCTTACTGCAAGCGCGAGGCCTCGCAGGATCCGCACGAATGGGGTGCCCTGACCCACGGCTGGGCCTTGCCTGTGCCTGAAAAGGTGTGCGCACCGGTCGGCTGCCTCGAATGTCGCAACACCGGCTTCATGGGCCGCACGGGCATCTACGAGATGATGCCGATTTCGCCTCGCCTCCGCGCGCTGGTTTCCGCCCAGCTGGAACTGGGGAATTTCGGCCAGACCGCACTTGCCGAAGGCATGCGCCCGTTGCGCATCTCTGCCGCCGAGCAGGTAGCTCGCGGGCTTACGACTGTGCAAGAGGTGCTGGCCGTCCTGCCGCCAATCGAGCTGCCCGATAATCTCCTGCCCCCGAACCCTGCATGAAGCCTGTCCTGATCATCCGCACCGGCCGCGCGCCGGACGCCATACGCGCGCGCCACGGCGACTTTCCGCATTGGTTCCGGCTTGGCGCCTTGCTTCCGCTGCAACGCCTGCTTGTGGTCGATGTCCAGGCCGGCGACGCACTGCCCGCACCGACCGCAGTGGCAGGCGCGCTGATTACCGGTTCGGCAGCCATGGTCACCGAGCGGGCGTCGTGGAGCGAGCGCACGGCGGGCTGGATCCGCGACGCGATGGACATCGAGCTTCCCCTTTTCGGGGTCTGCTTTGGTCACCAATTGATGTCGCATGCCCTGGGCGGCCGCGTCGACTATCTGCCGGGCGGCCGCGAAATCGGCACGCAGGCCATCGAGATCCTGGATACGGCGGCGCGCGATTCGCTGGCCCATGCCCTGCCGGCAAGCTTCCGCGCCCACACCACGCACGAACAGAGCGTATTGGAGGCTCCGGCCGGCGCGACCGTGCTTGCTCGCTCGACACGCGACCCGCACCAGCTGTTGCGCTATGCACCGAACGCGGTGAGTACGCAATTCCACCCCGAATTCAGCGCCGATGTCATGCGCGCCTACATCCGCCGCAAGCACCTGGACATGTGCCGCGAAGGCTCCGATCCCCGACTTTGCTTCCGCCAGGTCGGCGCCACCCCGGTCGCTCGCAGATTGCTGCAGCACTTCGCCCGGCGTCACGGGCTTTCCTTCTCGCGCTAGTGGCGCAGGCGCCGTGCGATCGCATCACGTGACAGCATCGCGAATACCAGGCCGAACAGGAATCCGCCGATGTGGGCCCACCAGACATAGGCGCCGTAGCTGGGTCCCGCATAGCTGAACAGCAGTTGCAGGAGTACCCAGATGCCGATCAGCAGGAAGGCCGGCACGCGCACAAATTCCAGGTAGAGGCCCAATGGAAGCACCAGCCCGAGGCGCGCTCGCGGGAACAGCGCCACGTAAGTGCCGACCACCGCCGACACTGCGCCACTGCAACCGATGATCGGCAATCGCACGCCCGCCAATGACACGGCGCCAATCAGGTTCGCAACGATTCCGCCCACCACGAACAACGACAAGAAGCGTAGCGATCCCAAAGCGCGCTCACCGGGCAGCCCGAAGATCATCAGGAACAGCAGATTGCTCAGCAGGTGCAGCCAGGTCACGTGGATGAACAGCGCAGTGAACAGGCGCAGCAACGAGGGATCGGTGAGCTGTGGCCATAATGGTTGATGCGCGTCGAAAATATTCGCCGGCACGGTCCCCCACTCCAGCAGCACTCTGACGCGCTGCGGCGGCGGCATGAGGGTAAGCCAGACAAAGCACAGGGCACACATGCTGACGATCAGCAAGGTGGCCCACTGCCATTGCCGGCGTCGGCGTGTCTCGACATGCACGAACAAGGGCGTACTCCGCGTCGAATCAAAGCACTGGTTTGGAGATGATAATCGCCAGCAGGGCGTGCCTGCGCGCAAATCCGCGAATGATTTGGGCCTGTGCAAAAGCAAACACCCCCACCGCGGGCGGTGAGGGTGTTTGGGGATAAAGCCCCTGGCGGTGACCTACTCTTGCATGCAAATGCACACTACCATC
>JAJZET010000220.1 GCA_021805685.1 Pseudomonadota bacterium
TGGTGGGATCGTCGTGGCCGGCCATGCCCCAGGCAGGCATCGCGCTCATCTTGATGCCGTGCTTGATCACCCAGAAGGCCTGCCTCGGATCGACGTGGATCCTGGAGAGATTCGGTGGCTGCGGGTACATGCCCACGCGCAGTTCCGAATCGTCCATGCCGGGAGCCAGGTGGCAGCCGGTGCACATGGCGGCGTACTGGCCGGCGCCTTTCAGGATCAGCTGCGGATCGTCGAGGTTGGGCACCTTGATGTCTGCTGCCCGCCGCTGGATCGAGCGGTCGCGCAAGGTCTGCAGCAGGTCGAAGACCGGCCGGGTGTGGTGGTCGTCCGCACCGATGTCGTAGAGGCCGGAGTAGACGAAGATCCCGGCGCCCGCCGCCAGGATCGCGAGTACCGCGGCAACGGTCAGGCCGTGGCGTTTGATGTATGGCTTCATGGCGGACTCCTCAGAACCACATGCGGACGCCGGCCACCCACTGCCGGTCGAAGATGGCTTGGCGATGGTCGCGGGCGAAAGCGGCCGTGCCGCCGAAACGTCGCGTCCAGACCACGCCAAGGTAGGGCGCGAACTGCCGCCGGACCTCGTAGCGCAGGCGCAAGCCGAGCCGGGCATCGGACAGCCCGCTGCCGAGACGTCGCGCCGGATCGGACCGGCCGTAGGCGTTGAGCTCGAACTCCGGCTGCAGGATCAGCCGCTGCGTGAACAACAGCTCGTAGTCTGCGCGCAGGCGGGTCGCGGTCCGCCCGGACGGCCCAAGGTAGGCGGTGACTGCCAGCTCGAACCAGTATGGCGCCAGACCCTGGATGCCGAAGGCCGCCCATCGGCGCGCAGGCCCTTCGCCCAGGTCCTGGCGCAGGCCGAGCTGCGTGTCCCAGAACGCGGCGACGGCATGGCTCCACAGCAGCTCGGCGTCGCCATCCTGGATGCGGCCGAGGCTGCGTTCGCCCTCGCTGCGCAGCCACAGCTTGTCGCTGTCGTTGCCGTACCAGCCCTGCAGTTCCCAAGCCTGCCCGTTGCCATCCTTGCCGTGGAACGCCTCCAGTTGGTCGAAGCGGAGCATGCCCAGCGGCATGCTGTCGCGCATATCCATGCCGGGCATCGCGCCATAGCCGATGCCGTCGGAATAGCCGGGGCTACGCCTACCCGGCGGCGCGCTGCCGCCCTGCATGGGTCCCATCGGCATGCCGGCCATCGTGCCTGGCTCGTGCGATGTACCGCTCGCGGCAGGCACGGCTACCTTACCCATCTGCCGCATCGCGTCCGGCTCCATGCCGGGCATCGCGCCCATCCGCGCCGTGGCGCCGTGGCTGCCGTGGTGCATGGGCTTCGCGGACGGTTTTCGATGGCGCTTGTGAACCTTGGTCGCGGCGGGCGCAGGGACGCTGGCCGCTGCCGCCGGCATGGACATGCCGCGCATCTGCCCCATGTCCATGCCGGGCATCGAACCCCTGTCCATCGACGCCGAGCTGCTGGCCGCGGCGGGCGTGGTCTGCGCAACGGCGATGGCAGGCGCAGCCAGCAGCCCCGCTGCCAGCCACAGGAGGCGTCGCAGGACGGCGAGCGAACGGTTCCGGCTCATGACACCACCACTTCGCGCATCATGCCCGCGTCCATGTGGTACAGCATGTGGCAGTGGTAGGCCCAGCGCCCCGGCGCATTGGCCGTCACGCCGTAGGCCACCCGCTGTGCCGGCTGCACGTTGACGGTGTGCTTGCGCACCTGGAAGCCGCCCACCGGATTCTCCAGCTCGCTCCACATGCCGTGCAGGTGGATCGGGTGGTTCATCATGGTGTCGTTGACCAGCACGATGCGCAGCCGCTCGCCGTAGCGGAAACGGATGGGCTTGGCGTCGGAGAACTTCACGCCGTCGAAGGACCATTCGTAGCGCGCCATGTTGCCGGTGAGGTGCAGCTCGATCTCGCGACCGGGTTCGCGCGGGTCGATCGAGCCGCCGATGGTATGCAGATCGGCATAGGTCAGCACGCGTCGACCGTTGCCGCGCAGGCCCGCACCCGGGTCGTCGAGGTTGTTGCGCGGCATCTCCACGTGCATGTCCACGCCCGCGCCGTACTCGGTACGGGCGTGGTGCACGGCCGGCGCGGCAGCGGTGGCGCCCATGGCCATGCCGGCCATGCCCGGCATGGCGCTATTCCCATGCGTGCCGCCCTGCCCCATCGCTCCCATCATGTCCCGCATGCCCAGCCAGACCAACGGGTCCATCGCGGGTACCGCCGCCTGCATGCCGGTGCGCGGTGCCAGCGTGCCGCGGGCGTAGCCGCTGCGGTCGATGGCCTGTGCGAACAGCGTGTAGGCGCGATCTTCCTTCGGCTCCACGATCACGTCGTAGGTCTCGGCCACCGCGATGCGGAATTCGTCGACGCTCACCGGCTCCACGTCCTGGCCGTCGGCGGCGACCACCGTCATCTTCAGGCCGGGGATGCGTACGTCGAAGAAGGTCATCGACGAGCCGTTGATGAAGCGCAGCCGCACTTTCTCGCCGGGCTTGAACAGCCCGGTCCAGTTGCCGGCCGGGGGGTGGCCGTTCACAAGGTAGGTATAGGTGTGCCCCGACACGTCGCTGTAGTCGGTGGGATTCATGCGCATCCGCTCCCACATCCGGCGCCGGGCGAGCGCCTGCTCCAGCCCGTGCTCGCGCACGTCGCGGAAGAAGTCCGGCACCGTGGGCATCGCGTAGTTGTAGTAGTCGCTCTGCCGCTTCAGCGTCGCGAAGATGTGTTCGGGACTGTCGTCCGACCAGTCGTTGAGCATCACCACGTAGTCGCGCTCGGCAGGGAAGCGTTCGCCACCGGCGGGCTCGATCACCAGCGGGCCGTACAGCCCGGTCTGCTCCTGGAAGCCGGAATGGCTGTGGTACCAGTAGGTGCCGCTCTGCCGTACCGGGAAACGGTAGGTGAAGCTCTCGCCGGGCGCGATGCCGGGGAAGCTGATGCCGGGCACGCCGTCCATCTGGAACGGCACCAGGATGCCGTGCCAGTGGATCGAGGTCGGCACGCGCAGGCGGTTGGTCACCTTGAGCGTCACCGTGTCGCCCTCGCGCCAGCGCAGCAGCGGTGCCGGCAGCTGCCCGTTGACCACGGTGGCGAGGCGCCTGCGTCCGGTGAAGTCCACCGGCAGCTCGCCGACGGCCAGCTCGAAATGCGTGCCGCGCCATTCGCGGCGCACCGCGACCGCCTGCGCCACGGCAGTGCCTGCGCGCAGGCCCAAGCCGGCGGCCACCCCGCCCAGCGCCAGGCCTTGCACGAACCGTCTGCGCGACAACTGCCCGTCGCGCGGATCCTGTGTGTCCATCCTTCACTCCTGCGCGGAATCACCGAGGATCCCGCCTGTCGTCGCCGCACATGCGGCAGCAAGCCTGCGCACAGGCAGGTGGCCCGCCGAACCGGGTCGGCGCCATCGCTGGAATGTCAGTCCAGCGGTGGCCGCAGGGGTGGCGCGCGGGGACGCTCGGGGGTAGCGGTCGGCCAGGCCTGCCATGTTGTCGCGACCGGATGCACCGGCACCGCGGGTGCGGACAGTTCCGGCACGGTCGCCGTCGCGTGGGCGCAGGCGCAATCGGCGTGCCCGCCGTCCGCGTGCAGCGGTGCCGGCACGCCGCGGTGAAGGCTCATCGTCAGCGCGACGGCCAAGCCCTGCATGCCGGCGCAGCAATCGTCATGGGCGAACACCGAACCGGCCAGACCCAGCCACGCGCACAGCGCCATTGCAAGCAGCAGGCGACAGCGACGCAGTGGATGGAGCAACGAACGATGCATGCCGCGAGCATAACGACGCACTCCACGTCCACTCAACCCTGGAGCGGGCTTCATGCGGCCTGCACGCCATCCGCAGCCTATACTTGTGCGCCACCCCACGGCTGCCGCCATGAACTACCGCCACGCCTACCACGCGGGCAACTTCGCCGACGTCCTGAAGCACGCCGTGCTGCTGGCGCTGATCGAAGCGCTGAAACTCAAGCCCGCGCCGTTCTGCGTGATCGACACCCACGCCGGCAGCGGCTGCTACGCACTGGACAGCGCCGAAGCCGGCAAGACCGGCGAATACAAGGACGGCATCGCCCGCCTGCTGTTTCCCGACCTGCACGGCGGCGATGCCCATGCCGCCGCGTTGCCGCCGCTGCTGCGCCGCTGGCTGGACGGCATCCTCGCCCTGCCCGGCAACGAACACGGGCTGAAGCTCTACCCCGGCTCGCCGCTGCAGGCTGCACTGGCCATGCGCGACAACGACAGCGCACAGCTGTGCGAGCTGCATCCGGAGGAAGCCACGCGGTTGCACGAACTGTTCCGCCGCGATGCGCGCGTCCACGTGCACGAACGCAACGGCTACGAAGCGCTGAAGGCGCTGCTGCCTCCGCTGGCACGGCGTGGCCTGGTGCTGATCGACCCGCCCTACGAAGCGCAGGAGGCCGAGTACCGGCTGATCGAGCAGGCCTTGAAGGAAGCATTGCAGCGCTGGCCCACCGGCATCTACGCGATCTGGTATCCGATCAAGCGGCGCAGCCAGGTGCAGCCCTTCCTGCGCTGGCTCTCGCACTGCGGCGCCAGGCGCGTGCTGCGCGCGGAACTGCTGGTGCACGGCGACGACTCGCCGCTGCGCCTGAACGGCTCCGGCATGGCGATCGTCAACGCGCCCTGGCAGCTCGACGAAACCCTGCGCGAACCGCTGCGCGCGCTGGCGCGCCTGCTCGCGCAGGAAAAGCCAGCCGAATGGAAGCTGGACTGGCTGGTGGACGAATCCGCCGCCGCGCCAGCCGCAAAGCCGGTGAAGCTACCGCACCCGCCGCACCGTCGCTAAGCTCACTGCACCGTTGCCGCGATCTTCGCCCCGGAGTCCGCCATGCGCCACATCGCCCGCATCATCCTGCCCGGCCTGCTGCTCGGCCTTGCCGCCTGCGCGCCTGCGCCGATCTACAAGGTCGCACCCGGCACTGTCGCCGCCACGCCGATGCAGGTGGCGCAAGCGCCGGAGCAGTACGCGCACGGCCAAGTCATCTGGGGCGGCCGCGTGGTGGGCGTGAAGAACCTGCCCGACCACAGCGAGATCGAGATCCTCGCCTACCCGCTGGACTCCTCGCAGCGACCGAAATTCGGCAACGGCGGCAACGGCCGCTTCATCGCCCTGCTGCCGGGCTACGCCGAACCGATGAACTACCCCAACGGTGCGCCGATCACCGTCGCCGGCCAACTGGCCGGCAGCCGTGCCGGCAAGGTCGGCGAAGCCGATTACGTGTTCCCGCTGGTGCAGACCGCACAGTCGCATGTGTGGACGGCCGAGGAAATGCGCAGCGGGCATCCGAACATCAGCTTCGGGCTGGGCCTGGGCGTCGGCATCCACTGATGCAGGTGTCCTTTTAAGCGCACTGGCCGTGGACGAAAACTCCCCGTTTGTTGCCCATCCGATCGCACACGTGCGCTCGCCCTATGCGCGGCGCATCGATGCGCCGCACCAGTCCACCGTGGTAGCGGGCACCGAGACGGGCGCCGAAGCGGAGGCGCGCATTGAATTCGTCGATGGCCTGCCCGCGGAAGCGTTTGCCGACCTCACCGGCTTCGCGCGGATCTGGCTGCTGTTCGTGTTCCACCGCAGCGAGGGCTGGAAGCCCCGGGTACGGCCACCCCGCGGCGACGGCAAGCGCGGCGTATTGGCCACGCGCTCGCCGCACCGGCCGAACCCGATCGGCCTGTCCGCGGTGGAACTGGTCGCGGTGGAGGAACGTGCGCTGCGCGTGCGCGGCGTGGACCTGCTGGACGGCACGCCGATCCTCGACATCAAGCCCTACGTGCCCTATGCCGATGCCTTCCCGCAGGCGCGGGCGGGCTGGATCGATGCCGTCGACGCGGCCCAGGGCAGCCATTCCGCGCCCGGCCCGAAGCGGCCGCGACGACCAACGGATACGCTGCACGACTGAATGCGCACCTGCGGCAAACCGGCGCACAGACTTGCGCCATACGAGCCTCTGGAGCATGCTGCACCGCACACAATACGCTTGAGTATTGACATGATCGCCGCCAGCCAGCGCCCTGCCGCTCCCCATCCGCTGCTCCCGCCGCGCCTCCGCGAACGCCACGCCCTTGCGCTCAACGTGCACACCGCACGGGGCGAACGCGTGTGCAGCCGCGACGGCCGCGAACTATGGCTGCGCGAGATCGTGCCCGGCGACATCGCGGCGCTGCAGCGCGGCTTCCGGCGGCTGTCGCCCGAGGACATCCGCCGCCGCTTCCTGCACGCGATGTCGGAGCTGCCGGAGCCGATGGCGCAGCGCCTGTGCCGCATCGACCCGGCGCGCGAGACCGCGCTCGTGCTGGTGGACGAATCGGTGCGCCCCACCGAGATCCGCGGCGTGGGCCGCATCTACGTGGACGAATCCGCCGACAGCGCGGAGTTCTCGGTGGTGGTCGAGCACGACTGGAGCCGCGTCGGCCTCGGCGCGCTGCTGATGCAGCGGCTGGTCGACGATTGCCGCCGCCGTGGCCTCGCCGAACTGTGGGGCTACGTGCTGCTGGAAAACCGCCCGATGCTGCAGCTGTGCCGCGAACTCGGCTTCGCCCGGCGCCTGATGCCCGGCGACCCGGGCACGGCGCAGATCACGCTGCGGCTCTGAACCTCCCCGGCGACCCGGGCACGGCGCAGATCACGCTGCGGCTCTGAACCTCAGGGCATCGCGCCCTTGCTCATCGGCGCGGGCGGCGTCGCCACGCCCGTCAGCGGCTTGAGCCGGATAAGCCCCAGCGCAATCGCGAGTCCGGCCAGCACCAGCGCGCCGACGAACACGACCACGCCGCTCCAGCCATGCGCGGCGTAGAACAACCCGCCGCTGGCGCCGGCCACGCTGGAGCCCATGTAGTAGCAGAACAGGTACATCGACGAAGCCTGCGCCTTCGCCGCACCGGCACGCCGGCCGACCCAGCTGCTGACGATGGAGTGGCCGCCGAAGAAGCCGAAGGTGACCGCCACGATGCCCAGCGCCACCAGCCAAAGCGACGTGGCCAGGGTCAGCAGCACGCCAGCCAGCATCAGCGCCAGCGCCGTCCACAGCACCTTGCGCCGGCCCAGCTTGCCGGCCAGGTGGCCCATCCACGCCGAGCTGAAGGTGCCGATCAGGTAGATGCCGAAGATCAGCCCGACCACCGCCTGGCTGAGGTTGTACGGCGGCGCCAGCAGGCGGTAGCCGAGGTAGTTGTAGACGGTGACGAAGGCGCCCAGCAGCAGGAAACCCTCGGCGAACAGCCAAGGCAGCCCGTGATCGCGGAACATGCCGGCGAAGCGCGCAGCGAGCGCACGCGCATTCCATGGCTGCCGCACGAAGTGCCGCGACGGCGGCAGCGCACGCCAGAACGCCAACGCGCAGGCGAGGCCGATCACGCCCACCACCGCCACGCCGGTGCGCCAGCCGAAGAAATCGGCCAGCACGCCGGCGACCAGCCGGCCGCCCATGCCACCCACCGCGCTGCCGCTGATGTAGAGCCCCATGCCAAGGCCAATCGAGTCGGCATGCATTTCCTCGCCGAGGTAGGTCATCGCCACCGCCGGCAGGCCGCTCAGCGTCAAGCCGAGCAGGGTGCGCACCACCAGCAGCGAGGCCCAGGTCGGCATCGCCGCGCTGGCCAGCACCAGCACCGCGGAGGACAGCAGTGAAGCCACCATCACCGGCTTGCGTCCCTGCGCATCGGACACGCCGCCGGCGAACAGCATCGCGAACGCCAGCACGCCGGTGGTGAGCGACAGCGACAGCGCCGCGCCCGCCTCGCTCACGCCATAGTCGCGGCTGAACTCCGGCATCAGCGGCTGCACGCAATACAGCAGGCCGAACGTCGCCAGGCCCGCGGCGAACAGCGCGAGGTTGGTACGCCGGAACGCGGGCGTGCCGTGGCGGATGGTGGTGGCGTCGTCGGTCATGGCGGGATTCGTGCGGGGACGCGGAAGTATCCCATCCGGCGCGACCGCGCACGCCTAGGCGCTGCGATCGGAGCGCAGCGCGCGCACGGCCGCCTCGTCGCCCGCCGCCTCGCGCCCGCTCACCCAGCCGAACAGCGCGATGCCCGCGACGATCGCCAGCGCGCCGGACAGGGGGACAAGGCCCACCCCCGCGGCCACGCCTCGCCAAGCAGGGCTGCGCCCAGCGCCGTGGTGAACAGCAGCTCGGCCGCCTGCATCGCCTCCACGGCGGCCAGTGCGGTGGGTTGCGTGCGCACGCGGTCGGTCGCCGCGAAGAACAGCACGGTGGCGATCACGCCGGAGGACAAGGCCACGCCGCCCGCCAGCCATGCCTCGCGCCAGTCCGGCGCACCGATCGTGTGCCACGCGATGGCGGCGATCAGTAACCACAGCGGCCAGCTGCACAGCGTCATGCCGAACACGCGCTGCAAGGCGTTCACCCGGTAGGCGCTGGTTTCCAGATGCAGCAGCAGCATGCGGTTGCCCAAGGGATAGGCGAACGCGGCCAGCACCACCGCTCCCGCCGCCAGCCAGTCGCCGGCACCGAGCCGACCGTGCGCATGGCCCCATTGCAACGCGAACACGCCGGCCACGATCAGCGCACCGATCGCCAGCGTGGGCCACGCCAGCCGTCGGCGCCCGTCGCGATAGATCAGCGGCGCAAGCAACGGCCCGGCCAGCACGGTGGTCTGGAAACTGCCCGCCACCAGCCATGCCGGCCCGCTGCCGGCGGCCCAGGTCAGCGGCACGCCGAACAGCACGAAACCCACGCTGCTCCAGGTCAGCCATGCGCGCGGATGCGCGCGCAGTTCGCGCGGCAGCTCGCCCAGGCCGCCACGCAACGGCAGCGCCAGGGCCAGCAGCGGCAAGGTGATCAGGTAACGCAGGATCACCGCCCACGCCCAGTGCCCGCCGCCGCTCACCAGGCTGCGGTTGAGCACGTAGGTCATCGTGAAGAACAGCGCCGCACACAGCACCAGTCCCACGGCGACGAGGGCGTTGCGGCGCATCGGGGGACGGATGGCATCAGGCAGGATCATCGGCTCCGCAAAGTCTCTTCATCCAGCAGCGAACGCAGGCTCCGGACATACGCGCTCCCGGCAAGCAGGTAGCTATCGTGATGCGTGCCGCCGTCCACCGTCTCGAAGGTCACGTTCGGGCGTCCCTGCACGGCGCTCCGCGCGAGCGCATAGCGCGTCACGGTATCCGCCGTGCCCTGGAAAATCGATACCGGCACCGACGGCATCTGCTGCAGCAGCGATGCGGCGGGATAGTCCCGCCGCCCCAGCAAGGCACGCACCGGCAGCAGCCGCCAGCCGGTCGACAGCGGATGCCGGCCCATCCATGCCCGCACCACACTGGCGAGGTCGGCCCCCAGCCCATCGACCAGCACGCCCCTGGGCCTGAATTTCACTGCTTCCGCCAGCGCCACCGTCGCGCCCAGCGAGCGGCCGACGAAGACGCTGCGGCGCATCCCGCAGCGCGCCGCCCTGCTCACCCGCGACACCGCCAGCGCGACCTGGCCGAACAGCCGATCGACATGGGCATGCCCCTTCGCCCCATCCTGCCCGGGATACGAAATGGCGTAGACATCGGCACCGGCCTCCCGGATCAACGGAAAAAGCGTTCGCTCGTAGCTGCCGATGCCGCCATGCTGCCCCGGGAAGAAAAACGCGCATGCCCGACCGGCATCACCGTAGCGGCGTACGACCACCGTGGCATCGGGGGAAACGGCAACGTCGAAGCGCTTGCCCTCGTGCGTGCGCCGCTGGGACTGCGCGCTGAATACCAGCCGGTCCAGGTCCCAGCGCAGCAGCGCGGCCGGCACGGCGAAGTACAGGACGGCGACGACTGCGATGAATGCCCCCAGCAGCCCGATGATTGGTGGGGAAATGCCTTGCTCGTTCCCGCGGCCATGGCGCATGGAGCCACTCACCCGCTGGCCAGCGGCAGGCGCAGCCGCACTTCCAGCCCGCCGCCCTCGGCGTTGCGCGCAAGGATGTCGCCACCGTGCGCCCTGGCCACGCGTTGCGCGATGGCAAGGCCGAGGCCGTGGCCTTCGGCGCGCACGGCGTTGCTGCCGCGGAAGAATGGCCGGAACAACGACGCCAGTTCGGCTTCCGGGACGCCGGGGCCGTGGTCGCGCACCACGCATTCGGCCTGCCCCTCGACGACGCGCACCGCGACTTCCACCTCGCCGCCTTCTGCGCTGTACTTGATGGCGTTGGCGATCAGGTTGCCCAGCGCGCGTTCCAGCAGCACCGGCGTACCGACCACCTCGACCGGCGCATCGACGGCCTGCCAGTGCAGGCGGATGCGGCGCGCGTCCGCTTCCAGCGACGCCTGCTGCAGGCCGTCGTGCGCGAGTTCGACCAGATCCAGCCGCTCGCGCTCCATCCCGGGCAGACCGCCCTCCATGCGCGACAGGGCCAGCATGTCGCCGGTCAGGCGGTCGAGCCGGACGATCTCGTGCTCGGCCTGGCGGAAGTAGCGCTCGGCCGTCGCCGGATCGTCGCCGCGCTGGGCCAGGTCGAGGATCAGTTGCAGGCGCGCCAGCGGGGAGCGCAGCTCGTGCGAGAGATCCTGCAGCACCCGGCGATCGTGCGCGACCAGCGCCTCGATGCGTTCGGCCATGGCATCGAAATCACCGGCGAGCTGGGCCAGTTCGTCGCGCGTGCCGCCGGGGTGGCCCACGCGCGCGGACAACTCGCCCGCGGCCATCCGCCGCGCCGCCTCGCGCAGTGCCTGCACCGGCCGTGCCACGCTGCGCGCCACCCACCAGCCCACCAGGCCGATGAACAACAGCGACAGCGCGAACTGCACCGCCAGCAGGATCCTCTCCCGCGCCTGCGGCGGCAGTCGCGTGTGCGTGCGGCTGATCGCCACCAGTTGCCGCTGCCGGCCGTCGGCACCGGTCACCGGCTGCACCGCCAGGTACAGGAACTGGTTGCGCCAGGGCTTCAGCACCAGGCTGCGGTTGGCCGCCAGCATCTCCGGCAGGGCATCCCGGATCGACGGCGGCAGGCGGATCGGCAGCAACGGTCGCCCGTCCTGGAACAGCGTGGCGTCCACGCCCTCGTGGCGCTGCCGTTCGCGCCACTCGTCCAGTGCCGCCGGGCCGCCCTGCTCAAAGGCCTGGTTGGCCGAGTGCGCCAGGGCGGTCCAGTCGATCTCCACCTCGGTGGTGTATTCCACGAAGCGCCGGGTCAGGTAACCGCCCAGCAGCAGCACCAGCAGGTTCACCGCGCAGAACCACAGCAGCACGCGCCGGTACAGCGGACTCTTGAACGGATTCATGGCGCGCCAGCCACCAGCACGTAGCCGGCACCGCGCACGGAGTCGATCCGCGGCGACTGCGCGGAGGCTTCGGCCAGCTTGTGGCGCAGGCGGCTCACGTGCACGTCGATGCTGCGGTCGTAGCGCTCCAGCTCGCGGCCCAGCGCAAGCCGCGTAAGCGCGGCCTTGTCCACCAGCTCGCCCGCGCGTTGCGCCAGCGCCAGCAGTAGCTGGAACTCGGCGCCGGTCAGCGACAGCTCCTGGTCGCCGACCAGCGCGCGGCGCTCGCCGGGCAGCAACTTCAAGGTGCCGAGCTGCAGCTCGCCCGCGGCGGCCGCGCCCGGCGCATGCCGCCGCAGCTGCGCACGCACGCGGGCCAGCAGTTCGCGCGGCAGGCAGGGCTTGGAGAGGTAATCGTCGGCGCCCAGTTCCAACCCGATCACGCGGTCCACCGGCTCCCCGCGCGCCGAAAGCATGATCACCGGCAGGCGGTATTTCATGCGCAACTCGCGCAGCGTCTCCAGGCCGTCGCGGCCAGGCATCATCACGTCGAGGATCAGCAGGTCGGGCCGCTGCGCCGCGTTGTGCAGCCGCGCCAGCGCCTCTTCGCCATCGCTGGCGCAATCCACGGCAAAACCTTCGCGGCGCAGGTACTCGGCAAGCAGGCTGCAGAGTGCGCGGTCGTCATCGGCGATCAGGATGCGGGTCATGGCGCTATTTAGCGATGCGGGAACGGCTGGCGGCAACGGCTTTACCCATCTTTACGCTCGCGCAAAGAACATACACACGGGGGCGTCGTCCAATGGCCGCACGCACCACTCCCCCACCGCAAGAGGCGACAACCATGCGCAAGAACCTCATTCTCGGCCTGGCCTTCGGCTCGGCCTTGGCCATCGGCAGCTTCGCCGTCGCAGCACAGGGCGCCCCCGGCCCTGGCGGCCCCGGCGGCTGGGGCCATCACGGCGGGCCGGGTGGCCGCCACGGCATGATGGAGCTTGGCAAGCTCAACTTGAGCGATACGCAGAAGGCCAGCATAAAGCAGGTCATGAAGAGCAGCTTCGAGCAGAACCGGAGCCGGTTCCAGGCGTTGCGCCAGCAGCGGCAGGCGTTCGAGGCAATGAAGCCGACCGACCCCGGCTACCAGTCCGCCGCTTCCGCGCTGGCCCAGGCCGAGGGTGCCGCCACCACCGCACGCGTGCAGCAGATGGCCGACGTCCGCGCACAGGTCTACAACCTGCTGACCCCGGCACAGCAGTCGCAGCTGGCCACGATGAAGGCGCAGCGACAGGCCCGCATGCAGCAATGGAAGGAATTCAAGGCCCAGCACCCGGTCGGCAGCGAGGCACCGGACGGCCCGTAAGCCGCACCCGCGCAGCCTCCTCCCGCTGCGCAGCGGGAAGCCGCGCCGGCCTGCCCCGGCGCGGCTTTTTCATGGCACCTGCATCCTTGCGTCACGCACCGCGTGTCGCGCCAGCCAGCGGCGCACCTCGGCCAGCACCGCTGCCGGTGCCTCCAGGTTCGCGTGATGGCCCGCACCCTGCACCACCAACAGTTGCGCACGATGGAGACCCTCGGCGATCTGCGTGGACAGTTCCATCACTTCGGGCTGGTCCTCGCCGCCCACCATCAACAGGGTCGGCACGGCAATCTCATCCAGGCGATCCAGCGCACTGGGCTGTGGCGTGCGCTGATCCTGCGCGGCATGGCGCCAGTAGTTCGGCTCACGGCGGAACTGCAGCGCGGTCATCGCCTCGGTGCGGCGGCGCACGCCGGCGTCGACGTCGCCTGCCGCGCGGCGCGGCCCATCGGTGAAGGCCCGCAGCGAGCTGTCGATCATGCCCGGCACGTCGTAGGCGCCCAGTGCCTGGAGGAAGGCGCGCGCGGCCGGCGTACGGTCGGCAAACCGGCCCCAGTAGCCGGCGCCAACGAAGACCAGCGCGCTGACGCGGTCGGGATACGCCAGCGTAAAGTCCAGTGCGGTGGCCGCGCCGCCGGAGCAGGCCAGCAAGGCCGTGCGCCCGACACCGCAGGCATCCAGCACCGCGGCGAGGTCATCGTGATGCGCATAGCCGCGGCCGGGCACGATCTCCGACTGGCCGAAGCCGCGTGCGTCGTAGCGCAGCACGCAATGGTCGCGGGCCAGCGCGGCGAACTCGTGGTCCCACTGCCGGCGGTCGACCAGGAAACCGTGCAGCAGGGTCACCGCTTCGCCGCGGCCCGCCGATTCGACGTGCAGTCGGGCGCCGTCCACTGGAACGGTTGATGTCCTGATCGTCATGGGAGTTTCCTCGCGCATGCTCAACGCGGGTCCGCTGCCACCAGGCTCTGCGTGGCGCCGACGTCGGACGCCGCCACGCGCACCGGCGCATGGTAGCCGTCCGGCTTGTCGCCGACCGCCGCGCCGCCGTGGAGGCGCTCCTGCTGTGCCTGCTCGAAGAAGCTGTAGGGGAACTGCTGCGGCAGCGCCGAAACCGCGTCCAGCCGGCGCAGCGCTTCGTCGGGCAAGGAGCGCTCCAGCGCGGCGAGGTTGTCCTCGAACTGCGCCATCGTGCGCGCACCGAGGATCACCGAGCCCACCGCGGGACGGCGCACCGCCCACTGGATGGCCACCTGCGCCATCGACAGGTCGTGCTCGCGTGCCACCAGCTCCACCGCGCTGACGATCGCCCAGTTGCGCGGCGTGAACTTGTCCTGCAGCGATGCCAGCCCGCTGCTCTTCAGCGCCTGGATGCGGCCGTCGCCGGCGCCGTCGTGGCCCGATTCGCTGGGCTTGTACTTGCCCGAAAGCAGGCCCATGCCCAGCGGGCTCCATGCGGTGATGCCGTAGCCGAGCTCCTGCGCGAGCGACGCATATTCACGCTCGATGTTGCGCTCCACCAGCGAATACTGCAGTTGCAGGTTCACCAGCGGCTGCAGGTGATGCGCCTGCGCCAGGGTCTGGATCTGCGCGGCGTACCAGGCCGGCACGTCGGACAGGCCCGCGTAACGGATCTTGCCAGCGCGCACCAGATCGTCCAGCGTGCGCAGCACCTCCTCCGCCGGGGTGACGCGGTCCCAGGTGTGCAGCAGGTAGAGGTCGATGTAGTCGGTGCCCAGGCGGCGCAGCGAACCCTCCACCGCGCGCAGGATGTTCTTGCGGCCGTTGCCGCCGGCGTTGGGGTTGCCCGGCTCGGCGTTGTAGCTGAACTTGGTGGTCAGCACGATGCGGTCGCGGCTGCCGCTGGCGGTGATGAAGCGGCCGAGCAGGGTTTCGCTCAGGCCCTCGGTGTACAGGTCGGCGGTGTCGACGAAGTTGCCGCCGGCTGCGAGGTAGCGGTCGAACATCGCACGCGCGGTGGCCTCGTCCGAACCCCAGCCCCAGCTTTCGCCGAAGGTCATCGTGCCCAGTGCGAGGCGGCTGACGCGCAGGCCGGAACGGCCGAGGGTGTAGTAGTCAAAGGACATGGCGGATCTCCGGTGGGTGAGTGGGACGACGCCAGTCTGCGTCTTCCCATTGCACCGAAAAACCGCCATCCGATTTATGCTTTATGAAGCCCTACTAATCAGTAGCCAGATTCCTTATGCGCGACGACTACGCCCTGCGCGCCTTCATCCGATTTATGCTTTATGAAGCCTTACTAATCAGTAGCCAGATCCCTTATGCGCGACGACTACGCCCTGCGCGCCTTCCGCGCCATCGCCGAGCACGGCAGCTTCACCCGCGCCGCGGCGGCGCTGGACGTCACCGCCTCGGCGCTGAGCCAGACCCTGCGGCAACTCGAATCCCAGCTCGGTACGCGCCTGCTCCACCGCACCACGCGCCGCGTGGGACTCACCGAGGCAGGCCAGGAACTGCTGCAGCGGATCAGTCCGGCGCTGAAGGAACTGGATGCGGCGATGGACGCGCTACGCCAGCACGGCGATCGCCCTGCCGGCCTGCTGCGCCTCACCGTGCCTGACGTGGTGGCGATCGCCCTGCTCGATCCGTTGCTGGGCGAATTCATGGCGCGCTGGCCGGACGTGCGGCTGGACATCCACGTGGACAACGGCCTCAGCGACCTGATCGCCGAGGGATTCGATGCCGGCATCCGCCTCGGCGAACGCCTGCAGCGCGACATGGTGGCGGTACCGGTCAGCAGTCCGCTGCGCTCGGTGGTGGTGGGCTCGCCCGCCTACTTCGCACGCTATGGCCGGCCGGCGCAGCCGCGCGAACTAGAGGCACACGACTGCATCAACTTCCGCCAGGCCAGCAGCCGCGCGCTGTATCGCTGGGAATTCGCGCACAAGAGCGGCCCGCACAAAGGCCGGTGGTTCGAGCTGCCGGTGGATGGCCGGCTCACCGTCAATCACGTTCCGCTGGCGGTGCGCGCCGCGATCGAGGGCACCGGACTCGCCTGCGTGCTGGAACCGTTCGCGCGCGAGGCACTGGCCGACGGCCGGCTGGAAAGCGTGCTGGACGACTGGTTACCGCCCTTCGACGGTTTCCACCTCTATTACCCCAGCCGCTTCCAGGTGCCGCCGAAGCTGCGCGTGTTCATCGACTTCCTGCGCGAAAGCAGGCAGACGGCCGAGGCGCAGCGTCCCGGCCGCGCCGCGCGCAACGGGCGCAAGCCTCAGCGATAGCGCCAGTGGCCTTCGACCCAGACGTGGCCGCCGGCCCAGTAGCCCGGCACCCACACGCGGGCGTGGCGCGGCGCCACCACCACGCAACCGGAAAGCGCGGCGCTGCCGCCGACCAAGGCGGCAGCAATCAGGCAGGTGGACAGGAAACGACGCATGTCACGCTCCTCGTGGGGGATGTGCTGCGAAGAACGCTGTGCCCGGCGCCGCGATGACGGGCATCGCGGCATTTTCCACGCGCAGTTCAGCCGGCCCTCATCTGCCCGGCAGGCGCCAGGCCGGACTCAGGCTGCCGTGGCGCGCATCGCCGCGTGCGTGACGCGGTGGATCAAGCGCGCGGCGACGCGCGCGGTGACGCCGTCGCGGTCGAACGGCGGCGACAGCTCGGCCACGTCCATCACCTTAAGCTTGCCGGTGGCGGCGATCGCGTCGAGCAGCGGCTCGACCACCTCCTGCGGCACGCCGCGCGCGCTGGGTGCGCTGACCCCGGGCGCCACCGCGTGCGGCAGCACGTCGAGGCAGATCGTAAGGTAAATCGCATCGACCTCCGCCAGCTTCGCCTGCAATTGGGCGATGCGCGCGGGCAGGTCGAGCAAGCTGAGCTGATCGTCGCGCAGGTAGAACACGCCGAGCTGGTCGGCGGTGTCGAACAGCACGCGGGTATTGGCCGAGGCGCTGATGCCCAGCACGCAGTAGTCCAGCGGCAGGCCGCTCGCGGCGGCGTGCTCGATGGCCTGCAGGAACGGCGTGCCGGAACTAGCGCGATCCTGCCGGCGCAGGTCGAAATGCGCATCGAAGTTGACGATGGCCACGCGCGGGCGGCGCTCGCCCAGGTGCGCGGCCAGCCCCTGGTAGGTCGCGAACGCGATCTCGTGCCCGCCGCCGAGGCCGACCGGCAGGTGGCCGGCGTCGAGCAGCGCAGCAAGCTTTTGCGCATAGCTCGATTGCGCGCCCTCCAGATCACCGTCCGCCACTTCGACGTCACCCGCGTCGTACAGCGGCACATCGTCCAGCAATGGTAGGTTGGAAAGCATCCTGCGCAACGCGGCGGGTCCCTCGGCCGCGCCCACGCGACCGCCGTTGCGGCTTATGCCTTCGTCGCTGGCCAAACCCAGCACGGCCACGCCGGGCGCGCTGCCGGCCAGCGGTTCGCGCACCCATTGGTGCCAGCGCCGGGTGGCGGGGCCTTCCGGCAAATCGATGCGACCGCTCCAGCCCTGCACACCGGCACTCACGGCGACACCTGCAAAAACATGCGAATACGCTGGCTCATGTGCGGCTCCACGGGGAATATGCGGGATTGTAGTGAGCTCTGCGATAATCGGCGGATGTCCGAGCCCCTGTCGAAGTCGTCCAACGCTCGTTTGCAGGCCCTGCTGGGCCATGAGTTCTTCGCCCCGCTGCAATGGAAACGGCGCATCGCGCTGTGGAGCGGCGCACTGCTGGTGGCGCTGGCGGCAATCCTGTTCGCCAAGGCCAGCAACTGGGCCTACGCACTGTTCCTGCGCGTGGTGGCGCATGGCGCGTGGATCCCGCTGATCATCACGCCGGTGGTTTTTGCATTGCTGGCCTGGGCGACCGAGGGGCGGCTGCGCGCCACGCGCGGCAGCGGCATTCCGCAGGTGATCGCCACCCTGCACATCGAGGACCAGGGCTTCCGCGCACGCATGCTGGCGCTGCCCATCGCGGCCTGCAAGATGTTGCTGACGCTGATCGCCCTGGCGGTCGGCGCCTCGATCGGTCGCGAGGGCCCGACCGTGCACGTGGGCGCGGGCCTGTTCTATTCGCTGGGCCGGCGCTTCGGTTTCGACGACCCCAAGGCTGCTTCACGCTTCATCCTGGCCGGCGGCGCGGCCGGCATCGCCGCCGCATTCAACACGCCGCTGGCCGGTGTGATCTTCGCCATCGAGGAACTGGCCGGCACCTTCGAGCACCGCTTCAGCGGCCTGCTGCTCACGGCGGTGTTCGTGGGCGGCGTGGTGTCGCTGGGCCTGATGGGCAACTACTCGTATTTCGGCCAGGTGCAGGCCAGCCTGCCGCTGGGGCATGCGTGGCTGGCCGTGCTGCTGTGCGGGGTGATCTGCGGACTGCTTGGCGGCCTGTTCGCGCGACTGGTCCTGCTCAGTCGCCACGGCCCACTGGCGATGATCGGGCGTTTGCGCACACGCTGGCCGGTGCTGTTCGCCGCGGGCTGCGGCCTTGCGCTGGCGCTGATCGGCATGGCGTCGCACGGCAACGTCTACGGCACCGGCTACGACCAGGCACGCGCCTTCGTGCAGGAGGCCGCGCAGGCGCCCGGCGAGGGTTTCGGCATCGCCAAGCTGATGGCGAACGTGGTGTCGTACTGGGCCGGCATACCGGGCGGCATCTTCTCGCCGGCACTGGCCGTGGGCGCCGGGCTTGGCCACAACATCGCATACTTCCTGCCGCACGCCCCGGCCGCCGCGGTGGTGCTGCTGGGCATGAGCGCCTACCTGTCCGGCGTCACCGGCGCGCCGCTCACCTCCGCGGTGATCGCGATGGAACTGACCGACAACCAGTCCATGGTGATACCGATCATGGCGGCCTGCCTGCTTGCCCGCGCGGCGGCATCGCTGTTCAGCCCCACACCGGTGTACAAGGACTTTGCCGAGCGCATGGTGCGCGATTTCGAGCGGCAACACGGGACCACCACCGGCAACCACGACGACGAACACGCCGGCGCATGAGCAGTTGGGACCAGCTGTTCGTCCATGCCAACCTGGCGAGCTTCGTCGGCGACGCCCCGTTCGGCCTGATCGAAGACGGCGCCTTGGCCTGTGCCGATGGCCGCATCGCATGGATCGGCCCGATGCGCGAGCTGCCGCCGGACGCGAGCGCCGCGCACGTGGAAGACCTGGGCGGCGCGCTGCTTACGCCGGGCCTGGTCGACTGCCACACCCACCTGGTGTTCGGCGGCAACCGCGCCCACGAATTCGACCTGCGCCTCAACGGCGCCAGCTACGAGGAGATCGCCCGCGCCGGCGGCGGCATCGTCTCCAGCGTGCGCGCCACCCGCGCGGCGGACGAGGAAGCGCTGTTCGCGCAGTCGCTGCCGCGCGCCCGCGCCCTGCTCAACGACGGCGTGACCACGCTGGAGATCAAATCCGGCTACGGGCTGGAGCTGGACGCCGAGCGCCGCATGCTGCGCGTGGCGCGGCGCATCGGCGCCGAGCTCGGCATCACGGTACGCACCAGCTTCCTCGGCCTGCACGCGCTGCCGCCCGAGTACCGGGAGCGCCGCGACGACTACGTGGCGCTGGTGTGCGACGGCATGCTGCCTGCACTGGCGGCCGAAGGCCTGGTCGATGCGGTGGACGCGTTCTGCGAAACGATCGCCTTCACGCCGGCCGAGACGCACCGGCTGTTCGAACGCGCGCGACAGCTTGACCTGCCGGTGAAGCTGCACGCGGAACAACTCTCCGACCAGGGCGGCGCCGCGCTGGTGGCTAGCTTCGACGGCCTCTCCGCCGACCACCTGGAACACCTGGGCGACGCCGGCGTCGCCGCGATGGCCCTGCCGGTGAAGCTGCACGCGGAACAACTCTCCGACCAGGGCGGCGCCGCGCTGGTGGCTAGCTTCGACGGCCTCTCCGCCGACCACCTGGAACACCTGGGCGACGCCGGCGTCGCCGCGATGGCGAAGGCCGGCACCGTGGCGGTGCTGCTGCCTGGCGCGTTCTACGCACTGCGCGAAACGCAGCTGCCGCCGCTGGCCGCGCTGCGCGCACACGGCGTGCCGGTTGCCATCGCCACCGACTGCAACCCCGGCACCTCGCCCCTGCTCTCGCTGCGACTGGCCGCCAACATGGCCTGTACGCTGTTTCGCCTCACGCCGGAGGAGGCGCTGCGCGGCGTCACCGCGAATGCAGCGTGTGCACTCGGCCTCGCCGACCGCGGCAGCCTGGCCGTGGGCCAGCGCGCCGACCTGGTAGCGTGGCATGCGAGGCAGCCCGCCGAACTCTGCTACTGGATGGGCGGCAACCTGGTGCGCCGGGTCTACCTGGCCGGGCGGTCAGCCGCGGCCTAGGCGCGCCAGCACGGCGTCGAAGAAAGCCGCCGGCAATTCGGCCCGCACCGGCACGCGCCACCAGTGCGGCTGCGCGAAACCACGGCACTTCACGGCGTCCTTGTCGGTCATCAGCACCGGCAGCCCGTCACCGAAGGCGAGTTCGGCGACAGCGAACGCATGGTGATCGGGAAACGCGTGCTCGACCACCTCGACGCCCGCCTCGCGCAGGCTGGCGAAGAAGCGCGCAGGGTTGCCGATGGCCGCCACCGCATGCGCGCGGCGGCTGGCGAAGGCCGACAGCGGTTGCCGATGCGCACCGTCCAGCGTGACGGCCTCGCCACCGACGAGCCGCATGGGATATTCGCCGGGCTGCGGCGTACCGCCGTTGCACACGCGCAAATCCACGCGCGCCAGTCGGCGCAGCGGTTCGCGCAGCGGACCAGCGGGCAGCAGATGGCCGTTGCCGAAACGGCGCGCGCCGTCGATCACGCAGATTTCCGTGTCGCGGGCGAGGCGGTAGTGCTGCAGGCCGTCGTCGGCGATCACTACGTCGCAGCCGTCGGCCACCAGCAATTGCGCCGCCGCGGGACGGTCGCGTCCCACGGCCACCGGTATGCCGCTGGCGCGGATCAGGCAAGGTTCGTCACCGACTTCGGAGGGCATGGGCGCATTGCCCAGCAACACGGGTTCGCGCTGCCTGCCGCCGTGGCCGCGGCTCACCACGCCGGGACGAAAGCCCCGCACGCGCAACGCTTCCGCCAGGGCGATGGCGAGCGGCGTCTTGCCGGTGCCACCCGCGGTGAGGTTGCCGATCACCACGACCGGCACCGGCAGGTGCACGCTGTGCAACAGGCCGAGGCGATACAGCCCGCGACGCAGCGCGATCAGTGCGCCGTACAGGCCGGCCAGCGGCCACGTCCACCAGGGGCCGCGGCGGTGGCCGTACCAAGCTGCCGCGAGTGCATCGGCAACTGCCATGGCAACGTCAATCGCCGCCGAGCTGGGCGTCGTGGAACTGCATGCGATGCAGCGCAGCGTAATGGCCGCCCAGCGCCAGCAGTTCGGCATGGTTGCCGCGCTCCACGATGCGGCCCTGCTCCATCACCGCGATCTGATCGGCGCCCTCGATGGTGGAGAGGCGGTGCGCGATCACCAGCGTGGTGCGGTTGCGCATCAGCTTCTGCAGCGCCTGCTGGATCAGGCGCTCGGACTCGGTGTCCAGTGCGCTGGTGGCCTCGTCGAGCACCAGGATGGGTGCGTTCTTGAGGATGGCGCGGGCAATCGCGATGCGCTGGCGCTGGCCGCCGGACAAGGTGTTGCCGCCTTCGCCGATATGGGTATGGATACCCTGGGGCAGGCGCGCGATGAACTCCATCGCGTTGGCCGCCTCGGCCGCGGCCTCGATCTCGGCTTCGCTGGCGCCGGCCAATTCGCCATAGGCGATGTTGTTGGCGACCGTGTCGTCGAACAGCACCACGCTCTGCCCCACCCAGGCGATCTGCCGGCGGAGCGAGGCCAGGGTGTAGTTCTGGTAGTCCTCGCCGTCGAGCACGATGCGGCCGCTGCTCGGCGTGTAAAAGCGCGGTAACAGGCTGACCAGGCTGCTTTTGCCACTGCCGGAGCGGCCGACCAGCGCGGTCACCGTACCCGGCGCGCAATGCAGATCGACGCCGCGCAGCGCCTCTGCCTCGCTGCGTGGGTACAGCAGCCGGACGCCCTGTATCGACAAATCGCCACGGGTGCGATCCAGCACCAGCGTTCCGCGATCCGGCTCGGGGGGGAGGTCGATGATTTCGAACAGATCCTCGGCTGCGGACAAGCCGCGTTGAATATTGGCCTGCACGTTGGCCAGCCGGCGCAGCGCCGGCAGCATCATGCCCATCGCGGTGAGCACGGCTACGAACACGCCTGCCGACATTTCGTTCAGCACCTGCGGCCGCGTCCCCATGAACACCAGCGCGGCCAACGCGCTGGCGGCCACGAACTGGATGGTGGAGCTGGATGCCGCGTTGGTCGCCGCGATCTTCAGATTCAGGCGGCGGGTGCGCCGGGAGACGTCACCGAAATGGCTGCTCTCATGGGTCTGTCCGTTGTAGACGCGCACCTCGCGATGCGCGCCGACCGATTCCTCGACCGTACCGGTGACCGATCCCATGGATCCCTGGATCCGCCGGCTGATCTGCCGGTAGCGTCGACTGACCACGGCCGCGATCAGCGCGATCATCGGCACCATCACCAACAGCACCGACGTGAGATAAACGCTGTTGTGCAGCATCACGACAAGCATGGCAATGACGGTGAACACGTCGGTCACCACCGTCCTTATCGCATCGGTCGCCGCAGCGGCCACCTGTTCGCTGGTGTAGGTGATGCGGGAAATCTGCTGCCCCGACGGCTCGGCACCGAAAAACTCCACCGGAAGCCGCAGGTAGGCATCGAAGACATCCTGCTGGATCTCCTGCACTACATGGCGCCCCATGTACGAAATGCCGTAGCTGCTGACAAAGGTGCCGATCGAACGCACCAGGAACAGTGCAATGATCCAGATCGGCATCCAGAAAATCAGGTACGGATCCTTCTTCGTGAACAGTTCATTGGTGATGATCTTGAACAGGTTCGCGAATACCGCCTGGCCGCCGCCATCCGCCAGCATGCCCAGCATCGCGATCAAGCCAACTGCCCAGTAACGCCGGGTGTACACCAGCAGCCGCTTGTAGATGCGCCAGGATTCCGCATCCCAGATCGTGGTCCTGGTACGACTCACCGCGTGGCGTCCGGCTGCGTCGGCGTGGTGGCGATGGACAGGCGCGTGTAGCCGAGCTGGCCCAGCGCGTCCATCGCGGTCACCACGCTCTGGTGCGAGGACAGCGCGTCGGCGCGGATCGTCACCGGACGGTCGTGGTCGCCGTTGGCGTTGCGCTCGATCGCCTGCTTCAGCACGGCTACGCCCTCACCCGGCACCGCGTCGCTGCCCACCCAGTAGCGGCCTTCGCGATCCACCGTGATGGTGAGCGCCGGCGCATTCATGTCGCGGTCCTGCGCGCTGGCGTTGGGCAGGGTGACCTGCATGCGCGAGTGCTGCACGAAGGTGCTGGTGAGCACGAAGAACATCAGCAGGGTGAGCAGCACGTCGATCAGCGGCACCACGTTGATCTCGAAGTCGTCCCCACGGCGGTCGTTGCCGATACGCATGCAGTCAGCCCGGGCCGTTCGTAGCGGTCGTGGCAGCCGTGGCAGTGCGCCGCACGCGCGCCGCCGCGGCAGGAGTGGCCAGGGTCAACTCGTCCAGCAATGCGGTGGCCTGCTTCTCCATCTGCACGCAGTAGCCGGCGATGCGCGAACGCAGCCAGCGGTGCAACACGTAGGCGGGGATCGCCACGGTGAGGCCGGACGCCGTGCAGATCAGCGCTTCGCCGATGCCGCCGGCCATCTTCGCCGGGTCGCCGATGCCGCCAGCCATCACCTGCATGAACATGCGGATCAGGCCGATCACCGTGCCGAAAAGCCCCAGCAGCGGGCCGATCAGCGCGATGGTGCCCAGCGTGTTGAGGTAGCGCTCCATCCGGTGCACCACGTGGCGGCCGGTGTCCTCGATGCGCTCCTTGATGATGTCGCGCGACTGACCGCGCACGGCCAGCGCCGAGGCCAGCAATTCACCGAGCGGGGAGTCGTTGGACAGCGCCTCGAGGTGGCGCGGATCGAGCTGACCGGAGCGCGCCCACTGGCGCACCTCATCGCCCAGCCCCGGCGGCAGCACGGCATTGCGCCGCAACGTCCAGCAACGCTCGAGCACGATCGCCACCGCCACCAGCGAGCACACCAGGATGGGCAGCATCGCCCAACCGCCAGCCATCAGGATATCGAGCACGTTCGTTCCACCGGACGTTCAAAACGAGAGGCCGCATCATAGCAGCCGGCTCGCGCGGTTCCGTGGTGGGCGTGGCAGTCCGGAAAATCGCCGGGAGCGGCTTTTGGCGACCCGGCAACAGCCCGCAGCTCGACGGCCGGGGACGGCCATTGCCCGTCAGGGCTGCTCGCGCCAGTAGCGCGGATCGCGCAGGCGCCAGCGCGCCGTGACGCGCGCCGGGCCATCGACGGGGAAATCCAGCGCGATCGCGCCGTTGTCCGCGGTGTTCAGCACCGGTACGTGTGCCGACGCATAGCGCGCCAGCACCACCGGCGCGGGGTGGCCGAAGCGGTTCCGCCAGCCGGCCGAGACGATGGCGAACGGCGGGGCCACCGCGCCGATGAAATCCGCGCCGGACGAGGTCTTGCTGCCGTGGTGCGGCACCAGCAACACCGGCGGCGGGCCATCGCCGAGCGCATCCGCCACCGCCGGCTCGACGCTCGAACTGATGTCGCCGGCCAGCAGGAACGCACCGTGCACGCCGTCGACCAGCAGCACGCAGGAGCGGTCGTTGCGCTTGCCGCCTCGATCCGCGCTCGGGCTCAGCACGCGGAAGCGCACGCCGTCCCATGTCCACGCCTGTCCCGCCAGGCAACGCTGCATTGGCACCGGCATGCGCTGCGGTTCGCCCGTATAACGGCGCGCCGCCGGGAACGCCGCGGCCACCGCCGCGGCGCCGCCGGCATGGTCGTTGTCCGCGTGGCTCACCATCAGCACGTCGAGCCGCGCGATGCCAAGGGCATGGATCGACGGCAATACCACCGCCTCGCCCAGGTCGTACCCCGATGGATAGCGCGCCCCGGTGTCGTAAAGCAGCGCGTGCCCGCGAGTGCGCAGCAGCACCGACAACCCCTGCCCCACGTCCAGCACCCATGCCTGGAACGCGCCATCGGCCGGCCTTGGCAGCGGCGGCCACAGCAGGGGCAGGAACAGGATGCAGCCAAGCGCGCGCAACGGCACGCCACGCGGCATGAACAGCCACAACGCCCCCAGCGTGGAGAGCAGCAGCGCCCACGGCTGCACCTCGGGCAGGTACCAATGCGCACCCGGCCATGTCGCCATGCGCTCGAGCAACCACCATTGCGCATGCGCAAGCTTCGCCGCCAGCCACAGCACCGGCGTGGCACACGGCGGGCACAGGCCCAGCAGCACGGTGCCAAGCAGCGCGCAGGGCACGATGACGAAACTCACGAACGGTACCGCGACGAGATTGGACAGCGCGCCCACCAGCGAGGCTTCGCCGAAGAACCACAGCGTCAACGGCAGCAGCGACACCGTCATCAGCAATTGTCCCGCCGTGAGTTCGCGCAGGAAGGCACGCAGGCCGCGTTCGCGCGATTGCAGGCACAGCATCAACAAGGCCACGCCGGTGAACGACAGCCAGAAGCCGGCCGCCAGTACCGACAGTGGGTCGAACACGAGTATCGCGAGGATCGCCAACGCCAACGAATGCGCGCCATGGCCGCCGCATCGCGCGCAGCGCGCCAGCCCGACCACCGCGATCATCAGCAGCGTACGCACCGTGGGCAGGCCGAAGCCGGCCAGCGCGCTATACATTCCCGCCAGCAGCAACGCGCCGGCAGCCTGTGCCTGCGCACGCGGCAGCCGCAGGGCCAGACCGGGCCACAGCAGGTACAGGGCGCCGGCCAGCCACGCGCCGATCACCGCCACCACGCCTACGTGGAAGCCGGAAATCGCGATCAGGTGCGGAATACCGTTGGCCCGCGCCACCTCCCAGTCGTCCTGGCGCAGGCCGCGCGTGTCGCCCACCGAGAAGGCCTGCAGCAGTGCGGCATCGTGCGGATCGCCTACCCGCGCGGCGATGCCGCGCGAAACCGCATCGCGCAGGCCATCCACGCACCCTACCGCGCGCGCCAGCCGCGCATCGGCGGCATCGGCCCGCACATAGCCGGTGGCCACGATGCGCCGCTGCAGGGCCATGCGCTCGCCATCCGTCGTGCCGGGGTCCAGCAGGCCGCGCGGCCGCTTCAGGCGCAGCCGCAGGCGCCAGCGCTCGCAGGGCGCGAGCGGCGGCGCATCGTCGTACCACGAGACCATCGTGCGCCCGCGCAGCGGCAAGGGCTTGCCGTCCAGCGAGGCTCCATCGACATCCAGCGCGAAACGCGTGGCGTCATCGCGCAGCAGCGGCAGCTGCGCGATGCGCCCGGTCACCAGCACATCGCGCCCCTCCAGGTCGCGCGGCAGCCGCGCATCCATCGCGGCGGCGCCGCAAGCCATCGCCCACAACACGCCGGTACAACCACACAACGGCAACCGCCAGCGCGGCCAGCGCCAGAATGCGAGGGCGACGGGCAGCAGCAACAGCAACGACAAACCACGTGGCGGCAATGCGGGAAGCCATTGCACGAGCAGCACGCCAAGCAGCAGGGCGGGCGCCGCCAGCGTCGCGGTGAACGGCTTGTCGAACGCCAGTCGCATGCCCCGCCCGATGACGGATGGATCGTTCGAGACTAGTCCACCCGCGGCACGGAGTCGGACGAAAATCGTGTAGGGCTAACCCCATCGAAAACCCTGGGCATCGGGCATGAAGCCCCGGGCTCCCGCTGCGGAATGGCCCAACCATTCCGTCCAGAGCCGCTTCCAGGCCTCCAGCACGGCCTGCCCGTGGTCCCGGCCACGCTGTTCGCCACCGCCCTTGGCGATGGCGCGGGTCCGCCACGCCAACTGGTTCGGGCGCCGGCCGGCACCCGGCTGCGCGCTGTCCCTAGCGTGGTGCCCGGCAATCCCATCACGGGCATGTTCAACTGCGAAGACGAAAGGTTGGCGCGGTCACCCGCCCCTCGACCCGACTCTCTCACCCGAAGTGAGCAGGAGAAACCTCAGGCGCGCACCTGCTCGCGCAGCACCCCTTCATGCAACACCAACGTGCGGTCCATCCGCGCCGCCAGCCGCATGTCGTGCGTGACCAGGATGAAACTGGTCCCCACCTCGCGGTTGAGTTCGAGCATCAGCTCGTAGACCTGCGCCGCATTGCCCTCGTCGAGGTTCCCGGTGGGTTCGTCGCCCAGCACGCAGGCCGGCTTGGTCACCAGCGCGCGAGCCACCGCACACCGCTGGCGCTCGCCCCCGGAAAGCTCGGCAGGCTTGTGATCCAGGCGCGCGCCCAGGCCCACCCGTTCCAGCAGCGCCTTGGCCTGCATCTGCGCCTCCGCGATCGCGGTGCCGCGGATCAACAGCGGCATGCACACGTTCTCCAGCGCGGTGAACTCCGGCAGCAGGTGGTGGAACTGGTAGACGAAACCCAGCGAACGGTTGCGCACCCGGCCACGCTCGGCGTCGGACAGCTTCGAGAGTTGCCGTCCGTCCACCTCGACCTCGCCGGCGCTGAGCGTATCCAGGCCGCCGAGGATGTGCAGCAGCGTGCTCTTGCCGGTGCCGGAGGCGCCGACGATGGCCATGGTCTCGCCGCGCTTCAGCTCGAAGCTGACGTCGACCAGCACCTCGGTGCGCAGGCCGCCTTCGGCATAGGTCTTGGCCACGCGGGTGGCACGCAGCACGGGCGTGTTCGAGGGCATCGGATTCGTCTCACTCATAGCGCAGCGCCTGCGCCGGCTGCGTGCGCGAGGCGCGCCACGCGGGATACAGGGTGGCCAGCAGCGAGAACGCGAAGGTGACCACCGCCACCCAACACACGTCGTGGAACTCCAGCCGGCTGGGCACTTCGCTGATGTAGTACACGTCGGGCGAGAGGAACTGCACGTGGAACACGTGCTCGATCCATTTGACGATGCCCGGCAGCCGCCACGACAGCAGCGACCCCAGGCTCACGCCGAAGCCGATGCCGATCAGGCCCACCAGCAGGCCCTGCACCATGAACATGCCCATCACGCTGCGCGGCGTGGCACCCAGCGTGCGCAGGATGGCGATGTCGGCCTGCTTGTCGGTGACCAGCATCATCAGCATCGAGACCAGGTTGATCACTGCGACCAGGATGATCAGCGACAGGATGATGCCCATCACCTTCTTCTCCATCGAGAGCGCGGAGAACAGGTTGGAGTTGGTCTGCTCCCAGGTCTGCACCTGGTAGATCTGGCCCAGCCTGTCGGCCAGCTGGTGCGCCACCGGCCGGGCGTTGAGCAGGTCGTCCAGCTTCAGTCGGATACCGCTGGGGCCGGACAGGCTGTCAAGCTTCTCGGCATCCTGGATGTTGATCAGGGCCAAGCCGGAGTCGAACTGCTCCATGCCCATCGAGAACGTGCCCACCACGTGGAAGCCGCGCATGCGCGGCAGCCCGCCAAACGGGGTGGCGCGGAATTCGGGCACCACCATGGTCACCTGGTCGCCCACGCCCACGCCAAGCTGGGTGGCCAGGTCCTGGCCCAGCACGATGTTCCAGCTGCCGGGAGTCAACGCGTCCAGCTTGCCGTGCACCATGTGCTTGCCGATGTCGACCACCTTGGGTTCGAGACTGGGGACGATGCCGCGCACCAGCGCAGCCGCCGGGCCGCGCCCCTGCAGCAATGCCTGGATCTCCACGTAGGGCGCCGCGCCCTTCACGTGCGGATTGGCCTCGGCAATCTTCAACGCACGCGGCCAGTCCTCGATGCTCTGCCCGATGCCGGAGATGGTGGCATGCGATATCGCACCCAGGATGCGCGTCTTCATCTGGTAGTCGAAGCCGTTCATCACCGACATCACCGTGATCAGCGCGATCACGCTGACCGAGATGCAGACGATGGAGACCGCCGAGATGAAGGAGATGAACTGGTTGCGCCGCTTGGCGCGGGTGTAGCGCAGGCCGATGAATAGCTCGAGCGGTCGGAACATGGACGGGTCGCTTTGGTGTCGTTGGGCGGCTCGCCCGGCTGGGCGGGCATTATCCGGCATTCGCTGGGACAGCGCTGGCGAGACAAAGTGCCGGCGCGGCCGGGGTTCAGATACGCGACGCGGCCTGGTCCGGCGGCGCCATGGCCAGCCGCATGCGCAGGCGGCGACGGATGTCCGCATCGCTGTTGTCGGGCGCCAGCAGCAATACCTGCTCGCCCGCCGCCGTGCGCAGGCGCAGCAGGATGGCAGCGCCCAGCACCCGGAACGAGGCGAGCATGGCGGGCGCGTCGCTGCCGTCGGCGAAGCGCAGGCTCCAGCCACCTTCCGCGCTCCAGCCCGCGGCGGCCACCGTGGTCCGCCGATGCCGATGCCGACGCACGGCACGCCACACCAGCCCCGCGACCAGCAGGGCGAGCAGCCACTTCAACCCGATCGACATGCCGGCCAGGGCGAGCGCCAGCACCGCCAATACCGCCAGCAGCCACAGCAGGCGCGGCAACCAGCCCGAGGGGCGGTACTCAAAGCCGATGGCGGGTGCGGATATCATCGATGATCGCCTGCCAGTCCGCACGCGGGGCTTTGGCGTGCCCCATCACCCAGTCCCACAAATCGGGATCCTGCACGTCGAGCAGCTCGTCGAAGGCACGCTGCTGCGATTCACCGGCCGACGGGAAGGCATCGTCGAGCCAGCCGCCGAACAGTGCGTCCAGCTCGCGGGTGCCGCGGCGGGTGCGCCAGCGGAGACGTTTGATGCGGGCAGCGTCCATGGGATCAATGCGCGCGAAGTGCCGCACTCGCCTCCACTCCCCGCCGGGGAGAGGGTTGAGGTGAGGGGTCAATCTTACGTCGATCCATCATCGGAAGCTTTCCTCGATCAACTTTCCCGCGAGCCCTACCCCTCATCCGCCCTGCGGGCACCTTCTCCCCGGCAGGGAGAAGGAAAACGGTGTCGCCGCTTCGCGGCGACGTTCTATTTATACGCGGCGCTCCACCATCAGCTTCTTGATCTCCGCGATCGCCTTGGCCGGGTTGAGGCCCTTCGGGCAGGTGCGCGCGCAGTTCATGATGGTGTGGCAGCGGTAGAGCTTGAACGGATCCTCCAGGTCGTCCAGGCGCGCGCCGGTGTCCTCGTCGCGGCTGTCCACGATCCAGCGGTAGGCCTGCAGCAGGATGGCCGGGCCGAGGTAACGGTCGCCGTTCCACCAGTAGCTCGGGCACGAGGTGGAGCAACAGGCGCACAGGATGCACTCGTACAAGCCGTCGAGCTTCTTGCGGTCCTCCGGCGACTGCAGGCGCTCGCGGTCCGGCGCGGCGCTCTGCGTGCGCATCCACGGCTTGATCGAGGCGAACTGGGCGTAGAAGTGCGTGAGGTCGGGCACCAGGTCCTTAACCACCGGCATGTGCGGCAGCGGATAGATCTTGACGTCGCCCTTGGCCACGCTGTCCACGGCGCAGATGCACGCGAGCGTGTTGGTGCCGTCGATGTTCATCGCGCACGAACCGCAGATGCCCTCGCGACACGAACGGCGCAACGTGAGCGTGGGGTCGATCTCGTTCTTGATCTTCAGCAGCGCGTCCAGGACCATCGGGCCGCACGCGGCCATGTCCACCTCGTAGGTGTCGATGCGCGGGTTCTGGCCGTCGTCCGGGTTCCAGCGGTAGATGCGGAAGGTGCGCGGTTTCTTCGCGTCCTTCGCCGGAAAGTGCTTGCCGGGCTGGATCTTGGAATTCTTGGGTAGCGTGAACTCTGCCACGATTGCCTCGACTGTGTTGGTGCGTTCATCCTTGAACGCGAAAGTCAAAAAGCGGCCATTCATGGCCGCACCTTTCAATTTTCAATCAGTAAACGCGCTTCTTCGGCGGCACCACCTCGACCTCGTCGGTCAGGGTGTACATGTGCACCGGGCGGAAGTCGAAGCTGGCCTTGCCATTCTCGTCCACCTTGACCATGGTGTGCTTCTGCCAGTTGTGGTCGTCGCGATCGGGGAAGTCCTCGCGCGCGTGGGCGCCGCGGCTTTCCGTGCGCTGCGCGGCGGAATGCATGGTGCCGACCGCCTGATCGAGCAGGTTGGCCAGTTCCAGCGTTTCGATCAGGTCGGAGTTCCACACCAGCGAGCGGTCGCTGGTGCGCACGTGCTTGAACGAGGCGTGCACGGCGTCGATCTTGGCGCAGCCTTCATTCAACGTCTCGCCGGTGCGGAACACCGCGGCGTCGGACTGCATGGTGCGCTGCATGTCGAGGCGGATCTTCGCGGTCGGCAGTTCGCCGTCGGCGTTGCGCAGGCCGTCGAAGCGGGCCAGCGCCTTGTCCAGCGCGCTGGCCGGCAGGTCCTTGTGCGCCGCACCCGGCTTGATCAGCTCGGCGCAACGGTGCGACACCGCGCGGCCGAACACCACCAGGTCGAGCAGCGAGTTGGAACCCAGCCGGTTGGCGCCGTGCACCGACACGCAGGCCGCCTCGCCGATGGCGAACAGGCCGGGCACCACGGCGTCGACGTCGTCACCCTTCTTCTGCACCACTTCGCCGTGGTAGTTGGTCGGGATGCCGCCCATGTTGTAGTGCACGGTGGGCAGGATCGGGATCGGCTCCTTGGTCACGTCCACGCCGGCGAAGATGCGCGCCGACTCGGCGATGCCCGGCAGGCGCTCGTGGATCACCTCGGGACCGAGGTGCATCAGGTTGAGGAAGGCGTGGTCCTTGTGCTCGCCCACGCCGCGGCCTTCGCGCACCTCGATGGTGATGGCGCGGCTGACCACGTCGCGCGAGGCCAGGTCCTTCGCGCTCGGCGCGTAGCGCTCCATGAAGCGCTCGCCCTCGGAATTGGTGAGGTAACCACCCTCGCCGCGCACGCCCTCGGTGATCAGGCAGCCGGCGCCGTAGATGCCGGTGGGGTGGAACTGCACGAACTCCAGGTCCTGCAGCGCCAGGCCCGCGCGCAGCACCATGCCGCCGCCGTCGCCGGTGCAGGTGTGCGCCGAGGTGGCGCTGAAGTAGGCGCGGCCGTAGCCGCCGGTGGCCAGCACCACGGCCTGGCCGCGGAACAGGTGCAGCGTGCCCTCGTTCATGTCCAGCGCCAGCACGCCGCGGCAGACGCCCTCGTCGTCGAAGATCAGGTCGATCGCGAAGTATTCGATGAAAAAGGTGGCGTCATGCGCCAGCGCCTGCTGGTACAGGGTGTGCAGGATCGCGTGGCCGGTGCGGTCGGCGGCGGCACAGGTGCGCTGCGCGGTGCCCTTGCCGTAATGCGTGGTCATGCCGCCGAACGGGCGCTGGTAGATGCGGCCCTCATCGGTACGCGAGAACGGCACGCCGTAATGCTCCAGTTCGTAGATCGAGGGAATGGCCTCGCGGCACATGTACTCGATGGCGTCCTGGTCGCCCAGCCAGTCGGAGCCCTTGATGGTGTCGTAGAAGTGGAAGCGCCAGTCGTCCTCGCCCATGTTGCCGAGCGCGGCGGCGATGCCACCCTGCGCCGCCACGGTGTGCGAGCGGGTCGGGAACACCTTGGTGATGCACGCGGTCTTCAGGCCCTTCTCGGCCAGGCCGAAGGTAGCGCGCAGGCCCGCGCCACCGGCGCCGACCACGATCACATCGAACTTGTGCTGCTGGATCTTGTAGCTTTCCACGGTCTCACACTCCCAATGCGATGCGCAGCACGGCCAGCACGCCCGCGAGCGCACCGAGCACCGCGAGGAACTTGATCGCCACCAGCAGGACCACTTCCTTCCAGCGGGTGTGCACGTAGTCTTCGATCACCACCTGCAGGCCGAGCACGGCATGCCAGAACATGGTGACCACGAACAGGATCAGCAGCAGCGCGTTCCACGGCTTGGCCACAGCCGCCTTGGCCGTGGCGTAGTCGGCATGCAGCAGCGACAGCACGGTGAACACGAACCACAGGCCGAGCAGGACCAGCGCCGCCGCGGTGACGCGCTGCGTCCACCAGTGACCCACGCCGGATTGCGCGGAGCCGAAGCCGCGCGCCCGCTTCAACGGATGACGCAGGTCTTTCGCGTTCGTGCTCATGCGGCACCTCCGCTGGTCAGCACGCAGGCCCAGACGATGGCCACCAGCACCAGGCTGACGACCACCGACAGCCAGCTCGAGCGCACGAACTGCGGAATGGCGTAGCCGGCACCGGTGTCCTGCAGCAGGTGACGGATACCGTTGCACAGGTGGTAGAACAACGCCCAGCTCCAGCCGAACAGCAGGATCATGCCGGGCGCGCTGCCGATGCAGATCTTGAACTGGTCGAACACGGCTTCGCCTGCGGCCAGCGAGAGCAGCCCCCATACCACCAGCAGCGTGCCCACGGCCAACGCGATGCCGGTAGCGCGATGCAGGATGGAACTCACCATCTGCACTTGCCACTTGTAGATCTGTAGATGCGGAGAGAGCGGTCGTCGCGTGTCTGCCATGGCGGCTATCCTGAAGTGGAATCGCTGAAGCTGCCTGCCAAGCCGAATCGACCCCGCGCGACGACGCATGCCGCCGCGCGATGCATCAGAAATCGATGCAGCGCCCGTTCTTTTCCCAGTCGCCGTAGCGGGTGGGATCGAGCGCCGGCCGCTCCGTCGCCGCCTTGTCCCCCGCGGGTCGCGCGGGCACGGCCACGGGTTCCGCCGGAGCGGAAACGGGACGGGATTCGGTTGGGCGTGGAGTGTCGGACATGGTCAAAAGCAAGCGGCGGGAGATTAATACTTGACGCATTGCCGCACAACCTCGACGACTTGCGATCCGCTGCTGCCGACCACACCTAACCTGGCCTATGCCGATGCCCAGCCTCGCCGAAACCCTGTTGATCGAAGGACCCGACGCACTCGCCTTCGCGCACGCCCAGTTCAGCAGCGACGTCCAGTCGCTCGCCGTCGGCGCATGGCAGTTCAGCGCATGGTTGAACGCCCAAGGCCGCGTGCGCGCGCTGTTCCATCTCGTGCACCTGGACGAACAACGCTTGCTGCTGCTACTGCGCGGCGGCGGCGCGCATGCATTGGGCGAAGCACTTCGCCGCTACGTGTTCCGTTCCAGGCTCACGATCAGCATCGCGCCGTGGCGGATCCTATCCACCGCTGCCGCGCTCCCGCTGCATGAAGCGCACGTCACTCCGGATAGCGTGGTGATCGGCGGCGGTACGCACGCACTGCGCATCTCCGCCGAAGGCGAAGGCGAAGGCGACACGACATGGCGGCACGCCCAACTGCTGCTCGGCTGGCCGTGGCTGCCCGCATCCACGCTGGAGACCTTGCTGCCGCCTGCGCTGTCGCTGCATCGCCTGCACGCCGTTGCCATCGACAAAGGCTGCTATCCGGGCCAGGAAATCGTCGCACGCCTGCATTGGCGCGGCGGACACAAGCGGCACCTGTGCAGCGTGGAACTGACGCGTGATGCGGCACCCGGCGACGTGCTTCGTCGCGATGGCAACGACGTGGGCGTGCTGCTCGACGCGGTGCCTGGCGAAAAGCGTATCGACGCGCTCGCGGTATTGAACGACGACACCGTATCCGCACACGTGGACCACACGGTGCTGCGGCTCGACGACGGACTTGTGCTGCACCTCCAGCATCAATGGAAGAGTTGATGCGCACACCGTCGTACGCACGTGAACACTCGTTCACATTTGTCATCAAATTGCATTGACCCGAAACCACCCGGCACTTGCCGAGAGAAAAAACCGCCGTTAGGCTCCGCCCACCCAATCGATGCGGCACCCGTCACACACGGCTGCCGATGCACGCGACGAACCGGAAGACTCCGAATCGGCGCGACCCGGTGCAGAGCACCGGATGGAACACCCGCCAGAGTGCGGAGACCCGGTTGCAGGCTACACGGCGAAGTGCCGCGCAACGCCAGCAACACAAGAACTCGTCCGGCACCGCTTGATCGCCGTTCGAACGCCACAATCCCGTGGCACTTCGCGCACCCACAAGTTTCGGTTGCGCGATTCAATCCAGGTGGAACGGCCTGCCCGCCCGTCCACCGCAACGGCGCCAGGACAGCACATCGTCTGCGCGTACAGCACGTTGGAGGCAGACAATGAAACTTTCCATGTTGTTGTGGCTGACCACCCTGTTGCCGCGACCAGTCGCGAGCCAGGCCTGCCTGGCGACGACGGTGTACCTGGAAGCGCGCAGCCAGCCGACCATCGGCCAGATGGCCGTGGCCGAGGTGGCGATGCGTCGCCGCGAGCGCGGCCAATGGGGCGATACGGTGTGCGAAGTCGTCACCGCGCCACACCAATTCGCCACCACGACCGTGCCCGGCTCGTTCGAGATCACCAATCTCGATGCTTTCCACAAGGCGTGGGAGATCGCCGGGCAAACCATCTACGACTGGCAGTTGCCGAAGAACGAGCGCCGCATGCTGGTACCGCGCGCCGACCACTTCGCTACCGCGACGATTTCGCCCGCATGGTCGCGCAACAAGCAAGGCATCACCATCGGCGACCATACGTTCTATGCCGTTAACTGACGCACCGGGCATCGCCCAAGAAAAAGGCCCTCTTTCGAGGGCCTTTTCATTTGGACGTCCAGACGTCCATTTTGAATTGACGCCATCACCTCAGGTAGACGTGACCGTCACGCACCTGGACGTAATCACCGTTACGCACCTGCGGATCCTCGCGCTGCGTCACGGTGGCGTAGCGACCGTCATCCAGCCGAACCACGATGCGCCATGCGTCGCGCCCGCCATCGGAACGGCGTCCGACCTGGTTCCCGACAACGCCGCCAGCCACCGCACCCACCACCGTGGCAGCCTTGCGGCCATCGCCCTTGCCGATGGTATTGCCCAGCAAGCCGCCGGCCACCGCGCCGATCACCGCGCCCAGCGTGCCACCGTTGGAGTTTCCGTTTTCGACACGAACGAGTTGTACGTCCTGTACCACGCCACAGTCATGGCAACGGCGATAGCCGCTTCCGGAACCTTGCGAGTAGTAACCATCATGCCCGTAGTCGGGACTGGTGACGCAACCAGACAACACCAACCCGGCCGACAGCACAGCCACAGGAACGATGCTTCGCATGGAAAGGCTCATCGAGTACTCCTAGCGGATGGGTATGGTGCCGCGATCAACGGGCATCCGACACGGCCGTCACGCCTTCCTGCACCTGCACGCGATCGCCCGGATCGTGATCCATGCGCGTGGTACGGGTAACGCCGTTGTAGACGTACTGCACGTCGTAGCCGACGATCTTGTCGGTGCCAGCCACCGTATTGCACTGACGCTCCACCGACTGCGTCACCTGCGGCTTGTGGTGCGCGTTCTCGATGCGATTGCCGGCGTAGCCGCCGCCCACCGCACCAGCCACCGTGGCAAGGGTCTTGCCCCTGCCGCCGCCGACCATGTGGCCGAGCAGGCCACCGGCCACCGCACCGATCGCAGTACCCGCGATGTTGTGCTGGTCTTTAGGCGGAGCCGCCTGGCTGACCACCTCGTCGTGGCAGACTTGATGCGCGGCGGTGGTCGAATGTACCGGCGTGACGCTGACCACCTTGGCGTATTGCGGACCGGCCGGCTGCTGCACGGCCGCCGACTGCGCGCCGTTCCCTGCCTGGCCACCCGCCGTACCGGCATCGGCACTGCGATTGCAGGCCGACAAGCCGACAGCCAGCGCCGCCACAATCCCCACATTGAGTGCATTGACCATCAACTTCTTCATGACCGCTCCTCCTCTGTTTGTGTTTTGGCCGCAAGCGAAACACCGTGCGGCCTCGGCGCCATTGAACCTTCACGAATCTGAATACTGCCTAGATCGGCACCGCTACACTAGCCGGACACCGAGAGATACATCACACCCGTGCTTGCAGACAGCCACGTCCATCTCGACGATCGCGATTTCGACGCCGATCGTGCACAGGTATTGCAGCGCGCGCAGGACGCCGGCGTCCTGCAACTGGTGATACCTGCCGTGGATGCTGCCAGTTGGCCGCGCATCCGTGATCTCTGCGCCGCACATCCACGCACGTTGTTCCCCTCCTACGGCCTGCATCCGGTCTTCCTGCGGCAGCATGCGCCAGGCGACGTTGCCGCGTTGTCAGCCTGGTGTGCAAGGAACGATACCGTCGCCATCGGCGAGATCGGACTGGATTTCGCTGCGGCCGGCCTCGATCCCGCCGCACAACGCGATTACTTCGAACGCCAGCTGGAGCTGGCGCGCGAATGTGACCTGCCGGTGATTGTGCACGCGCGGCAGGCACTGGAGGAAGTCATCCTCACGCTGCGCCGCCACCCCGGCGTGCGTGGCGTGGTGCACAGCTTTTCCGGCAGCGAGGAGCAGGCGCGTCGACTGTGGCAGCTAGGCTTCCTGGTCGGCATCGGCGGCCCGGTGACTTACGAACGGGCGCAGCGCCTGCGCCGCATGGTGGCGAGCATGCCGATCGAATTCCTGCTGCTGGAAAGTGACGCGCCAGACCAGCCGGACGCCGGGCATCGCGGCCAACGCAACGAACCCGCGTACGTTCTCGACGTACTGCGCCACGTGGCCGCATTGCGCGGCGAGGCCGAACAAAGCGTGGCCGCCGCCACCGCCGCCAACACGCGCCGGCTGTTCCGCCTTCCAGAACCCGTCTGAGCACATCAGGGCACTTGCACCATCCGTGGAGCCACGCCACAATTTATTTCACCAGTGAAATATGAACTGATGAAATGTCGCGCCTTGGCAACTGCATTGCAATGATGGACGAAGGCATCGGGCGCATGCACGACGCCATACCGAGCCTACCCGCCGAGCAGGCCACGCTGTGCCGCCTGATGTCGATGGTTGGCAAGCGCATGGACGAAGGGCTGGAGGAGAAGCTCAAGCCGCACCAGCTCAACCACAGCGAATTCCTCACCCTGATGATCCTGCATAGCCGCCCCGACGGCAGCTCCACGCCGGGCGAGCTGTGCGAGTTCACCTCGCAGGGCAGCACCAACATGACACGCATCGGCAATGCGCTGGTGCAGCGCGGCTTGGTCTCCCGCGGCGCCAGCGCCGAAGACCGCCGCTGCGTGCTGATCCGCATCACCGCCGCCGGCCGCCGCTTCGTCCAGAAGATGCTGCCGCCGATGTTCCCGCACACGGAGGCAATGTTCGCCGGCTTCAGCGCCGCCGAGCGAAAGCAGTTCAGCCGCCTGCTGCGCAAGCTCGCCAAGAACCTCGACCAGCTCGACGCGGAGGACGCGTCATGAAGGAGCGCACGATGACCTTCGCACTATCGCGCCCGCGCACGGCGCTGGCCTTCGCCGTGGCGCTGGCGCTCGCCGGCTGTGCGTTGGCACCGCCGAAATTGCGTCATCCCGCACTGCGCGACGACGTGCCGCTGGCCGGCATCGGGCACACTGCCGCCGGCTGGCCCGCCGCCGACTGGTGGCGCGGCTACGGCGACCGGCAGCTCGACGAGCTGATGGCGACCGCGTTGCGCCAGTCGCCCGACCTCGCCCAGGCGCAAAGCCGCGTGAACACCGCCGACCAGTCGGTGAAGCTCGCCGCCGCGCAGGCCGGGCTGAGCATCAACGGCAGCGCGCAAGTCGCCCGCCAGCGCATCAGCGAGCATGGCCTGATGCCGCCAAAGCTGCTCGGCTTCACCTGGTACAACCAGGCCGATCTCGGCGTGCAGTTCCAGTACGACTTCGACTGGTGGGGCAAGAAGCGCGCCGCGATCGAGAGCGCACTTGACCAGGCGCATGCTGCCGAGGCGCAGCGCGCGGCGGCCGCACTGACGATACAGAACGCGGTGGCCGATACCTACTTCGGCTGGTTGGCCGATGAAGCGCGACTAGCGTTGGCCAGGCAATCGCTGGACGTGCAGCAGCGCCTGCTGCGGATTGCCGAACTGCGCGTGAAGCAGGGAGTAGACCTGCCCGACTCGGTGCAGGAAGCCCGCTCTCGCATCGCTGGCGTGGAACAGGCGCAAACCGCGCTGGAAAGCTCGGCGCGCATCCGCAAGGTGGCGCTGGCCGCGCTGCTCGGCGTGTCCCCGGCGCAACTGCCGCCGCTGTCGCCGCGCCCGCTGCCGTCGGTTCGCAGCGGGCTTCCCGCCAGCGCAAGGCTGGACCTGATCGCACGGCGGCCCGACATCGCCGCCAGCCGCTGGCAGGTCGAAGCGGCGCTCAGGCAGACCGACGAGGCCCGCGCGCAGTTCTTCCCCGACATCAGCATCAGCGCGATGGCAGGCCTGTCCAGCACCAACCAGGCGGCACCGGCACTGTTCGGTGGCGGCGGCGGCTCGGGCAGCCTCGGCAACCTGTTCAGCCCGAGCAGCCGGGTGTTCGGCCTCACCCCGGCGCTGCACCTGCCCATCTTCGAGGGTGGCCGCCTGAAGGCAGCCTACGGCTTCAGCCGCGCCCAGCTCGACGATGCGGTGGCGCAGTACAACGCCACCGTGTTCCATGCCGCACGCGAGGTCGCCAGCCAGGCGCTGTCTGCCGAGCGCCTCGCCACCACACGCGCGCAACAGCAGCAACAGGTCGGCGCGGACGAACACCTCTACGCCAACGCACGGGCCCGCCTGCGGCAGGGTGTGCGCGACGCCCGCGAAAGCCTAGCCGCGCGGGCGCAATTGCTGCAGCAAGAAGACCAGGCCATCGCCCTGCATGCGCAGGCGCTGAGTACCGACCTTGCCCTCATCGATGCGCTCGGTGGCGGCTACCGCATGCCGGCCGACGCCAGCGCCGCCGCCACGCCCCTACCCTCCAAGACCGCCAACCGGAGCCCCAGCCCATGAGCGCCACCGAGTCCGCCCTGCCGAAGGCCCCCAACGACAGCGGCCTCGCCGCGAAGGACCCGCCCAAACGCCGTCGAGCGCTGCTGATCGTGACCGCCGTTTTCGTGCTCGCAGCGCTGGCCTGGTTCCTGCTGTGGACCTTCGTGTTCTCGCTGCGCGAGAGCACCGACAACGCTTACGTGGGCGGCAACCTGGTAGGCATTTCCGCCCAGGTGCCGGGCACCGTGATCGCGGTGCTGGCCGACGACACCCAGCACGTCGATGCCGGCCAGCCGCTGGTGAAGCTCGACCCTACCGACGCCGACGTGCGTCTGCGCCAGGCACGCAGTGCGCTGGCGCTCGCAGTGCGCCAGGTACGCGGGCAAACCGACACGGCCAACAGCGCCGATGCCGCGGTTGCCGCGCGCAGGATCGAGCTGTCCAAGGCCGAGGCCGACCTCAAGCGCCACCTGCCG
>JAJZET010000269.1 GCA_021805685.1 Pseudomonadota bacterium
ACCCTTACACTGCATGGATGAACGATCGCGTGGCGCGTGAACCGAACCCCACCATCCTGATCGCCGACGACCAGGCCGACGTGCGCGAGGCGCTGCGCCTGCTGCTCAAGGCCGAGGGCATCGCCAGCATCGGCGTGGCCGATCCCGCCGCAGCGCTGGAGTCGGTGCGCAGGCGCGAGTTCGCCTGCGCGCTGATCGACTGCAACTATTCGCGCGACACCACCTCGGGCGAGGAAGGGCTGCAGCTGCTGGAGCAACTGCGCCAGCTCGCGCCCGACCTGCCGGTGGTGACCATGACGGCATGGGGCAACGTGCCGCTCACGGTGGAGGCGATGCGCCGTGGCGCCGCCGACTTCGTCGAGAAGCCGTGGGACAACGCACGCCTGGTCAGCGTGCTGCGCGCGCAGATTGCCTTGGCCGAGGGTGCGCGCCGGCAACGCCGGCTGGAGGCGGAGAACGCGCTGCTGCGCGGCGAGGCGGGCGAGGATGTCATCGCCGAGTCACCGGCGATGCGGCGCGTGCTGGCGCTGGTCGAGCGCGTCGCCGCCAGCGATGCCAACGTGCTGGTGCTGGGCGAGAACGGCACCGGCAAGGGGGTGGTCGCGCAACTGCTGCACCAGCGTTCACCGCGCGCCGCGCGTTCGCTGGTCAAGGTGAACATGGGCGGCATCGCCGAGAGCGTGTTCGAGTCGGAGATGTTCGGCCACGTGCGCGGCGCCTACACCGATGCCAAGAGCGAGCGCATCGGCCGCTTCGAGCTGGCCGACGGCGGCACGCTGTTCCTCGACGAGGTGGGCAACGTGCCGGCCGCGCAGCAGCCCAAGCTGCTACGCGTGCTGGAGGACGGCGAATTCGAGCGGCTGGGTTCCTCGCGCACGCAGAAGACCGACGTGCGGCTGGTCTCCGCTACCAATGCCGACCTGCAGGCCGAGGTGGCCGCGGGCCGCTTCCGCAAGGACCTGCTCTACCGGCTCAACACGCTGGAAGTGAGGTTGCCGCCGCTGCGCGAGCGCGCGGAGGACATCCTGCCGCTGGCGCGCAGCTTCCTCGCGCGCAACGCGCAACGCTACGGCCGCGATGGTTTGCGGCTGGCGCCTTCGGCCGAACGTGCGCTCGTGGCATGGCGCTGGCCCGGCAACGTGCGCGAGCTGCAACACCTGATGGAGCGGGCCGCCTTGCTCGCCGAACACGACGAGGTGGGCGCGGCGGTACTGGCCTTCGGCGACGCTGCCACGCCGCCCGCTGCCGATCTCGACGGCATGACGCTGGAGCAGGCCGAGGCGCATCTGGTGCAGCGTGCGCTGGAGCGCTTCGACGGCAACCTGCAGCGCGCCGCCGATGCGCTGGGCATCACCCGGCAGTCGCTGTACCGCCGGCTGGACAAGCACGACTTGCGCGACGCGGCCGGCGATGCCGACTGAGCATTCCGCCCAGCGCGCCGGGCGCATGCCGCGCTTCGAGCGGCGTGTGCTGCTCGGCAGCCTGCTGGTGGCCACGCCGGGCTTGCTCGTCGCCCTCGTGCTGGCCCAGGCTGCGTGGGATGCGTCGATACGCTGGGGCTGCATCGTTGGCGCCGTCGTCGCCACGCTGCTACTCGCCCGTTGGCAGTACCGGCGCGTGGTGTTTCCGCTCTACACCTTGTCGGGCCTGCTGGAGGCGCTGCGCCAGGGCGACTACAGTCTGCGCGGCGTGCAGGGCGGGGTGCTCGGCGACGCGATCTACGACATCAACGCGTTGGCCGAACGCCTGCAGCGCGAGCGGCTGGAATTCGAGGAATCCTCCTACTTGCTCGGCAAGACGCTGGCCGCGCTGGACAGTGCGGTATTCGTGTTCGACGAGCAGCAGCGGCTGCGCCTGCTCAATCCCGCCGCGCAACGCCTGCTCGATGCGGAACGCCATCGCCTGTTTGGGCTGAGTGCGGCGGAACTTGGCCTGGCGCCGCTGCTGGAAGGGCCGGCCGCGCGCCTGATGACCCACGTCTTCCCGGGGCGCAGCGGGCGCTTCGAGATCCGCCATGCGGCGCTGCGCAGCGGTGGACGTGGCGGCCGTTTGCTGGTGGTCAACGACGTGGGTCGCGTGCTGCGCGAGGAGGAGCGTGCGGCGTGGCAGCGCCTGCTGCGCGTGCTGGGCCACGAGGTCAACAACTCGCTGGCGCCGATCCAGTCGATGGCCGGCACGCTGGCCACGCTGGTCGCGCGCGACCCGCTGCCGGAGGACTGGCGCGAGGATTTCCGCGGCGGGCTGGAGCTGATCGGCCATCGCGCCGAGGCGCTCGGGCGCTTTCTTTCCAGCTACAGCAGGCTGGCGCGCTTGCCGCCGCCGCAACCGCGCGCGGTGGAGCTTTCGGCGTTGCTGGCCAAGCTGGCGAAGCTGGAACAACGCCTGCCCGTCACCGTGCAAGCCGGCGAACCGTTGACGGTGTTGGCCGACCCCGACCAGCTCGAACAGGCGCTGATCAATTTGCTGCGCAATGCCGTCGAAGCCGCGCTGCCGGAGGGCGGCGTGCGCCTGCGCTGGCGGCGTGACGGCGAGCGCGCGGTGATCGAAGTGGAAGACGACGGTCCTGGCCCGCCGCCCAGCGACAACCTGTTCGTGCCGTTCTTCACCACCAAGCCCGGCGGCTCCGGCATCGGCCTCGCGCTGGCGCGGCAGATCGCCGAGGCGCACGAGGGCGGCGTGGCCCTGCTGGCGCGCGAGGATGCGCACGGCGCGTTGGCGCGGCTGTGGCTGCCGAGCCGAGCCGCGGCGGAGGCGAAGGGATAGGTCCTGCGTTCAGCCGTCCAGTTCGGCCCAGCGCGCGTAGGCGTTTTCCAGTTCCTGCTGCAGCTTGGCCAATGCCTCGTTCGCCTTGACGATGGCGGCGCCGTCCTGCTGGAAGAACGAAGGGTCGTTCATCGCCTCGCCGCGTGCGGCGATGTCGGTTTCGAGCTGCTCGATGCGCGCGGGCAACTGCTCCAGTTCGCGCTGGTCCTTGTAGCTCAGCTTGCGCTTCGCTTCCGGCGCGACTGTGGCGGCCGGTGTTGCTGCCGGGCTTTTCGTCGCCGGGGTCGGGCCTGACGCGTTCGCCGCCGGCCGTTGCCGCAGCCAGTCGCTGTAGCCGCCCACGTATTCACCGGCCTTGCCGTCGCCTTCCAGCACCAGCGTGCTGGACACCACGTTGTCGAGGAAGGCGCGGTCGTGCGAGACCAGCAGCAGGGTGCCCTGATAGTCGGTGAGCAATTCCTCCAGCAGCTCCAGCGTTTCCACGTCGAGGTCGTTGGTGGGTTCGTCCATCACCAGCAGGTTCGACGGCTGCGCGAACAGCTTGGCCAGCAGCAGGCGGTTGCGCTCGCCGCCGGAGAGCCGGGTGATCGGTGCGCGGGCGCGCTCGGGCGAAAACAGGAAGTCCTGCAGGTAGCCGATGATGTGCTTGCGCTGGCCGTTGAGCTCGATGTACTCGCGGCCCTCGGCCACGTTGTCCAGTGCGTTCTGCGTGTCGTCGAGCTGCAGCCGGTGCTGGTCGAAGTAGGCGATCTGGATGCCGGTGCCCAGCGTGGCGCTGCCGCGCTCGGGCTTCAGTTCGCCCAGCATGATCTTCAGCAGGGTGCTCTTGCCGGCGCCGTTGGGGCCGATGATGCCGATGCGGTCGCCGCGCATCACCGTGGTGGTGAGGTCGTCGATCAGCACGCGCCCGCCGTAGCTCTGGTGCACGTGTTCCAGATCGATCACCTTCTTGCCAGAGGCTTGCGCGTTGGCCGCGGTCATCTTCACGTTGCCGCCCAGCTCGCGACGCTCCGCGCGTTCCACGCGCAGCGCCTTCAGCGCACGCACGCGGCCTTCGTTGCGCGTGCGGCGGGCCTTGATGCCCTGGCGGATCCACACTTCTTCCTGCGCCAGCTTCTTGTCGAACAGCGCGTTGGCCTGCGCCTCGGCGTGCAGGCGTTCCTCGCGGCGGCGCAGGTAGTTGGCGTAGTCGCCGGGCCAGTCGGTGAGCTGGCCGCGGTCGATCTCGACGATGCGCGTGGCCAGCGCCTGCAGGAAGCTGCGGTCGTGGGTGACGAACAGCAGGCTGCCGTCGAAGGATTTCAGGAAGCCTTCCAGCCAGCCGATCGCCTCGATGTCGAGGTGGTTGGTGGGTTCGTCCAGCAGCAACACGTCGGGCTTGCGCACCAGCGCCTGCGCCAGCAGCACGCGGCGCTTCATGCCGCCGGAGAGCGCGGCGAAGTCGGTGTCGGCGGGCAGTTCGAGCCGGGTCAGCACCTCGGTGACGCGGCGGTCGAGATCCCAGCCGTGGCGCGCCTCGATCTCGTGCTGCACGTCGCCCAGCGCGTCGAGGTCGCCTTCGTGCAACAGGTGGTGGTAACGCGCCAGCAGCCGGCCGAGGTCGCCCAGGCCCTGCGCCACCACGTCGAACACGCTGCCGGCGGTGCCCTGTGGCACCTCTTGCGCCATGCGCGCGACGACGATGCCGTTCTGCACGCGCACTTCGCCGTCGTCGGGCCTCAGCTCGCCGGCGATCAGCTTCATCAGGGTGGATTTGCCTTCGCCGTTGCGGCCGACGATGCACACGCGCTCGTTGCGGTCGATGGACAGGTCGACGTGTTCGAGCAGGAGGGGGCCGCCGATGCTGAAATCGACGCGCTGGAGTTGGATCAGGGACATCGCGCCATTCTAGCCGGCGGCGGCCCTGGCCGAATGCCCGCCTTGACTGGCGTGGCTGAACAATCTCTTCTGGAACATATATTTAACGAAATTATTTCAAGTCTTGCCTATGGAATTTGGCGCGGCCTTGGGGTATGGTCGCGCCGGGGCAGGGCATCGTTTTGTAATCTGTTTGCGAGGAATCGGGGTGGCCATCGAATCGACGTGGCTGGGGCGGATGCTGTTTCGCATGCGCACGGTACTGGCGCTGGCGCTTTTGTGCGGCCTCGGCAGCTTTGCCTGCGCGGCGCATGCCGGCTACGCGGCCATCGTCGTGGACGGCAATACCGGCCAGATCATCGAACAGGTCAACGCCGACCAGCGCGACTATCCCGCCTCGCTCACCAAGATGATGACGCTCTACATCGCCTTCCAGCAGTTGAAGAGCGGCAAGTTGAGCTTCGACCAGCAGCTGCCGGTATCCGCATGGGCGGCGAGCCGGCCGCCCACCAAGCTGGGGCTGCGCCCCGGTTCGACCATTGCGGTGCAGGACTGCATCCTCGGCATGGTCACCAAGTCGGCCAACGACGCCGCCAGCGTGATGGCCGAGGGCATCGGCGGCAGCGAGAGCCGCTTCGCCGAGATGATGAACGCGCAGGCCGCGTTGCTTGGCATGAGCCACACCCACTTCGCCAACGCTTCCGGCCTGCCCGACCCGAACAACGTCTCCACCGCGCACGACCTGGTGAAGCTGGCGATGGCGCTGTACCGCGATTTCCCGCAGTACGCGCACTTCTTCGCCACGCAGGAGTTCGTGTTCCACGGCCACATCGTGCGCGGGCACAACAACTTGATGTACCGCTATCCGGGCATGGATGGCCTGAAGACCGGATTCACCGACGCCTCCGGTTTCAACCTCGCCTCCACCGCCGTGCGCGACGGCCAGCGCCTGTTCGCCGTGGTGCTGGGCAGCCGCACCGCCTATGTGCGCGACCGCCTGATGGCGCGCCTGCTGGATGACGGCTTCGACGGTCGTCCCACTCCGCCGATCCTGGTGGCGCAGGCCGCTGGCGTGCGTCCAGGCAGTCGCGCCGCACGCCTGCTCGAAGCGATCTCGCCGATCCAGACCGCCGAGGCGGATACCCTGCCGGCTTCGCAGCGACGCGCGACGCCGGTACGCAAGACGCGGCACGGCAAGCCAACGACCGTGGCCAGCCGCGGATGCGTGGCACGCAAGGGAAGCACTTGCCGTCGGGTCGCCAAGCGGCGCGCACACCATGCGGAGACGCACCTGGCGAAGCGTCGTGAATCGGCCAAGAAGCCGGTGGTAGTCGCCTCGCGCCGCGAATCGGACGGTTAGCCGCCACGCCCAACTAGGCTATCCTGCGCCCCTGCAGCGCGTGGCGGCACGGTGTGCGCGCGTGCCAACGCACAGGGGCCTCCATGACCGGTCATTTGACCGACCGTTATCTGCTCGCCAAGCGCATCGCCATGGGTGTGCTGGAGACCGTCGCGTCCAGGCGCGACGCCGCGATCGACCGCGAATGCGGCGGTGACGAAGCGCTGGCGCGCGAAGTGCGCTGGATGATCGCCGCGATCGAAAGCAGCCACACCGCCACGCTGCCGTTGGCGCCGGGCGATACGGTGGACCTCAGTGGCCTCGATGCGCAGGCCAACGCGCCGCGTCGCTACCGCCTCGTGCGCCGGCTCGGCGAAGGCGGCATGGGCGTGGTCTACCTTGCCGAGCGCGAGGATGGCGGCTTCGTGCAGCAGGTGGCGCTGAAGGTGCTTGGCGCCGGGGCGGTCGGATCACCCACGTTGCAGGAGCGTTTCGCGCGCGAGCGGCAATTGCTGGCACGGCTGGAGCACCCCGGCATCGCGCGCCTGCTCGACGGCGGCATGCTGGCCGACGGCCAGCCCTTCCTGGCGATGGAATACGTCGAGGGCGAGCGCATCGACGCGTGGTGCGAGCGACACGGGCTGGACCTGCGCCAACGCGCGCAGCTGCTTCTCAAGGTCTGCGCCGCGGTGGAGTATGCGCACCGCAACCTGGTAATCCACCGCGACCTGAAGCCCGCCAACATTCTGGTCGATGCGCGGGGCGAGCCCAAGTTGCTGGACTTCGGCATCGCCCGGCTGATCGACGAGGAGGCGGTGGAGGGCACGCTCACCGTCACCGGCCAGCGCGCGCTCACGCTGGCCTACGCCAGCCCGGAGCAGATCGAGCAGCAGCCGTTGACCACCGCGGTGGACGTCTACGGGCTCGGCATGGTGCTCTACCAGCTGATGGCGGGACAACGGCCATGGCAGCACATCACCACGCCGCACCAGCTCAGCCACGCCATCGTCGCCGGCGAGGTCGTGCCGCCCAGCCGCAGTGCGCGGACGGGCGACGCACTGCGTCACGCCGTTCCCGCCGACATCGACGCCATCGCGCTGAAGGCGCTGCGCCGCAAGGCCGGCGAGCGCTACGCCAGCGTGGACGCGCTTGCCGCCGACTTGCGCAGGTGGCTGGCGCAGCGTCCCGTGCTGGCGCGGCGCGGCCAGCGCCTGTACCGTGCGCGCCGCTTCCTGCAGCGCAACCGCTGGCCGCTGACCGCCGCCGCCGCACTGCTGCTCAGCGTGCTGGCCGGCCTGGCCACGTCGCTCTATTCGCTGCACCAGACGCGTGTGCAGCAACGGCTGGCCGAGCAGCGGCTGCTGCAGCTGCAGCGGATGGTGCAGTTCCAGCAGTCGATGTACGACAGCGTGGACATCGACGCGATGGGACATGCCGTGGTCGCCGCGACCCGGCGCCAAGTCGCCGCGTCGCTCGCCTCGGCGCCAGGGGCGGTGGTGGACGATGCGCTGGGCAAGGCCTTCGCCAGCGTGCAGGCCACCGACATCGCACGCGCGGCGATGGACGATTACGTGATCGGCCATACGCTCGACGGCCTCGACCGTGCCTTTGCCGATGCGCCCCTGCTCGATGCCGACCTGCGCCAGTCGCTGGCGCGTGCGCTGCTTGGCATCGGCAGCTACGCGCATGCCGCCGCCGAGTTGCGCAAGGTGCTGGCGGTGCGCGCCAGGCTGCTGCCTGCCGGCGACCGCGGTCAGCTTTCGGTACGCGTGGACCTGGCGCAGGCGCTGGAGAAGCAGGGGCACACGGCGGCCGCGGCCGCCATGTACGCCCAGGCCGAAAAGCTGGCGCGGCTCGAGCCGCCCACCGACGCCCTGCGCGTGGCCGCCGAATCCGGCGTGGCGCGCATGCTGGTGGCGCAGGGACACCTGCGGCAGGCATTGCAGCAGCAGGACGCGTTGTACGCCGCGCTGAAACCGCGCGTCCCCGCCACCAATCACGGCCTGATGCGATTGCAGCGCGACCTGGTAATGACCTTGATCGGACTCGGCCAGCGCGATCGCGCGCTGCAGCTGGCCGGGCCGCTGGTGGCGCTGGACCAGCGCGCGCTGGGCGCGCAGAACCCGCAGACGTTGGACACCATGCTGGTGCAGGCCAGGCTGCTGCATTATCGCTACGAATACGAGCGCTCGCTCGCACTCGCCCGCCAGGTGGCCGCCGTCCGCACCCAGCGCCTGGGCGCGGATCACCCCGATACCTTGGCCGCCGCCTTCATGGTGGCGACGGACGAGGTGTACCTGGCGCAGGATCCCAAGGCGCTTGCCGCAGCCGGCGCGGACCTGCAACGCGTGATCGACGCGCGTCGCCGCGTGTTGGGCGTCGACCATCCCGACACCATCGCCGCCGAAACGGTGATGGTGCGGCTGCTGGCCAAGCAGGGCAGCCATGCCAAGGCTGCGGCCGAACGGCGCGCCTACTACGCGCAGGCGATCGCCTTGGAACGGCAGATCCTCGCGGCCCACGAACGCCAGCTCGGCGCCGACCATCCCAAGACCCTGATGGCGCTGGGCAGCCTGGCCAGCCTGCTGGACGAGGCCGGCCAGTACGGGCCGGCGTTGGCCGAGGCCAAGCAGTGCCTGGCCGGCCAGCTGCGCGTGCTGGGGCCGCAGCACCCGATGATCTCCGCCACCCGCACCCTGATCGGCGACATCGAGGACGACGCCCACCAGTGGCAGGCCGCGCGAGACGCCTACCGGCAGGCGCTGGATCAACGCGAGCAATTGCTGGGCTTGCGCGATGCGCACACCATCGAAAGCGCCTCGCGCCTGTACTCCGTGCTGATGGAGTTGCACGACACCGGTGCGGCCGCCAAGGTGCGCCAGCGCTACATGGACCCGGTGATCGCGATGGATCCGAAGACGCTCAACGCCGCCATGCGCAGCGTCCGCGACGAGGCGATCCGCATGCTGGGATCGTAGCCGCACGGTATCTCCGCACGAAAACGGGCCGCTTGCGCGGCCCGTTTCGTTCCGCCTTCCGGCCGCAGGCTGCGGCTGGAGCGAATGGCGGGCTTACTTCAGCTTGGCATCCGCGCGCAGCGCCTCGGCCTTGTCGGTCTTCTCCCACGAGAACGCGGTGAACTTGCTGCCGTCGGCGGCCTTCACCTCGTAGGGACTGCGGCCGAAGTGGCCGTAGCTGGCGGTCTGCTGGTACATCGGGTGGATCAGGTCGAGCATCTTGAGGATGCCGTACGGACGCAGGTCGAAGTGCCTGCGGATCAGCTTCTCGATCTTGTCGTCGCTGATCCTGCCGGTGCCAAAGGTGGTCACCGAGATCGAGGTCGGCTCGGCCACGCCGATGGCGTAGCTCACCTGCACCTCGCAGCGGTCGGCGATGCCGGCGGCCACGATGTTCTTGGCCACGTAGCGCGCGGCGTAGGCGGCCGAACGGTCCACCTTGGACGGATCCTTGCCGGAGAACGCGCCGCCGCCATGGCGGGCCCAGCCGCCGTAGGTGTCGACGATGATCTTGCGGCCGGTCAGGCCGCAGTCGCCCACCGGGCCGCCGATGACGAACTTGCCGGTCGGGTTGATATGGAACTTGGTGCCCTTGTGCAGCAGCTTGGCCGGCAGCACCGGCTTGAGGATCTCCTCGCGCACGGCTTCGATCAGCTCCTTCTGCTTCACGCCCGGGTCGTGCTGGGTGGACAGCACCACGGCGTCGATCGCGGTGGCCACGCCGTTCTCGTAGCGCAGGGTGACCTGGCTCTTGGCGTCGGGGCGCAGCCACGGCAGCCGCGAGTTCTTCTTCTTGCGGATCTTGGCCTGCTGCTCGACCAGGCGGTGCGAGTAGTAGATCGCCGCCGGCATGAAGTCCTTGGTCTCGTTGGTGGCGTAGCCGAACATCAGGCCCTGGTCGCCGGCGCCCTGCTCCTCGGGCTTCTTGCGGTCCACGCCCTGGTTGATGTCGGGCGACTGCTTGCCGATCAGGTTCAGCACGCCGCAGGTGGCGCCGTCGAAGCCGACTTCGCTGGAGTCGTAGCCGATGTCCAGGATCACCTTGCGGGTGATCGCCTCGAGGTCGATCCAGGCGCTGGTGGTGATTTCGCCGGCGACGATGGCCACGCCGGTCTTCACCATGGTTTCGCAGGCGACGCGGGCTCGCGGATCCTGCGCGAGGATCGCGTCGAGCACGGCATCGGAAATCTGGTCGGCGACCTTGTCCGGATGGCCTTCGGAGACCGATTCGGAAGTGAACAGATGGCTGGACATCGCGTTTATATCCTCGTGTACGGATAAAGAGATAAAAGAAAGTGCGGCATCATACCACTCTGTCGCATCGGGGTTGTACCCCAGCCTGAACCCGGATTTGGGCGGCTGGACGGCTATTTGCCGCGATTCACGCGGCCTCGCAGCGGTTGCGCCCGTTGCTCTTGGCGCGATAGAGCGCCTGGTCGGCGCGCTCGAAAACACTGTCCGGCGTGTCGTCCGCGCGCACGGTGGCGATGCCGCACGACAGGGTGATCGGCACCACCTGGTCCTGGCTGTGGAAGCGCGCCTGGCCGATGCGTATGCGCAGGCGTTCGGCCACCCGCATCGCTTCGCCGGCATCGGCGGCGAGCAGGGCGACGAACTCCTCGCCGCCGTAGCGGGCGAGGTAGTCGCCGGGACGCAGCGCGGCCTGCAGCTGTTCGGCCACGATGCGCAGCGCGCGGTCGCCGGCGGCGTGGCCCAGCCGGTCGTTGATGGTCTTGAAGTGGTCGATGTCCAGGATCAGCAGGCTGGTGACGGGCGCGTCGGCCTCGCACAGCAATGCCATGCGTACTTCCAGGGCGCGACGGTTGGCCAGCCCGGTGAGCGGGTCGGTGTCGGCCAGCTGCAGCTTCTGCTGCAGCGTGGCCTCCATGGTGCGGGTGCTGGATTCCAGCTCGCGGATGCGTTCGCGCATGCGCGCGGCGTGTTCCCGCCACGCCTGCTCGCGCAGCTGCTCGCGCTCGCGCAGCGCGGCGAGATGGGCGCCGACGGCGGCCAGTCGCGCCTGCACGTCGGCCTGCAGGCTGACCAGGTCGGGCGCGGAACGCGCGCGTTCGCCCAGCGCCTGCACTTCGCCGGCCATGCGTTCGCCCAGTTCGCGCCGTGCGGCGACCACGTCGTTGCGCGATTGGTCGTCCTGGTCGAGATGCACGGTGAGCGCGGACAGTTCGTCGTCCACGTGGCTAAGCAGGCGGCTGGCGCTGCGCTGGGCTTCCTCCAGTTGCTCAAGCCGGCGCGCTACCAGTGCGGCCAGCGCCTCGCCGTGAACCTGCAGCATGGCGGCGTCGCGGCAACCCACGATGCGTCCGCGCAGGGCTTCCAGCTCGGGGTCGACGGGATCGCCCAGCGGCAGGCGGTCGAGGATGGCCAGCAACAGGCGGTCCAGCGGCGGCTCCGCCGCGGCGGGCGGCGCCAGCGCGGGCGCCGGCGCGACCTCCGCCAACGGTGCCGGTACCGGGCGGCTGGCGTCCTCGTCGAGCGTGGCCACGGCGTCGGTCAGGGCATCCAGCAAGGGCTGGATGCGCTGCTCGTCGAGGGGGTTGCGGGTGGCCATGCGGATACCGCCGAGCACGCCGTCGAGGCTGGCGTTGCGGCCTTCCGCGGCATAAGTGAGGCGCGACAGCAGGCGCCGCAGCAGGGCGTCCAGCTCGCGCCAGCGGGCCTGCTCGCGTTCAAGCTGCTCCATGGGGTCGGGCAGGGCGGACTCGGTGCGTTCGGCGTCCATCGTCGATGATCCCAAAGCGGCAGGTTCGGGCTTCTTCAGAGCGCCATGCAGCGGTTGCGGCCGGCGCGCTTGGCCTGGTAGAGCGCGCGGTCGGCGCGATCGAACACGCTTTCCGGCGTATCGTCGGACTGCACGGTGGCGACGCCGCAGGAAAGCGTGAGGCGCACGGGCTGGTCCTGGCTGCGGAAACGCGTGCGCTCCAGCCGCTCGCGCAGCCGCTCGGCGACGTGCATGGCCTCCTCGGCGCCGGCTTCCAGGATGGCCACGAACTCTTCGCCGCCATAGCGGGCGAGGAAGTCGCCCGGGCGCAGGGTGGCCTGCAACTGTTCGGCGACGATGCGCAGCGCGCGATCACCGGCGCCGTGGCCGAGACGGTCGTTGATGTCCTTGAAATGGTCGATGTCCACCATCAGCAGGCTGATCCGGTTCGGCAGCCCATCGCACAGGTGCTGCATGCGCGCTTCCAGTGCGCGGCGGTTGGCGAGGCCGGTGAGCGCGTCGGTGTCGACCAGATGGCCTTTCGCCGCCAGCATGGTTTCCATGCGCTCGACGTCGTCCTCCAGCTGCCGCACGCGGTGGCGTGAGCGGTTGAGGCGTTTCTGCCAGTCCTGTTCGCGCGCCAGCTCGCGGTTGCGCGAATCGGCGAGATGGTCGCGGATGATGCTCAGCCGCGTGTTGACGTTGCGGCGCAGCGTGGCCAGGTCGGATGCGGAGCCGACGCAATCGTCCAGCAGCTGCACCTCCTCGAGCAGGCGTTCGTTGGCCAGGCGGCTGGCTTCGGCGGCGTCACGGCCGCTGCTTTCGTCCTGTTCGATGTATTCGGCCAGCGTGCCGAGGTGGCAATTGATGTGATGCAGCAACTGGGTCGTGGCCTTGCGCTCCTCGGCCAGTTTGCGCAGGCGCTCGTTGACCAGGTCGACCAGTGCGCGGCCGTGGTCGCGCAGTGTCCGCAGATGGGTGCAACCGGCGATCTGCTGGCGCAGCCCGACCAGCTCGGCGGCGGGATCCTCGAGCTGCAGATGGTCGAGCACGATCAGCAGGGGCTCGTTCGCCGCAACCGGCGCCACGGATGGTGATTCGGCATGCGCCGCTGGTTCGTCCAGCGTCTTCGCCGCCTTCGCCAGCACGCCGAGCAGGGTGGGGATGCGGTTGTCGCTGCCGGTCTCGCGCATGGCGTTGCGCAACTCGCCCAGCGTGGTGTCCAGCACCGGGCCGTGCAGTTCGTCAGGGCCGGCCAGGTGCGCCAGCAGGCTGCGCAGCAGCCCGCCCACGCGCCTCCATTGCGCCTCCCGCAGCTTGAGCGCGTCGACCTTGTCTTGCGGGCTGGCGGGGGGCGGTGCGGCGTCCATCGGGTGTAGCCATCGGCACAATAGCCGGCATCTTAAACCGGTTCCGTGTCTTTGCACCGTCATCTCCGGCACCGCGGCAGGAGGCAGGGGCGCGTCGATGACGCCCCTGCCGGTTCCGGCGTGTGAGGCGCTCAGGCGGCGATGCCGGCGCGCAGCTGGCGGGCACACGCCACCATGCCGCGCAACGCGGGCTCGGTCTCCTTCCAACTGCGGGTTTTCAGGCCGCAATCGGGGTTCACCCACAACTGTCCGGCATCCAGCACGTCCAGCGCCCTGCGCAGCAGGGCCAGCATTTCATCCTGCGTGGGGACGCATGGCGAATGGATGTCGTACACGCCCGGGCCGATGCCGTTGGGGTAGCGGAAGCGCACGAAGGCATCCAGCAGCTGCATGCGCGAGCGGCTGGTCTCGATCGAGATCACGTCGGCATCCATCGCGGCGACCGCCTCGATGATGTCGTTGAACTCGGAGTAGCACATGTGGGTGTGGATCTGGGTGGCGTCGCGGACGCCGCCGGCCGCGATGCGGAAGCATTCCACCGCCCACGCCAGGTAGGCCGGCCAGTCGGCGCGGCGCAGCGGCAGGCCTTCGCGCAACGCGGGCTCGTCGATCTGGATGACGCCGATGCCTGCGGCCTCCAGGTCATGCACCTCGTCGCGCAGCGCCAGCGCGATCTGCCGGCAGACGGTTTCGCGTGGCAGGTCGTCGCGCACGAACGACCACTGCAGCAGGGTGACCGGGCCCGTGAGCATGCCCTTCATCGGCCGGGTGGTGAGCGACTGCGCGTAGGTCGACCAACGGACCGTCATCGGTGCGGGCCGCGCCACGTCGCCCCAGATCACCGGTGGCTTCACGCAGCGCGAGCCGTAGCTCTGCACCCAGCCGTGGCGGGTGAACAGGTAGCCGTCGAGCTGCTCGCCGAAGTACTCCACCATGTCGTTGCGCTCGGCTTCGCCGTGCACCAGCACGTCCAGCCCGATGGCTTCCTGGAAGCGCACCACGCGCTCCACCTCGGCTTCCAGCGTCGCCTGGTAGGCGGCGTCGGACAGCTTGCCGGCGCGATGCGCGGCACGCGCCCGTCGCAGGTCGTCGGTCTGCGGGAACGAGCCGATGGTGGTGGTGGGCAGCGGCGGCAGCCCCAGCACCTCGGCCTGCAGGATGCGGCGCGTGGCGTAGGCCGAGCGGCGCAACGCAGTCTGCGGGCTGAGCGCGTCGAGCCGCGCGCGCACGGCCGGGTTCCGCACGCCGGCCTGCTGCGCCTGCCCATCGAGCACCGCCTGCTGCGCGTGCAGCACCGCTTCGGCGGCGGCGTGGCCGGCCAACGCATCCGCATAGGCGCGCAGCTCCTCCAGCTTCTGCTTCGCGAACGCCATCGAGGCGCGCCGTTCTGGTGGTAGTGCCACTTCGGCGTCGAGGTCGATCGGTACGTGCAGCAGCGAGCAGGAGGGAGCCAGCCATAGCCGCTCGTCGCCAAGCCGTGCGTGCACCTTGCGCAACAGCGGCAGCAGCTTGTCGGGGCGGCTGCGCCATACGTTGCGGCCATCCACCGCGCCGGCGCTCAGCACGCGATCGGTCGGCAGGACATCGAGCACGGCGTCCAGCTGGTGCGGCGCGCGGGCCAGGTCCACGTGCAGGCCATGCACAGGCAGGCCGACGGCCAGCGCAAGATTGTCGCCCAGGGCGCCGAAGTAGCTGGCCAGCAGGATCTGCGGACCGCCCGCCCCGGACAATCCCGCATAGGCCTTGCGATAGGCGGCGTGGCCGCCGGCGTCCTGGTCGAGCGCGAGGCAGGGCTCGTCCAGCTGGACCCAGTCCGCGCCGGCTTCGGCCAACTGGCGCAGCAGTCCGGCGTAGGCGGGTAGCAGGGCATCGAGCAGGTCGAGCGGGTTGCTGCCGTCGACACTTTTGGACAGCCGCAGGAAGGAGACCGGCCCCAGCAGCACCGGTCGCGCGCGATGGCCCAGCGCCTGCGCCTCGCGGAATTCCGCCAACGGCTTGTCGCCGGCCAGGGCGAATCGCTGGCCGGCGTGCAGCTCCGGCACGAGATAGTGGTAGTTGGTGTCGAACCACTTGGTCATTTCCAGCGCGTGCAGGTCGTGGCCGCCCTCCCGATGGCCGCGGGCCATGGCGAAATAGCCGTCCAGCTCGCTGCGTTCGAACAGCGGCCGGTAGCGATCCGGTATGGCATCGAACAGCACGGCGGTGTCCAGCACGTGGTCGTACAGGCTGAAATCGTTGCACGGCACGACATCCGCGCCGGCGTCGCGTGCCAGCCGCCAGTGCCGTGCGCGCAGTTTGCGGGCGGCTTCGTGCAGGGCGTCGACGGGGGCGTTGTCGCGCCAGTGCGCTTCCAGTGCGCGTTTCAGTTCGCGCTTCAGGCCGATGCGCGGAAAACCCAGGTGGGTAACGAGTGACATGGATGATTCCTCTTGCGGGTAGGGGCAAAGAGGAACGAAGGATGGGCGGCGATTGCCGCGCCGTTGACCTTCGCCCCCGCGGGCGAACCGGCGGCGCGGGCGGGCGAAGCCGACGCATGCTCGCAGGGCAGCGCCGGTTCCGGTCCTCCCCGCGGAGGCGCCAGGTCGTGCGGAAGCGGCATGCCGCTTCCGGCCGGGGCAGGTATTCGGGCTCGTGGACGAAACGCCTGGCCTACTGTCCGTCGCTTCCCGGGTTTCCTGGCCCAGTGCTGGTGACGGAGGTCGTTTCCACATACCGCTGCGGGGCAGCGCCGGATTCGCACCGGCTTCCCTTGAGTCATCTCCATATTCGCATGAAGAGATGATTACCCGTGGCGCTGCGCAAGTTAGCCCCCCGGACGGCCGCAGTCAACGCGAAATCCTGCTGCGCGGGTCGCCGCCGCTGCCGTCCGCCGCGCTGCGGTTCCGCCGCCATGCCCCGGCCCGCGCTGTCACGCTGCTGCAGCGGCAGCGCAACGTCGTCGTCCCGGTGGCCGCGCAATCTTGCGACGGGCCAAGCCGAGGATCGTCGTCATGCAAGCGATCGAGCAGCGTCTGCAACAGCGCTATCCGCACTGGTTCCGTGGCAGCCGCGGGCGGGTGGCCGTGCCGCTGCTGCACGGCCTGGCGCGCTGGTCGGGGTTCGAGGGCATCGACGCCTTCTGCGCCGAGCACGGCCACCTGCGCGGCTTTGCCTTCGTCGAGGCCGCCCTGCGCCACCTCGAGCTGCGCTACGAGATCGATGCGGCCGCGCTGGCGCGCATCCCCGCGAGCGGTCCCTTGCTGATCGTCGCCAACCATCCCTCCGGCGCGCTCGACGCCCTGGCCTTGCTCGACGCGGTGGGGCGGGTGCGGCGCGATGTGCGCATCGTCGCCAACGAGGTGCTGGCGCTGGTCGAGCCGCTGGCGGAACTGCTGCTGCCGGTGCGCGTGTTCGGCGGGCCGGCTGGTGCAGCCAGCGTGCGCCGGGTCGAGCGCGCGTTGCACGAGGGGCAGTGCGTGATCGTGTTCCCGGCCGGCGAAGTCTCGCGGCTGGGCCTGCGCGGCCTGCGCGATACCCGCTGGCGCCCCGGTTTCCTGCGCTTCGCGCGTCGCACGGCGGCACCGGTGATGCCGGTCCGCATCGAGGCACGCAACTCGGCTTTGTTCTACGGGATATCGGCGGTGTGCCGCCCGGCGTCGACGGCGCTGCTGGCACGGGAGATGTTCGCCCGCCGGCAGCGGCCGGTACGCCTGCACGTGGGCGAGCCGATGCGCGTCGCAGACGGCGAGCGCGAGGACGCTGCGCTCCGGCGCATCCGCCGGGCGCTGTACGCCATCGGTCGGAAGGGCGCGATGCCCGTTGCGATGCATCCGGCGCCGCTGGCGCCGCCGATCGACGCGGCTGTGCTGGCGGCGACGATGGCGGCCACCGAATTGCTTGGCACCACCAGCGACGGCAAGCAGATCAGGCTGGCGCGCCGTGCCGGCGGTTCGCCGCTGCTGCAGGAGATCGGCCGGCTGCGCGAGTTGACCTTCCGCGAGGTGGGCGAGGGCACCGGCCGCAGCCGCGACCTCGATGCCTACGATGCGTGCTACGACCACATCCTGGTCTGGGATGCGCAGGCCGGTCGCATTGCCGGCGCCTATCGGGTGATGCGCGGCGCCGAGGCGCTGGCGCGCACCGGCCTGGCCGGCCTGTACACGTCCTCGCTGTTCCGCTATGCGGACGAGGCGATCCCGCGGCTGGCGGCCGGGCTGGAGCTCGGGCGCAGTTTCGTGGTGCCGGACTACTGGGGCAGCCGCAGCCTCGACTATCTGTGGCAGGGCATCGGCGCCTACCTGCAGCGCTACCCCGGAGTGCGCTACCTCTACGGCGCGGTGTCGATCAGCGCCGCGCTGCCGCGCGACGCCAGCGAGCAGGTGGTGGCCTACTACCAGCGCTTCTACGGCAGCGATCAGGCCTTGGCCAGCGCCCGCCGGCCGTTCGCCCTCGGGGCGCCGGCACTGACCTTCGACGGCCTCGACATCGATGCCGCCTTCGACGCGATGAAAGCCGCACTCGCCCGGCTCGGCGCCTCGGTGCCGATGCTCTACAAGCAGTACACCGAGCTGTGCGAACCCGGCGGCACACGCTTCCTCGCCTTCGGCGTCGATCCGGACTTCAGCGGCTCCATCGACGGCCTGATCGAGGTGGACCTGGCGCAGCTGCGGCCACGCAAGCGCCAGCGCTACCTGCAGCGGCAGCACGGAGCGGTGGCGTGAAGCGCGGCGTCGCGACCGCGCAGCGGCCATGGAACGCGGTGTTCATTTCCGACGTGCACCTGGGCACGCGGCATTGCCACGCGGCGGAGCTGGCGGACTTCCTCGACGGCCTGCGCTGCCGGCAGCTGTACCTGGTGGGCGACATCGTCGACCTGTGGTGGATGATGCAGCGCCGCTCACAGTGGAGCGGCGCACACACGCGGGTGATCGAGGCGCTGCACGCCCTGCATGCGCGCGGCACGGAAATCATTTACGTGCCGGGCAACCACGACCGCCCGCTGCGCCGCGTGTGCGGCCTGATGCTGCCCGGCATGCGGGTGCGACGCCGCGTGGTGCACGTCACCGCCGACGGCCGCCGCCTGCTGGTCACGCATGGCGACGACTTCGACAACGTCACCCAGTTCGGCGGTTTGCAGGAGCGACTGGGCGACTGGATCTACTACCGCATCCTCAGCTGCAACCGTTGGCTCAACCTCGTGCGCCGCCGACTCGGCCTGCGCTACTGGTCGCTGTCCGCCTTCGTCAAGCAGCGCAGCGGCGCCGCCGAGCGCTACATCGAACGCTTCGTGCAGGCGGGGCTGGACGACGCGGCGCGGCGCCGGCTCGACGGCATCGTCTGCGGCCACATCCACCGCGCCGCGCTGATCGAACGGAACGGCCTGATCTACGCCAACGACGGCGACTGGGTGGAAAGCCTCACCGTGCTGACCGAGGACACGGACGGCGCCCTGCGCCTGCTCGGCCATCGCGGCGAGGTGCTGGCCGAACTGCCGCCGCGGTTGCGCCTGACGATAGTGGAAATGCCGCGGGAACTGGCGGCCTGAAGCACGGCGCTCGCCAGCCTGCTCAGGCTGCCATGCGCTCGCCCGCCGCCAGCGCCTCGAAGTAATCACGGACCAGCCGCAACTGCTCCTGCGCGCTTTCGGCGCGGTTCGCCACCTGTCGGAACGCGGCGTTCTCGGGCCGGTCCTTGGCATACCAGCCCAGGTGCTTGCGCGCGATGCGCACGCCGGCCTGTTCGCCGTAGAAGGCGTAGAGATGTTCCAGGTGGCCGAGCAGGATCGTGGCGACTTGATCCGGTGTCGGCTCGGGCAGCCGTTCGCCAGTGGCGAGGTAGTGGGCGATCTCGCGGAAGATCCACGGCCGGCCCTGGGCGCCGCGGCCGATCATCAGCGCGTCCGCGCCGGTGGCGGCCAGCACGTGGCTGGCCTGTTGCGGCGTGGTCACGTCGCCGTTGGCGAACACCGGGATGCGCACGCTGGCCTTCACCGCGGCGATGGTTTCGTACTCGGCCTCGCCCTCGTACTTGTCGGCGCGGGTGCGGCCGTGCACGGCCAGCGCGGCGATGCCGGCATCCTCGGCGATTCGCGCGATGCTCAGAGCGTTCCTGTTCTGGCGGTCCCAGCCGGTGCGGATCTTCAGCGTCACCGGCACCTCGACCGCATCGACCACGGCCTGGCAGATGCGCGCCACCAGCGGCTCGTCCTGCAGCAGGGCGGAGCCCGACCAGACATTGCACACTTTCTTGGCCGGGCAGCCCATGTTGATGTCGACGATCTGGGCGCCGTTGGCCACGTTGAAGCGCGCAGCCTCGGCCAGCATGGCCGGGTCGTAGCCGGCGATCTGCACGCTCACCGGCTCGGGCTCGCCCTGGTGATCCATGCGGCGCAGCGACTTGCGCGTGTGCCACAGGCGCGGGTCGGCGGTGGTCATCTCGGACACGGCCAGCCCCGCGCCCAGTCGCTTGCACAGCAGGCGGAACGGCTTGTCGGTGACGCCGGCCATGGGGGCCAGCGCCAGCGGCGGGTCGATGCGGTAGGGGCCGATCTGCATTGGCCCATTGTAAGGCCCGTGCCCGATCCATTCGTGAAAAGCTATGATCGGCCGATGGACGGGGGCGTGTTCCGGATGCGGCGAAGGATCTGGTTAGGCGTATTGCTGGCGCTGGTGGCGATGCCCGCCAGCGCGGCGCACATGAACGCCTGGCGCGAACGCGCGGTGTCCGACCCGCACGGCCTGATCGCCGTGGTACGCCACCGGCTCGACCAGGCCGGCGCGGCGTTGCCGCCTGCGCAGGAGCGCGAAATGCTGTGGGGCATGGGCACCGCGGCGATCAACAGCAACGACGATGCCGCGCTGGCCGAGGCCACCCTGCGACTGGACAGCCTGGCCACGGTGGACCACGACCCGGTGGCCGCCGCCGCCGCGGGTTTCCTGCGCGCCCGCCACGATATCGCGAACAACCTCGGCGACGGCCTCGGCGAGGCGCTGAAGGCGGCCGAGCAGGTGCTGGGCGATACCGATCCAAGCACCGTGGCCTGGGCGCGTTTCCAGCTCTGCGATGCATACACGCTGGACGAGAAGCCGGCCAAGGCGCTGCCGCTGTGTCGGCAGGCGCTGGCCGAGTACCGGGCGCTGGGCGACGAATTCGGCATGGGCGATGCCGAGAACGACATCGGCCTAGCGCTGGCCACGCAGGACAGCGTCGACGCGGCGGCCACGGCCTACGAGCAGGCGCGCCGGTACTACGCCAAGGCCAAGGCGCCGCAACTGGTGGTGATGGTGGGCGACAACCTGTCGCAGATGTACCTGAAGCAGGGCCATCCACGCGAAGCGCTGGCACTGTCGCGGACGTCGTTGAAGCAGGAGCTGGCCGCCGGGCGCATCAGCGACTCGCTGGATTCCAGTACCGACATCGCGCGCGCCGAGGCCGCGCTGGGCATGCACCGCGAAGCCTATGCGGACATGCGCGAAGCGGTGGCGCGGGCGCGCAAGGCCGGCATCAATGGCCAGCTGACCGACATGCTGCGGGTGGAGAGCCGGATGGCCGAGCAGGCCGGCGACCTGCGCCAGGCGCTGGCCGACGAACGCGAGGCCAGCAAGCTCGACCGCGCCACCGACACGCCGGCTTCCCGCGCCATCGAGGCCGAACTGGCGCAACGCTACGCGGTGCGCGAAAAGGAATTGCGCATCACCGAGCTGGAGCGTGCCAACGAACTGAAGGACCTTCAGCTCAAGGCTGCGAAAGCCGAAGCCGAGCGCCGGCGCGAACAGCAACGGCGCCAGCGGCTGGTGAACACGACGATCGCACTGCTGGTGGTGGCGCTGCTGCTGATCGTCGGCCTGCTCGTGTTGCTGCTGCGCGCGCAGCGCAGGCATGCGGCCGAATTGCTGGCGCTTGCCCTGCGCGATCCGCTCACCGGCATCGCGAACCGCCGTGCGTTCCAGCAGCACGCCAACGACCTGCTGGTGCGCCAGGGCGATCCGCATGCCGTGCAGCATGTGTTGCTGATCATCGACATCGACCACTTCAAGCACATCAACGATAGCGCCGGCCATCTGCAGGGCGACCGCGTGCTGCGTCTGCTCACCGATTACCTGGGCGGTGCCGTCGATCCGCCGGGATTCGTGGCGCGCATCGGCGGCGAGGAATTCGCCGTGCTGTGCCCGCGCATCGGCCTGCAGGCGGGCGTGCGGTTGGCCGAAGCCTTGCGCGAGGGGGTGGCCAAGTTGCGCCTGCCCGACGACCTGCCGGTGGAACGCCTCACCATCAGCGTCGGCGTGGCGCCGTTCGACGGCGTGCGTTGCCACGACCTGTCGAGCTGGATGCGCGCCGCGGACATCGCGCTGTACGCTGCCAAGAGCGGCGGCCGCGACCAGGTGCAGGCCAGCAAGCTGGCGGGCTGATTCAGTGCGTGGGCACGGCGCGGGCCGCCGCCGGATCGTGCCGGTGCCTGAACAGCGGCACGAAAAGCACGGCCATCACCAGCGCGTAGCCGGCGAAGGCCAGCCAGATGCCGCGCCAGTCCTTGCAGATCAGCACGGCGTCGTTGCACGTGTGGTTGGTGAAAAAGCGGTCGATCACGAAGCCGGCGGCCAGGCTGCCCAGCACCGCGCCCACGCCGTTGGTCATCAGCATGAACAGGCCCTGCGCGCTGGCGCGGATCTTCGGATCCGCCTGGCTTTCGACGAACAGTTGACCGGAGATGTTGAAGAAGTCGAAGGCCATGCCGTAGACGATGCACGACAGCACGATCATCCACAGCCCGCCGAGCGGATCCGGGTTGCCGAACGCGAACAGGCCGAAGCGCAGCACCCAGGCCAGCATGCTCATCGTCATCACGGCCTTGATGCCGAAGCGTTTCAGGAAGAACGGGATGGTGAGGATGAACAGCGTTTCCGATACCTGCGAGATCGAGACGATGATGGTGGAGTACTTCACTGTCAGCAGGTTGGCGTAGGCCGGTACCTTGACGAAGTCGCTGAGGAAGGCGTCGCCGTAGGCGTTGGTGAGTTGCAGCGCCGCGCCCAGCAGCATGGTGAAGACGAAGAACACCGCCATGTTGCGGTTCTTGAACAGCACGAACGAAGTGAGGCCGAGGCGGTCGGTCAGGCTGCGGTTGTTCGCAGCAACCAGCTTCGGCGGGCACTTGGGCAAGGTGAAGGCATATAGGCCCAACACCAGTGAAGCCGCTGCGGCGACCTCGAACTGCGTGGCGGAAGCCTTGAAACCGAACAGGCTGGTGGTCCACGTGCCGGCAATGAAGCCCACCGTGCCCCACACGCGGATCGGCGGGTAGGTGGTCACCACGTCCATACCCTCCCGCTTCAGCGCGTTGAACGCCACCGCGATGGAGAGCGAGATGGTGGGCATGTAGAAGCACATGTACAGCAGCACCACCCAGAACATCTGCTCCGGATCGCCCGCATGCGGTATCGCCAACAGCACCGCCGCGCCAAGGACATGGAACAGGCCGTGCAGGCGCTCCGCGTTGACCCACTTGTCCGCCACGATGCCGGCCAGCGAAGGCATGAACAGCGAGGCGATGCCCATGGTCGAGAAGATCGCGCCGAAGCTGGTGCCCGACCAGTGCAGGGTCTGGAACCACCACGTGCCGATGGTCAGCAGCCACGCGCCCCAGATGTAGTACTGGAAAAAATTCAGGACGACGAGGCGCTGCTTGAGGCTCATGGATCGGTTTCCCCTAGGCCGGGACGGTGCCGAGGCCATGTGCAAGGTGTGGTGGCGAGGCAGGTTAGAGGAAGCCGCAGCCGTGCGGCAAGGCATGCCCCGCTACACTGCGGGCACCTCGAAAGGAGCCGGTGCATGAGCCTTTTCCTCACCATCGCCGTCGTGCACCTGATTGCACTGATGAGCCCGGGCCCGGATTTCTTCTACGTGTCGCAGACGGCGGTAAGCCACTCGCGTCGCGAGGCGCTGGCCGGCGTGGTGGGCATCGCACTCGGCGTGGCGGTGTGGGCGGCATTCGCCTTGCTCGGCCTGCAACTGCTGCTGCACCGGTTGGCGTGGCTGGAGCGCGCGATCGCCGTGTGCGGCGGCGTCTACCTGTGCTGGATGGGCCTGAAGATGCTGCGCGGCGCTCTGGCCTCGCCCGCCGGCGATACCGCGGTGCGGGTGGTACGCCTGGTCAACGGACCCTGGCATGCGCTGCGCAACGGCCTGTTCACCAATCTGGCCAACCCCAAGGCGGTGGTGTACTTCGGCAGCATCTTCTCCGCCTTCGTGGGTGACCGGCTCGGCGCCGGCGCGCGCTGGGGCCTGTGGCTGATGGTGGTGGCCGAAACACTGCTGTGGTTCGCGCTGGTGGCCAGCGTGTTCGCGCTGCCGGCGATGCGTCGCGGCTACCTGCGCCTGAGTCGCTGGATCGACGGCTGCGCCGGCGCCGTATTCATGCTGTTCGGGCTGCATCTGGTCTTCGCGCGTCGCGTGGCCTGAGCCCGGCGCCGGGCCGTCGCAGGCCTCGTTCCGGCCAGGCGCTCACGCGGATGGCGGTAGGCATGCCGGCAAGGTCGATCCATCAGGCCGGGGATCGCGGTCGGCGGACGTGACGCCGGCCGGCATCGGGGGCAACGGCAGAAGCCGGGCGGACAAGGCCCGGGCCGCCTGCGGAACACCCGTCCGATTGGGCGGGTCGTCAGCCCGTGCCGTTCCGGGACGGGCTCGCATGCCCCGGTTTCGGCGGTCATCCCGGCATCCCCTCCTGCCCGTCTCCGCGGCGGGCACCCGAAAGCCCTGGTGACCTCGGTCCCCAGCCTTACCGTGGCCAGAAATGTTCGTGACGCATCCCTGAATTGACCGCGGTCAAGGGCGCCGGAAGCGATCGGACTACCATTGCCGCACAAATTCTTAACGACAATGGATGGAGACCACCCACATGTTCGCCATGACGAAGCATCACCCTTCAGGAGAAGGGAGAAACATCTCCTGGTTGCACAAGCTCGCCATCGCGGCGGGCCTGCTGCTCGCACCCACCCTGGTGCTGGCCGTGCCGGCGTATGCGCGGCAGACGCATCAGCCCTGCGCCGCCTGCCACGTCGGCGGCTTCGGCCCCGAACTGACGCCGTTCGGGCGGGAGTTCAAGATCAACGGCTACACCATGAGCGTTGGCAGCGACACCAAGGTGCCGCTGTCGGCGATGCTGGTCGAGTCGTTCACGCAAACGGCCAAGGCACAGACAGCGCCACCGGCCAATGGTTTCGGAACCAACAACAACCTCGAGTTGCAGCAGGCGTCGGTGTTCCTGGCCGGTCGGCTGAACGATCACATGGGCACCTTCGTCCAGGCGACCTATTCGGAAAACGGCGGCCTGCTCGGCTGGGACAACGCCGACGTGCGCTATGCCAGCCCGTTCAGCCATGGTGACCACAGCGGTACCTGGGGTATTTCGGTCAACAACAACCCCACGGTCAGCGATGTCTTCAATTCGGCGCCGGCCTGGATCTACCCCTACATGGGTCCCGACCTTGCCCCCGGCGCACCGGCAGCGCCGATGCTGTTCGGCGGCCTCGGTGGCCAGTCGATCGGCGCCACGGCCTACGTCCAGCTTGATGGCAAGCTTTACCTCGAGGCGGGCGGTTACCGGTCGCTCTCGGTGGCCTGGTCGTACCGTGTCAACGGCCCGTATGACGGCAAGCTCTCCGGAGTGGCTCCGTATGCCCGTGCCGCCTACACCTGGCAGGTGCCGCACGGCAACCTGACGCTGGGCGGGTTCCTGCTGGACATGAAGCGCGGCGCAGTCGGCAGCGATCTGAACGGCAACGTCATTCCGTTGGCCGGCCCGACCGACAACTACAACGACGTAGGGTTGTCGGGTGACTACCAGTTCTTCAAGGGCGACCACATCGTCACGGTCAGCGGCCTGTACGTCCACGAGAGCCAGACGCTCAACAACACCTACGGTGGTGGCGGCTCGTCCAACCTGCACGACAACCTGGACTCGTTCAATCTCAAGGGCAGCTACTGGTTCCGCAACACGTACGGCTTCACCCTGGGCCAGTTCATCAACAACGGGAGCAACGACCTGACGCTGTACGGCAACAACGGGTCGCCGAACACCCAGGGCGGCACGCTGGAGTTCGACTACAACCCGTTCGGCAAGGCCACCTCCTGGATGCAGCCGTACGCCAACGTCCGCTTCGGGCTGCAATACACCTACTACACCAAGTTCAGCGGTCTCGTTCACAACGTGGATGGCGCCGGACGCAACGCCAGCGACAACAACACCTTGTATGCGTACATCTGGCTGGCGATCTGAGCAACAATCTGCAAACACTTGGATGAGCGATTGCGGGGGCCGGTCGATGACCGGCCCCCGTTTGCTTTCCGGGCATTTCATTCCAGGCATCCGGGCTACGACCGCGCTGCCAGGGGGCACCTGGGTTGATCGGTGCCGGTCACATGCAAGGCATCCGCCGAAGCGGTCCCGCATGGCAGGGTCGAAGTCCAGCAGAACCCCGCGTCCGCCCCGGCAACCGGGGCAAGGCACCGACGCCGATCGCAGCCCCGGAAGGACCATCATTGCCATGGCCTGCTGCGCGTCAGGTCCTGTCGCCCGGGTCCGCGGTTTGCGGGTACGCGGCACTGGGGCGCGGACTCATGCAGCGCCTGCCGTATCGCATCCATGAGCCCCTGGCGATCACGGGTCTGACCCACCACGCGTGCCGCCCTTCATGGCCGATGCCCCGTGCTCCTGGCGACGCTTGCGCACCATCGATGGCAACGTACGGCCCAGTCATCCACGGCTGCGGCTCGGGTCTGCCGTCCTTGCGGGTGACCTGGGCGGCTGGCCTGACCGGTCGGGTGGCGCACCCCAGTGCCCGCGCCCTGATTCCCGTGGCACCATGCCACGACGCACCCACGTGCCGCGTCGTGGTAGTCCAGCCGCATGGCGCCGAGCCGCGATACATCCGCCCCGTGGGCCAGTCGTGAGCGGCTGCGTCCAATGCGTCAATCGGATTTGCCGTCGTGGAGCGCTGGTTCGCCACGTCTCCGCCAGCGCGCACCAGCGCCGCGGCATGGTCGGAACAGGCGCCGCGGCAAGCATCGTCGACGATCCATCGCGCGGCCGGCGGGCGCAGGCCGACCACCCACGCCACGGCATGATCCGCACGCCTGTGCTTCGATCACACGGAATGCGCGAAGGACATCTTCAGCAGCCACGGCGAAGTGCGGCGGCGTGCGCATCCGGTCATTCGGTCTGCACGGGCTGGCTGGGCGGTCGCATCGCTGCGTCGGCGCCCGGCATCCAGCCCGGCGGGCTTCCGCGGCGGGGGCGTCGCAGGCACGGCGACGGTTGCCGCGTCGCCGATGGTCCGTGCTGCTGCGTGGCGCTGGCGATGCGGTCGCAGCGGACCGCCATCGCCATGGCCGGTCTGGCGCGGATCGACGTGTAAATCGCGGGAGCAAAACGCAAGAGACGCCATCGTGGATGGCGTCTCTGGGTAGCGGGTCCGGAGGCCTTGCGCTGTGTGCGGCTTGCTTGGCCTGCGGCTCCGGTCTGGCTGGTGCGGATTCCTGCTATTTCAGCTCGATCGTGCCGTGCATCAGCGATGCGTGGCCCGGGCAGGTGCAGAAGAAGGCGTAGGGGACGCCGGGCTTGAGCGCCGAGACCTTGAACGTGGTGGAGGCTTGCTCACCGCCGCCGATCAGCTTGGTGTAGGCGACCACGGCGGCATCGTTCGGCTTCACGTAGTCATGATCGATGCCGGCGGTGGCGCCGTCGCTGATGACGGCCTGCTCATCGGCGGCCGGGGCGATCACCACGTTGTGACCCATGACGGAGCGCGGCATGCTGCCCACGTTCTTCAACGTCACGGTGAACTTGCCGCAGGCCTTCGGGATCGTGATGGTCGACTTGTCGAAGCGCAGGGCGTCGTTGCCGGTGACGGTGGTCGAGCAGGTGGCGGCCCAGGTCGGGGCGGCGGCGAGGCCAAGCAGCAGCAGGGCGAAAATTTTCAGTTTCATGGGGCTTCTCCGGATGAAGTGTCAGGGGACGATGCAAAGGCTACGCTGCTGCCCAATTCGTCCATTGACCTGAGTCAATTTCGGTCAGCGCGGCATCGCGCATACCTAGGCTGGCGCGATGTGTCTGCAGGTATGCCAGCAGTGGCCGTGGCGCTGCGACGGTGGCCTGCGAAACCGAAAGAGGCTGCGTTTCCGATGGGCCGAAATGCCTTGATGGCGCGCTTCGTGCGGCATGCCGCGGTGTCGGGATGCGCCAATTTCTTGCGTGCATCCCTGCTTGTGGCCGTGCTTCAGCGATGCCCGGGTCCGGCGAACAGGGGCGGCGCCAGGGATAGGCTGCGGCAATCCGCCACAAGCGCCGCGCAGTACGTCTGCGCCGATGGGCACCGTTCTAAGGCACGCACCGCACTGCCGCTTGCGGGGTGATTGCCGTAGTTCCTATGCGGGTCGACCAGCGGGCCGGCGCATCGATCATCGAAGGGCGTCGGCGGCATGCGCTCGATGCGGCACGCGCAACGGCGCGCAGGCGGTTTCCCTAGTGCAGGGCTTCGACGACAAGCCGGCGCAGTTCCGGCAGCAGCTCCGCCTCGAACCACGGATTGCGCTTCAGCCAGAGCCGGTTGCGCGGGCTGGGGTGCGGCAGCGGCAGCACGCCGTGGGCCAGGTGCGCGCGCCACGCCAGCACGGTGTCGGTGAGCGTGCGGCCGCGCCGCTCGTCGAGCAGTCCAGCTTGCGCGTACTGACCGATCGCCAGCGTCAGTCGTACCTGCGTGAGGCGCGGCAGCAGGCGCGGATGCCAGGCCGGCTCGCATTCGTGGCGCGGCGGCAGGTCGCCGCCCTTGCCGGTACCGGGAAAGCAGAAACCCATCGGCACGATGGCGATCTGCTCGGCGTCGTAGAACGTGGCCCTGTCCACGCCCAGCCAGTCGCGCAGCCGGTCGCCGCTCGCATCGTTGAACGGGATGCCGGTGTCGTGCACCTTGCGCCCGGGCGCCTGGCTCACGATCAGCAGCCGCGATCGCGGCGACGCCTGCAGCACCGGGCGGGGCCCCAGCGGCAGGTGCGCCGAGCACAGGCGGCAGGCGCGGACTTCGGCAAGCAGCGCCTCGAACGTACCGGCGCCATGATGGGAGCGGACAGTCACGGCGTGGCGGCGGCATCCGGCAACGCGGGCGGTACGGATGCGGCGGCCAGGCGTCGTCGCACTACCAGGAACCAGATCGCGCCGAGCGGGATGGATGCGCCCAATATCCATGGACCATAAGGCTGGGCCACCGCCGATGCGCCTAACAACTGCACGCTGAGCGACTGGAACGCGAAGTGCCCGCTGCTCCAATCGAAACGCAGGGTAGTCACGCCGACCAGGGTGAACAGCGCCCATAGCCATTTGCGCCGGACCATCCGCGTGCGCAGGCAAAGCACGAAAGCGTAGAGGCACAACGCCGCATCGGCGGTAACCCACAGCAGCATCAACCAGTGCGCGGCGTCCTTGCCCTTGAGGGTGAACGCATTGCGAGTTTCCAGGGATTCGGCCATGCGCTCAGCATGCAAGCCTACAATCGTCCAAGTGCTGCCCTTCTTCGCGAGCACGACATTGGCAACCACCCATGCGTCGTGGAACTGGTACTCGTAGGTGAGGTTGAGCGTGCTGGAGGGGGCGCCTCGGATCAGGCGGGTGTTTTCGTAAAAGCCCACGGTCTTTACGGAAACAGGTTGGCCGGCAGGGAAGACCGCGGCGACTTCGTGCAGTTTTGCAGTGACTTCGGGCGTCCTGTACCGAGGGTCGAGCTGCGACTCGATGGGCGCCATTTCGCCCCGGCGCAGTTGCTCGATGATGGACTTGGCCGCGGCGGATCCGACCTTCGGTTCCAGCTTTTCGATCAGCGACTGCTGGCTGCAAGCGCCCAGCGCGAAGCACAACGTGGCCAGGACGCAGAACAGAGCGCGTTTCATGGGTTCCCCTTGGACCGTCGCATGACGAGCGGCTACGGTAACAGCTTGCCTGGATTGAGGATGCCGTCGGGGTCGAACGCGGCTTTCACGCCGCGCATCAATTGCAGCGTTTCGCCGGACAGCGCCAGCGGCATGAACGCACGCTTGGCGATGCCGATGCCGTGCTCGCCGGACAGCGTGCCGTCCAGCGCGATGACCAGCGCGAACAGTTCGCCCAGCGCGGCATGCGCGCGTGCGCGTTCGGCCTCGTCGCGCGGCAGCAGGTTCACGTGCAGGTTGCCGTTGCCGGCGTGGCCGAAGCTGACGATGGGCAGGTCGTGCTTCGCCGCCAACCGCTTCACCCCGTCCACCAGCTCGGGCAGGCGGCTCACCGGCACCACCACGTCCTCGTTGACCTTGTGCGGCGACAGCTTGCGCTGTGCGGGCGACAGCGCCTTGCGCGCGCTCCACAGCGCCTGCGTCTCCGCCGCGGTCCCGGCCACGCGCAGCTCGACCAGCCCGTCGCCGCGGGCGGCGCGCGCCACCGCCTCGGCGGCGGCGGGCAGGGCATCGGTTTCGCCGTCCACTTCGATCATCAGCAGCGCGCCGGCGTCCGGCACGCCGGCGTCGGGCGCGTAGTCGCGCGCGAGCTTCAGCGCCACGTCGTCGATGAACTCCAGCGCGCAAGGCGTGACCGGCTGCGCCATGATCCGCGCCACCGCGTGCGCCGCGGCGCCCACATCCGTATAGGTGGCACGCAGCGTGCGCACGGCGGACGGTTTCGGCGTGAGCTTGAGCGTGGCCTCGGTGATCAGCGCCAGCGTGCCCTCGGAGCCGATCAGCAGGCGGGTGAGGTCGTAGCCGGTGGCGCCCTTGCTGGTGTAGGTGCCGCAACGGAAGCTTTCGCCGCTGCCGGCCACCGCGCGCAGGCCCAGCGTGTTCTCGCGCGGGCTGCCGTATTTCACCGTGCGCGGCCCGGCCGAGTTGCAGGCGAGGTTGCCGCCGATGCTGCACCAGGGCGCGGAAGAGGGGTCGGGCGGCCAGAAGAAGCCGTGTGGCGCCAGCGCCTTCTGCAACTCGTCGTTGAGCACGCCGGGCTCCACCACCGCGAGGCGGTTGTCCGGGTCGATGCGCAGGATGCGGTTCATCCGCTCGAAACTCGCCACCACGCCACCGTCCACCGGCACCGTGGCGCCGGTGGTGTTGCTGCCGCGCCCGCGCGCCACCAACGGCACCCGATGCGCGCGGCAGGCGCGCACCAGCGCCTCGACCTGTGCATGCTCGGTAGGAAACACCACCGCATCCGGCAGCGCGTTGAGCCGCGAGTTGTCGTAGGCGTAGGCAAGGCGCTCGGCTTCAGCCGTCGAGAGTGCCTCAGGCGGGAAGGTTTCTTGCAGCAGGTTCAGCAGAGCGGGTGGGAGTGGCATTCCGCAAGTCTACCGGTGTACCGGCGACACGGCCGCTGCACGTCCTGAGCCAGGGAGCAAAAAAATCCCCTCGCGTGGAGGGGATCGAAGGAACCACACGCATGGAGGAAAAGGGAAGGTCGGCCGCTTGCTAGCCCCCGCGGCCGGCGCGCTTCCGTGCGCGCTGGCCGCATTCAGGCCGTCCGCGGGATAAGGTGTCAGTACAGCCCTACCAGCAGGCCGAGCAGCAAGGCGCCGAGCGCCAGCGTCACCCGCAGCGGTTCGAAACTGCGCAGTTCGGCATTGGGGTCGCGGTCGGCAGCTTCGTTGCGGGTCATGGCGGCATCCGGGGGAGCGATGGGTCCATCTCACGCCGTGGCGCGGTCGCGCTGGCGGCGAGGTCGAGGCCGGCTGCTGACGGCTTATGGCAAAACGCGGGCAGCGGGAGCATGTGGCTTGCGCCATCTGCGCGCGCATAGCACGCTGCGCGCCATTGCATCGCGCCATCCAACAGGGAGCCGCCCATGGGCCGCAGCATCGCCATCGTCGAAGATGAACCATTGATCCGCGCCAACTACGTCGAGGCGCTCAACCGCTTTGGCTACGACACCCGCGGTTATGGCTCGCGGCAGGACGCGTCCAACGCGTTCGCGATCAAGCTGCCGGAACTGGTAATCATCGACATCGGCCTCGGCGACGAACCGGAAGGCGGTTTCGACCTGTGCCGCGAGCTGCGCGCGAAGTCCGCCACGCTGCCGATCATCTTCCTGACCGCGCGCGATTCGGATTTCGATGTGATCTCCGGCCTGCGCCTCGGCGCGGACGATTACCTCAGCAAGGACACCAGCCTGCACCAGCTTGCTGCACGTATCGCCGCGCTGTTCCGGCGCATCGAGTCGCTGAAGGCGCCGGCGACCAGCGAGACGGTGATCGAGCACGGCCCGCTGAAGATGGAATCCGAGCGCATGCGCATCACCTGGGACGGTGTGGAGGTGCCGCTTACCGTCACCGAGTTCTGGATGGTGCATACGCTGATCCGCTTCCCGGGCCACGTGAAGAACCGCGACCAGCTGATGCGCGAGGCGGAGCTGGTGGTTGACGACGCCACCATCACCTCGCACATCAAGCGCATCCGCAAGAAGTTCATCGCGGTGGCGCCGGAATTCGACGCCATCGAGACGGTGCATGGCGTGGGTTATCGGTGGAAGCCGTGAACGTGCGCCGCTTGCTGGCCCTGACCCTGTCCGTTGTCTGCACGTGTGCGATGGCCGCGCAAGCCAGCGACGACATGCTGGCCCACGGCGTGCGCGACGGTGATGCGCCTGCGTGGGCCATCGCGGTGGCGAGTCCGCCGGGCTGGACGCGCGATTGCTGCACCTACGCCAAGGCCATCGGCGTCGATGCCGTGCTCTACCAGGGCGAGTGGACGGGCAAGCCCGAGCGGGTGATGGTGCTCAACACCTGGCCGCGCAAGCTGGCGACGCTGGCCGACGAAGTGGCGGCCGATCGCAAGCAATACCTGCAGCGAGATCCCAAGGGCCACGCCACCGATATCCACATCGGCAATCCGCACATGCCCTGTGCGGGGGTGCTGTACCAGGGCAGCGACCGCATCGATGACGCGGTGGTGTTCTGCGACCCCGGCAAGGAAAGCGGCATCCGCCTGAGCTGGTCGATGAGCTTCGCCGATGGCGATGTCGAGCAGCGGGCGTTGCTTGAGGCTTTCATGCAGGTGGCGACCGACGCGCGCTACGAGCGCTACGTCGAGGCAACGAAGCGTTGAAGACGGGATGAGCCTTCGCCGCAAGCTTCTGCTCGTCGCGTTGTGCACGCTGGCGCTGCCGGTGGCCGGTTGGTTGTACGTGCGGCAAATGGAGGTGCTGCTGCGCGAAGGGCAGGCGCAGGCACTGATCGCTTCGGCGCGCGCGGTGGCACGCAGCCTGGTGGTGACGCATGCGCCGCTGCCGCAGGGTGACGCGGCATGGTACGTGGAACGGGCGGTCGATCCGATCACCGTGGACGGTTACGGCGACGACTGGGCGCCGCTGACGCCGTGGAGCCAGTCGTTCGGCGTGCGCGGCCAGCTACTGCTGGCCGAGGACGCGAGCGGGCTCTATCTCTACGCCCAGGTGCGCGACACCCGGCGCACCCGTGCCGACACGATGGATGGCATGAGCGCACTGGCCGCCGACCATCTCAATCTCGCGCTGACCAACGCGGCCGGTACCCAGCGTTATCTTCTGGAAAGCGACGCGCCGGGTGCGATCACCGCCAGTGCGCTGGGAGCGCCGGTGGCCGGCTTGCCCGTGGAGTTCCCCGCGCAATGGCAGGAGGACGGCAGCGGCTTCCGGGTCGAGTTGCGCCTGCCGGTTGACCTGGCCCTGCAGGCGCTGGGCATCGGCGCGTACGTGGCGACGGACGGCGGCGACCGCATGGCGCTGCAGACCCGGCCGCTGCTGGACTATTCGGCCGCGCTCTCCGGCGAGCTCGCCAACCTCGCGCCGGATCGCACGCAGGCGCGCGTGTTGTCGCCGCAAGGGTGGTTGCTGGCGCGCAGCGGCAAGTTGACCACCGCATCCGGTGCAGCGGATCAGCCAGGCTGGTTCGCCTCGCTGATCTACCGCTCGCTGCTGGCGACACGTCTGGAAAACGCCAACCTGTGGGCGCAGGAGGTGCCGAAGCTGGATACCCCGGAGGTGTTGCATGCGCGCGCCGGCCAGCCGGTGAGCGTGTGGCGCAGCGGCGAGGAGCGCGGCAGCGTAGTGCTCTCCGCGGCGGTGCCCATCGAGCGGGACGGCAAGGTGCTTGGCGTGCTGTTGCTGGAGCAGGCCAGTCGCGCCGTGCCGTTGCTGGCGAACCGTGCACTGTTCGGCTTGCTGCTGACCAGCTTCGGCGTGCTGCTGGTTGCCGGCGCGATCCTGTTGCTGTTCGCCACGCGCCTCAGCCTGCGCCTGGGACGCCTGCGCAACGCCGCCGAGCTTGCACAATTGTCGGATGGACGCCTGGACGGTTCGTTGGAGCGGGGACGCTTCCCGATGACCGGCGATCCGGACGAGATCGGCGACCTCGCCCGCAGCTTCGAAAAGCTGTTCGAGGCCGTCGGCGGCTACACCGACTACCTGCGCACGCTGGCCTCCAAGCTGTCGCACGAGCTCAATACGCCGCTGGCGATCGTGAAGTCCTCGCTGGACAACCTCGAGCACATCCTGTTGGAGCAGGCCGACCTGCCGCCGGACGCCCAGCCCTACCTGGCGCGTGCGCGCGATGGCGTGGCGCGGCTGGGCGCGCTGGTGCGCGCAATGAGCGAGGCCAGCCGCATGGAGCGCGCGATCGCCGCCGCCGAGCCGGAGGACGTAGACCTGCGCGAGGTGGTGCGTGGCTGCGCGGCGGCCTACCGTCCGCTGGCCGGGGCGCGCCGGCTGGAATGCGTGCTGCCGGATACGCCGCTGCGGCTGCACTGCGCGCCCGAACCGATCGCGCAGGCGCTGGACAAGCTGTTCGACAACGCGCTCTCCTTCACCCCGCCCGACGGCTGGTTGCGCCTGTCGCTGCATGCCATCGATGGCGGCGCCGAGATCGAGCTGGCCAACCAGGGGCCGCCGCTGCCCGCGGCGATGCATGGCCGGCTGTTCGATTCGCTGGTGAGCCTGCGCGACAAGGCCACCCCCGGGGATGCGCCGCATCTCGGCCTGGGCCTCTACGTAGTGCGGTTGGTGGCCGAGCGCCACGGCGGCATCGCCAGTGCGCGCAACCTCGACGACGGCAGCGGCGTGGCCTTCTGTCTGCGCCTGCATGGGATGCCGCGGCAGCGGTTGTAGCCGCTCCGGGATGGACGTCCATCCGGAAATCCGCGCCGCCCTGCTATCGTGTACGGCCTACCTCCCATGAAATGGTCCATCCGTGATCTCCCGTAGCGACTTCGACGCGCTGGCTGCGCAAGGCCACACCCGCATCCCGCTGGTGCGCGAGGTGTTTTCCGACCTCGATACGCCGTTGTCGGTGTACCTGAAGCTGGCCGACGGCCCTTACACCTTCCTGTTCGAGTCGGTCGAGGGTGGCGCCACCTGGGGGCGCTATTCGATCATCGGCCTGCCGGCCAGGCGCGTGTACCGCCTGCGTGGACACGAGATGGAAGTGGAAGATTCGGGCGAGATCACCGAGCGCCGCCATCTGGACGATCCGCTCGCCGAGATCGAGAAACTCCGTCAGCAGTACGACGTGCCGCGCCTGCCGCAATTGCCCGCGTTCAGCGGCGGCCTGGTCGGCTACTTCGGTTTTGAGACCATCGGCTACATCGAGCCACGGCTGGCGCAGTGGAACCGCGCCGACGAGCTTGGCACGCCCGACGTGCTGCTGATGTTGGCCGAGGAAGTCGCCGTATTCGACAACCTCAAGGGTCGTCTGTACCTGATCGTGCATGCCGATCCCGCGCAGCCGCAGGCCTACGCCAACGCCCAGCGACGGCTCGACGCACTGGTCTACCGGTTGCGCCAGGGCGGCGCCTCCTATCCGCAGCTGGCCCAGTCGGTCGCGTTGGACGAGGGCGACTTCAAGTCCTCCTTCACCAAGGCCGAGTTCGAGGCGATGGTGGAGAAGGCCAAGGAGTACATCCGCGCCGGTGACATCTTCCAGGTGGTGCCATCGCAGCGACTGAGCGTGGGCTTCAACGCGCGGCCGGTGGACGTGTACCGCGCGCTGCGCGCGCTGAACCCTTCGCCGTACATGTACTTCGTCGATCTCGGCGATACCCAGATCGTGGGTTCCTCGCCGGAGATCCTGGCGCGGCTGAAGGACGGCAAGGTGCTGGTGCGACCGCTGGCCGGCACGCGCAAGCGCGGCACCACCGAGGCAGAGGACAAGGTGCTGGAGGCGGAGCTGCTGGCCGACCCGAAGGAGCGCGCCGAGCACGTGATGCTGATCGACCTGGGCCGCAACGACATCGGCCGTATCAGCGAGACCGGCACGGTCGAGGTCAGCGAGTCGTTCGTGATCGAGCGCTACTCGCACGTGATGCACATCGTCTCGCAGGTGCAGGGTACGGCGAAGCCCGGCCTCAGCTACATGGACGTGCTCAAGGCCACCTTCCCGGCCGGCACGCTCAGCGGCGCGCCGAAGATCCGCGCGCTGGAGATCATCCAGGAGCTGGAGCCGTACAAGCGCAACATCTACGCCGGCGCGATCGGCTGGATTGGCTGGTGGGGCGACGCCGACACCGCGATCGCGATCCGCACCGCGGTGATCCAGGACGGCCGCCTGCATGTGCAGGCCGGCGCCGGCATCGTCTACGACTCCGATCCCGCCGCCGAGTGGGAGGAGACGATGAACAAGGGGCGTGCGCTGTTCCGCGCGGTGGCGCAGGCGGCGAAGGGCTTGTAAGCGTCCCATTCCTATCCGGCCGAGGTGGATATGGGGGCTGCATCAGGCAAGTACCAATGGATACCTGTCCGTCCTCTGAGGCTCAGTCGCGGGCCTGTTCGGATTGTGAGTGAATCATTGCCCTGCGGCCTGCCAGCGAAGCCAGTCGATCACAGCAGCCACCTCAGTGCGTGGCCGCGCATTGAGGTGCAGGGTCCAGTAGGCTGGTCCAAGTGGCACCTCCAGGGTGCCAAACGGGCGAAGCAGGGCGCCAGTTGTGAGCTCGTCAGCGACCAGCCGATGACGCGCTAGCGCTACGCCTTGCCCAAGCTGCGCCGCTCTGAGTACCAAGTCGGACGATGCGTACCGGGCGCCTCTCTGCAGGGAAAGATCCGCTGGCCCGTGCGAACGGCGCCATAGCTCCCACGTCGCGTCGGATGACATTTCAACGCGGTCGCGCGTACGAGGCGGTGCTCGCTTCGAGCGCGCGAGTTCAGGCGCATGTCGACTCGCTGTTGTTGGGAGCGTTTCGAAAGCGCGGCGCCACTGATGCCGACTATCAGTCGTGCAAGGACGGGATGCCCGATGGTATCTCGGCGATGATGGTCTACGGACTTGGTCTACTCGGCGACAATTGCGCTTCCGCTACGAGAGAGTTGGTCGGGCAGCTGGATGCATCGGATCGGTACCTGTGCGAGTTGTGGGATTCCAGTGTCGCGGAAGCTATGCCCAGACTTTGGCGCGACCCCAATCTGGGTCCTGCCTATTTCGCTCCGCTCGCTGTGTCAGGGTTCCGTCGCCAGCGCTCTGCGCTGTTGGGCGAAGAGCGAGATCTACTCGAGCTCGTATTGACTCGGCGCGCGCATATGGCGCTGTCGCTCTTGGCGGCGATTGACCATGAGTTGGGTCGCTGGAACACCGAAGTGACTGGTTCTGATTCGATGGGGCGGCTTCCTCGGTTTGCCGTTCTTCTCGCGAGGCCTGATCCGGTAGCCCGTGTGCGCTGGCGGCCCAAGGATCCCATCGCGCGCCTGGTGGATTTTGTCGGCTCGGCCGGATACCTGGCCCGAAATGGTCACTGGCCCGAAGCAACGCCAACGATCGCCGAAATGGGCATGCGTGTTGAGCTTTCGAGGTCCGTCGTCGGCGACGGATCCCGCTTCATCCAAGCGTTGAGGAGTGGGAAGCATTCGATGACGCGTCGGGCATTCCAGACACTGGTTTACTCCCAGTTCTGGACGCCCGACACGTCCCCCGATGCCCTCGACGTTGCAGCCGACTTGGCTGAGCCGTATCTGGTGGCGGCCCACTTCTTAACCCTCCTCATGCCCGACCATTCGGTGACCAAGGGCCACTTGGATCGCGCGGGCTGGCGTGAGGCCTATCTGGAATGGTGGGCGCGCCACGCTGATAGCTACTGCCCGGCGAGGCCAAGCGACGATGCGGCCCCGCCGGACTGGTTGCTGGACCCTTGAGCTAGCGGCCTCGGGTCGGGCCGGTGCTCCTATTTCCGCCCGATTTCATACCGTGATTGCCCGAGGGCCACCCCGCCCGGGCATTGCCGGGGCCGCGACCGCGGCTACCAGCTGGTGCGGTCTTGCCGCCCGCCCCGGGGCCTGCCGACCGGCCGCTACCTGATCCGTTGCTTCCCTTTGCCATCTCATCTTCTCGTCATCGCCCCGATTGGGCACCGTGAGGTTGCGCCTCAAAGGCGCTGGGATAAGCCCGTTTTTTGCACTGACACGAACGCTGCGCGCCCTCCAGGGGCCGAGGTACTGGCGGTACGCAATCGCGCCGCCCTTTTGCGCCGCAGGATTGCAAATTTGACCTTTAGATCAAATAATAGGCCTTGGAACCGAAATATTGACGTATATATCAAAATGCAAACCGTGCTGGAACTTGGCGAAGCTGTAGCCACTAAGCGGCGTGCCCTGGGCTTGAAGCAGGGCGACGTCGCCTTGCGTGCTGGCATTCCCCAGGAAACCTTGTCCCGCTTCGAACGGGGCAAGTTGGCTGAGCTTGGTTCGCGGAAGTTACTGGCGGTGCTTGCCGCCCTTGGGATGGAGCTTCAGTTCGTGGAGTTGGGATCATCCGGTTCATTGGATGAGCTGCGCCGTGAGCGCGGGGGGCAAGCATGAGACTGGCCGTGCATGTACTCGGTCGCGAAGTTGCCACGCTGGAAGCGGTCGGTGACTTCAAGAGCACCATGACGTATCACGATGGTGTCGCCACAGACGACTTCGTGTCACTGACCATGCGCGTGCGACGTGCCCCTTGGGTCTGGGACGATGTGCTGCACCCCATCTTCCAGATGAATCTTCCAGAGGGGTACCTGCTCCAAGTGCTACAGGAGCAGTTCGGCCCCCATATCGGCGCCAGCCCCATGGCCCTGCTGTCGGTGATCGGCCGGAACATGATCGGGCGTGTCCAGGTGGCCCCAGCTGGCGCGAGGCTGGATGAGCCCGCCACTCCAGTGGACGTCGCAGCCCTGCTACAGGGCGACAACTCAGAGGAAGCCTTTGCGGAACTGGTGCGTCGACACGCGGCCAGTGGTGTATCGGGCGTGGTGCCAAAGTTCCTTGACGATGCGGCCGAACATGTCCAGCTCGGACCGCACAAGAAGGTCACCTTGCTCACTCACAGGCACATCATCAAGGGCTCTTCGCAGCGACTGCCCTTCGTTGCCTTGAACGAGCACCTGTGCATGCAGGTCGTGCGCCAGGTCATGCCTGCCGCGGTAACGGAGGTTTCTCACGACGGCCAGGCACTCGTGGTTCATCGTTTCGACGTGGACGAACATGGAACTCGCCACTGGGGTATGGAAGACTTCTGCGCATTGCTTGGCCTGCGCCCGGCAGCCAAATACGAAACCACCTGGGAGCGCATCGCCAAGGCCGTGCGCGATCACGTACCGGCAGCGAACCGCGCGGACGTGTTCCGCCAGATGGCGAGCTCGCTGCTGCTTAGCTACGCCGTGCGCAATTCCGACTGCCATGCCAAGAACCTGGCGCTGCTCTATACCCGTCACGACGATGTGCACTTGGCACCCGCTTACGACATGATCACCACGGCCGCCTATCCCGATTACGTGAAGAATCCCCCGGGCATCTCTTTCATGGGCAAAAAGACCTGGAGCCCAGGCAAAAGCCTGCAAACCTTCATCGCCGCCACCTTCGGTCTGCCGCCACGCGAGCAGGCCGGCATCGTTGAGCGGATCGGGGATGCCATGGCCGACGTCGGCCCTCAGGTCCGCAGAGCGATGGCCGAGCGCCCCGGATTCACGGAAATTGGCAAGCGCATGCTGCGCGCCTGGCAGGAAGGCCTTGAAGGACTCCGCGACAAGCGGGTCTATGCCTTGGGCGGCATGGTCTGGGGTGAGGCGTACAGCGGGTTTTCCGAACCAGAGCCTGTCAAGACGAAGCACCTAGTCATCGGTCGCTCTGATCTGCTGGGAAGACACTAACAGGCTGTTGAGAAGCAGGGTTTCGCACTGCCTTTGATAGACACGATCTATGGCATGGCGGCCACTGCGATAGCGATGGAGTGTAATTTTCCGCCCTGCGGACGCACGTCTCCTGTCGTCGCTCACG
>JAJZET010000125.1 GCA_021805685.1 Pseudomonadota bacterium
CAGGCTGGAAGCCCTGTGCTGCGTTGGAATCCTGGCCCTGTCCGGGTGCCTGCGTCGGCACGGACTGGAAACCCGCGCCGCCGGACGGCGCGGACAGGACGGACTCCGGCGGCGCCGGCATGTCCTCGACCGGTGCCGCGGGCGGCAACGTGCTCGAGCTGGCAGGTGGCAAGGCGCTCGAGCTGGCCGGCGGCGGGGCCGAGCCGGCGCTGGCTGGCATCGGCAGGGGCTTGGCGAATTCGGCGGCGGCCGCGGCGGCAGCCTGGGCTCCCTTTTCACGCAGTTCGGCGTTGGCGTCCATCTTGGCCTGGATCTGCGCCCGTGCGGCGCCCAGCTCGGCCTTGATCCGCGCCAGGTTGGCGTCGGCACGCGATTCGGCTGCCAGGTCGGCCGCCTGCGCGTACTTGCGGGCCGACATCGCCGCCTGCGCCTGCTGGAACTTGTCCTGCGCGAAGCCCAGGTCCACCGGGTCGTAATCGGCCGCACCGGCATCGTGCGCGGCCTGCAGCTGCGCCTGCGCCAGGTTCATCGCCTCGTTCGGCGGGGGTACGCTGGCGCAACCGGCCAGCAGCAGCAAACCGGCCAGCAGGCCGATCCGCACCGCGGCGTTCAAGCCCGCCGGGCGCCGGGTCGATAAAAGGGAGATGTGCACCATCACGCATTCCTGATTAAGCTTCTGCGCTTATTGTGGGCGTGCGCATTCGCTCAATGCAACGAGAACAAACAGGGGACTCGGCGTGGACATCGGTTACTTCCTCAAGTTGATGGTCGACAAAGGCGCCTCGGACATGTTCCTGTCCACCGGCGCCCCGGTGAACATCAAGGTCGAGGGCAAGCTCTACCCGCTCGGCAACACCGGCCTGCCCGGCGGCATGGTGAAGAAGATCGCCTATTCGCTGATGGACGAGGGCCAGGTGCCGCAGTTCGAGCGCGACCTCGAACTGAACATGGCGCTGGCGGTGAAGGAAGCCGGCCGCTTCCGCATCAACGTGTTCAAGCAGCGCGGCGAGGTCGGCATGGTGATCCGCGCGATCAAGAGCGAGATCCCCAACGTCGAGCAGCTGCAACTTCCGCCGATCTTCCGCGAGCTCATCATGGAGCCGCGCGGGCTGATCCTGGTGGTGGGCGCCACCGGTTCGGGCAAGTCGACCACGCTGGCCTCGATGATCGACCACCGCAACACCAACTCGTCCAGCCACATCCTCACCATCGAGGATCCCATCGAATACCTGCACCGGCACAAGCGCTCCATCGTCAACCAGCGCGAGGTGGGCCTGGACACGCACACCTACCACGAGGCGCTGAAGAACGCGATGCGCGAGGCGCCGGACGTCATCATGATCGGCGAGATCCGCGACACCGACACGATGGAAGCGGCGATCGCCTTCTCCGAGACCGGCCACCTCTGCCTGGCGACGCTGCACTCCAACAATGCCGACCAGACACTGGAGCGCATCCTCAACTTCTTCCCCGAGTCGGCGCACAAGAACGTGCTGATGAACCTGGCGTTGAACCTCAGGGCGGTGATCAGCCAGCGCCTGGTCATCGGCAAGGACGGCCGTCGTATCCCCGCGGTGGAAGTGCTGCTGAACACTCCGCTGATCCGCGACATGATCCGCCGCGGCCAGATCCACGAAGTGAAGGAAGCCATGGATCGCAGCCTGCAGGACGGCATGCAGACCTTCGACCAGTCGCTGTACCGGCTCTACAAGGAAGGCCGCATCGAACTGGAAGAGGCACTCAACAAGGCCGACTCCCGCGATGGCCTGGCACTGAAGATCCGCCTCGCCGAGGGCGGCGGCAGTTCGGGCAGCAACGCGCTGATGGGTGGCAGCAACGACCCCTACGGCATGGGGTTCTGAATCCCGTGCCGCGTTGCGCGGCGCCGGATCAGCTTTGTGGCGCGTCCGGCTGCGCTTCCGGCGCGGCAGCCCGGAAGGCCTCCAGCTCGTTGCAGGCCGCGTCGATGCGGCGGATGGTCGGGTAGTCGTCCAGCGGCAGCTTCCAGCGCCGTGCGTTGTACACCTGCGGGACCAGGCAGGCGTCGGCCAGGCCCGGCATCTCGCCATGGCAGAAACGGCCGGTGGCCGCATTGCCGGCCAGCATCGCTTCCAGCGCCGCGAAGCCGGTAGCGATCCAGTGCCGCGACCATGCGCCACGCTGCGCCTCGTCGGCACCCAGCTCGCGCTCCAGGTACTGCAGCACGCGCAGGTTGCCCAGCGGGTGGACGTCACAGGCCACCAGCTGCGCCATGGCCCGCGCGTGCGCACGACCGCGCGCGTCGGCCGGCAGCAGTGGCGGCTCGGGATGGACTTCTTCGAGGTATTCCATGATCGCCAGTGACTGGGTCAGCACCCGGTCGCCGTCGCGCAGGCAGGGGACCATCTGCTGCGGATTCATCGCGGCGTAGGCCGGCGCGTGCTGTTCGCCACCGTCCCTCACCAGGTGGACGGGGCGGTTATCGTAGCCCAGCCCCTTCAGGTTCAACGCGATGCGCACGCGATAGGCGGCGCTGGAACGCCAGTAGCCGTACAGCACGAGATCGTAGGTCATGACACGCCCCCGCCGTCGAAAGGCGACAGTGTAATTTGCATCCCCTCGTTGCGGGCGGGAAAATGCCCGGTTCCAGCCGCCCTTGCGGCCACCGACACCACCGGAGCCTGATGTGACCGTCCTGCGCATGAGCGACCTCGACCTCCACGGCCAGCGCGTGCTGATCCGCGAAGACCTGAACGTGCCGATCGACGACCACGGCCACATCACCTCGACCCAGCGCCTGGACGCCGCCCTGCCAACCATCAAGGCTGCGCGCGACGCCGGCGCCAAGGTGATGGTGCTGTCGCACCTCGGCCGCCCGAAGGAAGGCCAGTTCGACGAGGCCTCCTCGCTGGCGCCGGTCGCCGTCTGGCTGGGCGGCAAGCTCGGCAAGCCGGTGCGACTGGTGCGTGACTATCTGGACGGCGTGGACGTCGCCGACGGCGAGGTGGTGGTGCTGGAGAACTGCCGCATGAACGTCGGCGAGGGCAAGGACGACGAGGCGCTGGCAAAGAAGTACGCCGCGCTGTGCGACATCTTCGTGATGGACGCCTTTGGCACCGCGCACCGCGCGCAGGCCTCCACCCACGGGGTGATCAAGTTCGCCCCGGTGGCCGCCGCCGGCCCGTTGCTCTCGGCCGAGCTGGACGCGCTTGGCAAGGCGCTGGAGCACCCGGCCAAGCCGCTGCTGGCGATCGTGGCGGGCTCCAAGGTCTCCACCAAGCTCACCCTGCTGGAGAACCTGATCGGCAAGGTCGACCAGCTGATCGTGGGTGGCGGCATCGCCAATACCTTCATCGCCGCGCTGGGCCATTCGGTGGGCAACTCGCTGGTCGAACCCGACCTGCTCGACGCCGCCAAGAAAGTGCTGGCCGACGCCAGGCGCCGCGGCGCCGAGGTGCCGCTGCCGGTGGATGTGGTGGTGGCGCCGGAGTTCTCCGCCAACGCGCCGGCCACGGTGAAACCGGTGGACCAGGTGCGCGAGGGCGAGATGATCCTCGACATCGGCCCGGAGACGGCTAGGCGCTATGCCGAGCTGATCGCCAAGGCCGGCACCGTGGTGTGGAACGGCCCGGTCGGCGTGTTCGAGTTCGACGCCTTCGGCAAGGGCACCGAGACGCTGGCGCATGCCATCGCCGCTTCGCCCGCGTTCTCGATCGCCGGCGGCGGCGACACCCTGGCCGCGGTGGACAAGTACGGCATCGAAAAGGACGTCTCCTACATCTCCACCGGTGGCGGCGCGTTCCTGGAGTTCCTCGAAGGCAAGGAGCTGCCAGCGGTGGCTGCGCTCAAGGCGCGCGCCGGCCGGTGACGCTCTGCCTGTTCGACCTCGATGGCACGCTGATCGATTCCGAACCCGGCATCACCGCGTGCATCCGCTACGCCTTCGACAAGCTGGGCGTGCCGGCGCCGGCCGACCTGCGCCCGTGGATCGGCCCGCCGCTGCGGCACGGCTTCGCACCGCTGCTGGGCCATGACGCCGAACGCGTCGAGGCGGCGGTGGATTACTACCACGAGCGCTTCGCCACCCTGGGCTGGCGCGAGCACGCGATCTACCCCGGCATCGCGGCGACCGTCGCACGCCTGCAGGCGGCCGGCCACACCCTGGCCGTGGTCACCAGCAAGCCCGAACGCCATGCGCGGCCGATCTTGGAACAACTGCCGTTCGGCCGCGCGTTCGCGCGCCTTTACGGCCCCGATCCGTCCAGCGCGCACAGCGAGAAGGCCAGCATGATCGCCGCCGCGCTGGTCGATTTCGACGCAGCGCCGGGCGAGACCGCGATGGTCGGCGACCGCCGCTTCGACATCGAAGGCGCGCTGGCCAACGGCGTGCAGGGCATTGGCGTGCTGTGGGGCTTTGGCAGTCGCGATGAGTTGGAGCTGGCCGGCGCGCACGCACTGGCGCGCGATCCGTCGCATCTCGCGGACCTGCTCGCGGCCTGACCGCCCCTCCGCCGACGAAAACGCCGCGGCATACCGCGGCGTCCTGGCTTCGGCAAACCCGGCTGTCAGCCGGCGACGCGCTTCACCGCATCGACCACGTTCGCCACGGTGATGCCGAAGTAGTCGAACAGCTGCTCGGCCGGCGCCGAAGCGCCGAAGGTGTTCATGCCGATCACTTCGCCGTCGAGGCCCACGTACTTGCGCCAGTAGTCGGTGATGGCAGCCTCCACCGCCACGCGCGCGCGGCACCAGCCGGGCAGCACGCCCTCGCGGTATTCCAGCGGCTGCGCATCGAAGGTCTCGGTGCACGGCATCGACACCACGCGCACCGGCACGCCCTGCTGCGCCAGCGTGCGCATCGCCTCCATCGCCAGCTCCACTTCGGAGCCGGTGGCGATCAGGATGGCCTTGAACTGGGTGTCGGCAGGGTCGGACAGCACGTAGGCGCCACGCGCGATGTCGGCCACCTGCTGCGCGCTGCGCTGCTGGTGCTTGAGCGTCTGGCGCGAGAACACCAGGCACGACGGGCCCTCGCGGCGCTCGATCGCCGCCTTCCACGACACCGCCGATTCCACTGCGTCGCACGGACGCCACACGCGGTTGTTCGGGATGAGGCGCAGGCTGGCCAAGTGCTCCACCGGTTGGTGGGTCGGGCCGTCCTCGCCCAGGCCGATGGAGTCGTGCGTGTAGACGTGGATGGAATGCGCGGGAATCAGCGCGCTCATGCGCACCGCGTTGCGCGCGTAGTCGGAGAACACCAGGAAGGTGGCGTCGTAGGGGATGAAGCCGCCGTGCAGCGAAATGCCGTTGCCGATCGCGGTCATGCCGAACTCGCGCACGCCAGAATGGACATAGTTGGCCTTGGGGCTGGCCTCAGTGACGCTCACCGAGCCCTTCCACAGCGTGAGGTTGGAACCGGCCAGATCGGCCGAGCCTCCGATCAGTTCCGGCAGCAGCGGGCCAAACGCGTCCAGCGTCATCTGCGAAGCTTTGCGGCTGGCCACGTCCGGGCCGTCGGCCTGCAGCTTGTCGACCCAGGCCTGCGACTTCGCGGCCCAGTCGGCGGGCAGCTCGTTGGCGAGGCGGCGCTTCAGCTCGGCGGCCAGTTCGGGATGCGCCTTGGCATAGGCGTCGAACAACGCATTCCATTCGGCCTCGCGCTTCGCCCCGGCCGCCTTGGCATCCCATCCGGCGTAGACATCGGCAGGAATCTCGAACGGCGCATAACGCCAGTCCAGCATGTCGCGGGCGGCGGCGACCTCGTCCTTGCCCAGCGCCGCGCCGTGGCAGGCTTCGGTCCCCTGCTTGTTGGGCGAACCGAATCCGATGATGGTCTTGCATATCACCAGCGTCGGCTTGGCGGCTTCCGCCTTGGCCTCGGCCAGCGCGGCCTTGATCTTGTCGGCGTCGTGGCCGTCCACGCCGCGGATCACGTGCCAGCCACTGGCCTCGAAGCGCGCCGCGGTATCGTCGGTGAACCAGCCGTGCACTTCGCCGTCGATGGAAATGTTGTTGTCGTCGTAGATCAGTACCAGCTTGCCCAGCTTCCAGGTGCCGGCCAGCGAGATCGCCTCCTGCGAGACGCCCTCCATCAGGCAGCCGTCGCCGCAGAAGACCCAGGTGTGGTGGTCGACGATGTCGAAGCCCGGCTGGTTGAAGCGCTCGCCCAGCACCTTCTCGGCCAGCGCGAAGCCCACGCCATTGGCGATGCCCTGCCCCAGCGGGCCGGTAGTGGTTTCCACGCCCACCGTGTGGTGCGCCTCGGGATGGCCCGGGGTCTTCGAATGCAACTGGCGGAACCGCTCCAGCTCGCTCATCGGCAGGTCGTAGCCGGCGAGGTGCAGCAGCGCGTACTGCAGCATCGAGCCGTGGCCGTTGGAGAGCAGGAAGCGATCGCGGTTGAACCAGTGCGGGTTGGCCGGGTTGTGGCTGTGAAAGTCGTTCCACAGCACCTCGGCGATATCGGCCATGCCCATCGGCATGCCCGGATGGCCGGAATTGGCCTTCTGCACGGCGTCCATGGCAAGGGCGCGCACGGCATTGGCAAGTTGGCGGCGGGTGGTCATCGGGAAAGCTCCGGGCGGCGACGGAAAACGCCCATTGTCCCTGATCCACGTAGGGCTTGTCGCGCCGGGCCAACCAGACGGCCACGTGACGCCTTGCCGTAAAAGTTAATCGCGACTTAATAATGAACTAACCGGTATTGAATCTTTTGGCCCCGGCAACCATCCAAGGGGGGTGTCCGGCATGTCCCCAATGCCTGACATGTGGCGCCGGCCCTTCCCCAACGGCCGACGACCGCCTTCCCATAACAGGAGAATCTCCATGAAGAAGACTTTGCTCGCTCTTGCCATCGCCTCGACCGGCCTGCTGGCCGTTTCCGCCGCCTCCGCGCAGAGCGCGCCGGCCGACAACGGCGGCTGGTTCATCAACGGCAACGTGGGCCGCACCGCCATCAACCAGGGCCCCTACAGCAACGGCCACGACACCGGTTATGCCTTGAACGGCGGCTACCGCTGGTCGCTGGCGCCGAGCTTCTCGCTGGGCGCCGAAGTGGGCTACAACGACCTTGGCAACATCCACGCGAAGAACATCTTCAACAGCCAGCCGGTGGTCGACCCGGGCAAGTCGCAGCTGCATGGCTGGACCGCCGGCGTGAACGCGCATCTCGATCTCAGCCCGAGCTGGTACCTCAGCGGCCGCACCGGCCTCTACAGCTGGACCGGCCACGGCTTGAGCAACGACGTGAACCCGGTTCGCAAGAGCCTGAGCGACAACAGCTGGTACGGCGGCGTGGGTGTGGGCTACAACCTCTCGCAGAACGTCAGCGTCGGCCTGAACTACGACTACTTCGACGCCAAGAAGCACAACGTCGACCTCAGCACCGACATGATCTCGGCCAGCGCGGAATTCCGCTTCTAAGCCAGGCCGTCTTACCTGCAACGCAATCTGGAGGGGCGCCAAACGGCGCCCCTCCTCGTTGGTGGCCATCCTTGAACCCCTGTAAACACGCGCTTAACATCCAGCATGTCGCTGGAAAGGCGACATGACAATTTCTCAGGGTTTCTAGCTGTTCGCTAAACACTTGCGCATAGTTGCTCGCTTATATACAAGTTGAGCATGTCTCGCAAGCTCGTCCCGATCCATGATGCTGCCGAAGCGCTTGGCGTCTCGGCGCAAACACTGCGCCGCTGGGAGCCCGAAGGTCGGCTTGTGCCCGACGAACGCACGGCAGGTGGTCGTAGGCGCTATGACCTCGCCCGGCTCAAGCCGGAGATGTTTCGCTCACAGTCTGAGGCCGCGCGCAAGACCATTGCGTATGCGCGCGTCTCAAGCCACGACCAAAAGGACGATCTGGAGCGGCAGAAGCAGGTGCTTGAGATTTATTGCGCTTTGCAAGGCTGGACGTTCGAGGTCATTGCCGATCTGGGTTCCGGCATGAACTACCAAAAGAGGGGACTCAAACGCCTGCTGGACGCGATCATCGGCGGCGAGGTCGGGCGACTGGTCATCACGCACAAGGATCGGCTGCTGCGCTTCGGCGCAGAGCTTGTGTTTGCCATCTGCGAGGCCAAGGGCGTCGAGGTTGTCATCCTCAATCAAGGTGAGGACTCGACTTTTGAGGAAGACTTGGCGAAGGACGTGCTGGAAATCATCACGGTCTTCTCGGCGCGTCTGTACGGAAGCCGCTCCCGCAAAAACCAGAAGCTCATCGACTCGGTGCGTGGCGTCGTGGTGGGCGAGGCATGATCCTCGCCCACAAGATCGCGCTCGATCCGAACAACGCGCAAGCAACCTACTTCGCTCGCGCGTGCGGCACGGCCCGTTTCGCCTACAACTGGGCGCTGGCCGAGTGGAAGCGCCAGTTTGATGCCGCGAAGCTCGATGCGGCGTGCCCCAAGCCGTCGCAGATGGCGCTGCGCCGCCAACTCAACGCCATCAAGCGCGAGCAATTCCCCTGGATGCTCGAAGTCACGAAATGCGCGCCGCAGATGGCGATCATTCAGTTGGGCGAAGCGTTTCAGAACTTCTTCAAGAAGCGTGCGCGCTACCCGTCTTTTCGCAAGAAAGGCGTGCACGACCGCTTCACCTTGAGCAACGACCAATTCAGCGTCGAAGGCTCGCGCATTCGCATCCCGGCACTTGGCTGGGTGCGTATGCGCGAACCCTTGCGCTTTGAAGGCAAGATCACATCGGCGACCGTCTCCCGTGTCGCTGATCGGTGGTTCGTGTCCATCGCTGTCGATACCCAAGACACTTCGCACCTGCGACAAGTCGAAAACCAAGGCGTTGTCGGTGTGGATTTGGGCGTCAAGGCGTTGGCGACGCTCTCAACGGGGGAAGTGGTTCACGGACCCAAAGCACTGGCCATGCTGCTTGCACGCCTGCGTCGCGCATCGCGCTCGCTGTCCCGAAAGGTCGAGGGATCGGCAAACCGGCGCAAGGCGAAACAACGCCTTGCCCGACTGCACGCTCGCATCGCGAATGTGCGTAGCGACGGACTGCACAAGCTCACCACAAGTCTCACGCGACGGTTTCATACCGTCGTGCTCGAAGCCCTCAATGTGCGAGGCATGGTGCGAAACCGCCATCTGGCGCGTGCAGTCTCCGACATGGGCTTTGCGGAGCTTCGCCGCCAAGTCGAGTACAAGGCCCCGATGCACGGCAGCGAAGTCGTCTTCGCCGACCGCTTCTATCCGAGCAGCAAGACTTGCTCGGACTGCGGCCATGTGCTGGACGCGCTGTCGCTGTCGGTGCGCGCCTGGGACTGCCCGGCCTGCGGCTCGCATCACGACCGCGACGTCAACGCCGCCGTGAACCTCAAGAATCTGGCCGCAAGTTCTGCGGTGTCAGCCTGTGGAGAGGAAGGCTCTGGTCTTCGTCACAAGACGAAGACGAAACCGGCCTCAGAGAAGCAGGAAGTCAGCTTCGATCATGTTTGCGCATGATCGAGCAAGTCTGACGGAACGGCACAAGGAAAACCCTACATGGACAACAGGAAACTACTACCGCTCATCGCCGCCACCTGCGGCCTCTTCGCTGCCTCCGCCCACGCCGACCAGACCAACGGCTGGTTCGTCAACGGCAACGTCGGCACCGCCCACTACAACGCCACGGTCGACGGCGTGGGCACGGGCACCGACAGCAACACGGCCTTCATGCTCAACGCGGGTTACCGCGACCAGGGCATCCTGGGCTTCGAAGCCGGCTACACCAACCTGGGCAGCGTCACGTCGAGGGACAGCCTCGGCAACCGCTACAAGCTCAAGGGCGACGGCTGGACCTTCGGCCTGAACGGCCACTTCAACTTCAATGACCACTGGTACATGTCGGCCCGCACCGGCGGCTTCGTGTGGAAGCTGAAGGCCACGGCCACCATCTACCAGCCGACCGGCTCGGCGACCTACCGCGGCAGCCAGCAATCGCTCGGCTGGTACGCCGGCGTGGGGACCGGCTATGACATCAACCGTCACTGGAGCGTAGGTGCGAGCTTCGATTACTACGAGATCAGCAAGCACGGCTACGACTTCGGCACCCGCATTTTCTCGGTCGGTGGCGAATACCGCTTCTGAGCAATCCGCTCAAGGCAAAAGCAAACGGGCGCCGCGAGGCGCCCGTTTCTTTTCAGCCCATGGCCAGGACCAGCTGCCCGCCGGCCACGGCGATCGCGCACGACCGCAACAGCCGGCGTATCAGCCGTTCCAGCGGCCCAGGGCGGCCAAGCCATTGTCCTTGGCGCGCGCATGCACGGTTTTCTGTGCCTCGGCATAGTTGGCCTTCATGTCCTTGGCCCACAACTTCAGCGCGGCCTGCTGCATGGCGCGGCCGTAGGAGAACGACAGCGGCCACGGGTGCGGGCCGATGCGGTTCATCGCGTTGAGGTGGGCAGTCGACTGCTCGTCGGTCTGGCCGCCGGAGAGGAACACGATGCCCGGCAGCGAGGCCGGCACGCAGGTCTTGAGCACGCGCACGGTCGCCTCGGCCACGTCCTCGACGTCGGCCTGCTCGGCCGAGTCCTTGCCCGGGATCACCATGCTGACCTTGAGGATGGTGCCTTCCAGCATCACGTTCTGTTCGTACAGCGCATTGAACAGGCTGCGCAGCACGGCCTCGTGCACCTCGTAGCTCACCTCGATGCTGTGGTCGCCGTCCATGATCACTTCCGGCTCCACCATCGGCACCAGGCCGGCTTCCTGGCACAGCGCGGCGTAGCGGGCCAGCGCGTGGCAGTTGGCCTCGATCGCGGTGGAGCTGGGGTTTTCCTCGGTGATGTTGATCACCGCGCGCCACTTGGCGAACTGCGCG
>JAJZET010000024.1 GCA_021805685.1 Pseudomonadota bacterium
GGCATCCTGGTGCTGCTGTTATGCGGAGCGGTGCTGCTCGGTTGGCGGCTGTTCCCGGAGGATCGCGTGCACCCGGCGAGCGCCGCCCAGCGGCAGGCCGAGGCCGCGAAGTTGCGCGACCCCGCATCAGTCGCGCGCGGCGCATACCTCGCTACCGTGGGCGATTGCGCCGCCTGCCACACCGCGCGTGGCGGCCGGCGCTATGCCGGCGGCCGCGTGCTGGCGACGCCGTTTGGCGACGTGCCCGCGCCCAACATCACGCCCGACCCGGATACCGGCATCGGTCGCTGGCGCTTCGCGGACTTCTGGCGCGCGCTGCACCAGGGCCGAGGTCGCCGCGGCGAACCGCTGTACCCGGTGTTCTCCTACACCTCGTTCACCCGGGTCACCCGCGACGATGCGTGGGCGATCTTCGCCTACCTGAAATCGCTGCCGCCGGTGCGCCAGCCCAACCGCGAGCCGGCGCTTTCCTTCCCCTACAACGTGCGCAGCAGCCTGCTGGCGTGGCGTGCGCTGTACTTCCGGCCCGGCGTGTACCGGCCCGACCCGGCACGCTCGGCGGAGTGGAACCGCGGCGCCTATCTGGTGCAGGGCCTGGGCCACTGCGGCGAATGCCACACCCCGCGCAACGCCTGGGGAGCCATGGACGAGAAGCGGCGCCTCGTCGGCGGCAGCCTTCCCGCGCAGGACTGGTATGCGCCTGGCCTCGGCACGCAGCCGGGCGGCGGCCTGGCCGGCTGGAGCGGCCAGGACATCGTGGACCTGCTCAAGAGCGGCGAGTCGTCGAAGGGCGCGGCATTCGGTCCAATGGCCGACGTGGTGCGCAACAGCACGCAGTACATGAGCGAGGCCGACCTGTGGGCGGTGGCGACCTACCTGCGGGCGCTGCCTGCGCGCGGGCCAGCGCCTGCACCCGTCGCTTTCGCGCAGGCCACCGGCCACGCGCAGGGTGGCGAGCTCTACGCGCAGCAGTGCGCCGCCTGCCACGGCAAGCAGGGCGAAGGCGTGCCCGGCATCTATCCGCCGCTGGACGGCAACGGCGCGGTGACCGAGCCCAGCGCCGCCGACGCCGTGCGCAGCGTCCTGCTGGGTGGCTTCGCGCCGGCCACCGCAGGCGATCCGCGGCCGTACTCGATGCCGCCGTTCGCGCAGCAGCTGAGCGACGACGAGGTGGCCGCGGTGGTCAATTACATCCGCCAGTCCTGGTCGAACCGGGCCGGCGCGGTGTGGCCCGCCGAGGTGGGCCGCCTGCGCCACACGCCGGTGGACTGAGTGGCCTTCAGCGGCGCGCCGTGCGCCGCAGCCGCAACAGCACGAGCAGGCCGGTCAGCGCCAGCGCGGCGAAGCTGGCGCCACCGAGGAAGGTGGCCTGCGCGCCGACGCGCTGCCAAAGCTCGCCGGCCAGCACGCTGGCCAGCAGCAGGGTTACCCCGCACACCAGGTTGAACATGCCGAACGCGGTGCCGCGCAGCGATGCCGGCGCCGTGTCGGCCACCAGCGCGGCCAGCAGGCCCTGGGTCATGCCCATGTGCAGCCCCCACAGCATCACGCCGGCGGCCAGGCCGGGCAGGCCGCCGGGCAGCGCCAGCACCAGGTCGGCCAGCACCAGCACGGCGAAGCCCGCGGCCAGCAACGCGCCGCGGTCGAGGCGGTCGGCGAGCCTTCCGAACGGATACGCGGCCAGCGCGTACACCACGTTCATCAGCACCAGCACCAGCGGCATCCACACCAGCTCGAGTTTCAGCTCCTGCGCACGCAGCACCAGGAAAGCCTCGCTGAAGCGCGCCAGGGTGAACACCGCGGCGACCGCCACCACCCACCAATACAGCGCTGGCAGGCGGGCCAGCTCGCTGCGCGACAGCGGCATGCGCGGCCGGCGTTCGGCGGCCGCGCGCGGTACGTCGCGCACGCCGAACGCGATCAGTGCGAACGCCGCGCAGGCCGGCAGCACGGCGAACCAGAACACCCGCGGGATGTCGTCCGCGCTCAGCCACATCAGCACGATCGCCAGCAGCGGGCCGAGGTAGGCGCCGGTGGTGTCCAGCGTCTGGCGCAGCCCGAACGCGGCGCCGCTCATGCCCGGCGGCGCCAGCTCGGCGATCAGTGCATCACGCGGCGCGCCGCGGATGCCCTTGCCGACGCGGTCGACGAAGCGCGCCGCCATGATCCAGCCCAGCGTCTGGGCCAGCGGGAACACCGGCTTGGCCAGCGCCGCCAGCCCGTAGCCGATCGCCGCCAGCAGCTTGCGCCGGCCCAGCCAGTCCGACAGCGCGCCGGAGAACACCTTCACGATCGACGCCGTCGATTCGGCGATGCCCTCGATGAAGCCCACGGCGAGGGTCGAGAGGCCCAGCGTGCCGACCAGGTACACCGGCAGCAGTGCGTGGATCATCTCCGAGGAGACGTCCATCAGCAGGGACACGAAGCCCAGCGCCCAGATGCCCCTGGGAATGCGCCGCAGCGTTGATGGCGAGATGTCGTTCATGCTGCCCGGGTCCGTCGCAGCCGCCGGCTCATCGCGACAGGTCGATCGCGTAGGTGGCGGTGCCGTTGCCATGGTCCTTCAGCTCGCGGATGTCACCGAGCCCGTCGGAGCGGGCGATGCCGGCCTTGCCGCTGGCGCTGGTGAACACCACCGGCCCAGCGGTCTTGAGCGGGGCGAAGCGCCAGGAGCGGGCGGGCAGGTCGCGCGCGACGATGTCGCGGTGCCGCTGCAGCCAGCGCGCCACGATCTCGCGGGTGCCGTCGGGCGCGGCCAGCACGATGCTGCTGCCGTCCAGGCCGGGAAAATTTCCGCCGCCGCTGGCGCGGTAGTTGTTGGTCACCACGATGAAGGGCTGGTCGGGCTGGACCGGCTTGCCGTCGAAGGTGAGCGAGACGATGCGCTGCCCTGCCGGCCTGGATACGTCGATCACGTAGTGGAGGCCGCCCTGGATCTGGTCGAAGTTGAAACCCGCGTAGTGCGTGTTGATCAGCGGCTGCGCGCCGGTCTTCGCCGGATCGATGCGGTTGAAGCGCTCCGCAGACCGCTCCAGCCACGCCTTCACGCCGGCACCGTCGGTCTTCACCGCGGCGAGCGTGTTCGGATAGAAGTAGAGGTCCGCCGCGCTGCGCAGGGTGAGCGGGCCGGGCGCCACGTCGGTGTAGTCGTCCGGGCCGCCGAAGCCGGTGCGGAACGCAGCGGCGGCGGAGAGCACCGGCACCCTGGCGAGCTCGGGATGCAGGCGCGGCAGCTCGGCGCGCACGTAGTCGCGCTGCGCGGCATTGACCACGGCCAGCGCGCTCATGTCGCCCTCGTCGGCGAAATAGGTGGAGAGCCGCACCTCGCTGCGGCCGATCGGCGTGTTCACGTAGGCCACCGCAGCCTGCTGCACCTTCGCCGCCAGCGGCGCGATGGCCGGGTCCGGCGCCACGCAGCTGGCGTTGTCGCCGGCCTTGGCGCAGATCGGCCGCACTTCGCTGTGCGTGCGGCCCTTGTCGATGGTCCAGCGGCCGTCCCGGTAATCCAGCGCAAGGTCGACCACGCCCAGGTCCTTGCCGAAGAAACCGCCCATCACGGCGGGCACGCCGCGCACGAAGCCATGCACGGCGTCCACATCGTGCATGTGCGCGAAGCGCGGGCCGGGGAATTCGGTGTGCATGTGGCCGAGCAGCATCACGTCGATGCCGGGCACGCCGGCGAGGTACCAGCCGGCGTTCTCCAAGGTGGGCGTGTACGGCGCGGTGTCGAGGCCGCCGTGCACCAGCGCCACGACCAGGTCGGGGTGCTGCGCCTCGATCTGCGGCAGGTACTTCCTCGCCGCCTCCACCACGCCATCCGCCACCACCTTGCCGTCGAGGTTGCGCTTGTCCCACTGCATGATCGGCGGCGGCGTGAAACCGATGATCGCCACATGCAGCGGGACCTTGCCGGTCTTGCCGCCCGGCAGCGTCACCGCGATGTCCTTGGTCACCATCGTCCACGGCCTGAAGATCGGCTTGCCGTCGCGCGTGCTGTCCACGTTCGCGAGCACCAGCGGGAAATGCGGACCGTCGCAACGCATGTGCGTGCCGCCGGCCACGTCCATCGGCGTGCCGGTGACCTGCGACAGCCAGCCCAGCCCGTAGTTGAACTCGTGGTTGCCGATGGTGCCGCCGTCGTAGCCGATCGCGTCCATCGCGCGGTAGACCGCCAGCTCCCGGTTGCAGGGCATCTTCTGCACCTGAGCCTGCCAGTCGGCCAGCACCGAGCCCTGGATGGTGTCGCCGTCGTCGAACAGGAAGCTGTTCGGGAACTGCCTGCGCGCCTCGTCGATCAGCGTGGCGGTGCGCTCGAAACCCAGCGTGGGATCGGCTTTCTGCTTGTAGTAGTCGTAGCCGAGGATGTTGGAGTGGATGTCGGTGGTTTCCAGGATCGCCACCGTGGCACGCGTGCCGTCGGGCAGGTCCGACGCGCGCAGCGGCTGCAGGCCGCAGGCGGCGAGCAGGGCGGCTGCAAGGAGGGATCGGGCGGCGTGGTGCGAGGGCATGGCGTGGCAACCGGGGGAGGGAAGCGCAAGTCTTGCGCGAACGCCGCCGAAAATCCCGGGCATTGACACTTGCGCGTTGCAGCACCAGAATGCGCGGGCCGGTACGGCACGCAACAGCAGCCGCACGGCACCCTGTCCTGACTAACCAAGGCATATGGACGTTTACCCTAGTCGCAACGTCGACATCCGCTCGCATCGGGTGCCGGCAATGCATAACAAGCTGAACGCCTGCGGCAACCGCCTGCGGTCGGCCGGTCCTTTCCTCGACTAGGAAACGCCGGCCCATCCCCGACGGCGCCGCGCGCCGTAACCGAGGAGATGGGCCCATGAAGCTCCTTCGCGATTTTCTCCGCCTGCGGACTCCCCGCCGCAGCCTGTTCGCCGCAAGCCGCGATGCGCGCCGCCGCGAGTACGTGGTCACCGTGCCGGCGCCGTTGGCCGCGCCGGGCGCCGAGCCGCAACCCATGGCCGCGTCGCGCATCGCCGCGCCGTTGTCGTCGCCGCGTCATCTGCAGCTGGCATCTAGTCGCTGATGCACGCCTTCGTGCCCCGCAAGTGCTGGCCTCCGCCAGTGTCGCGGAGGTGCGGCTCGTGCCTGGCGGCCAGCGTGGCCGCCACGAGGCATCCACCCGGCGTTCCGTCCAGCTGATCCGGCCCTGCGCCGACACGCTGCCGCGGCGCGGATCACCACGAAAGAACGGTAGCGACCCATGAGCAAGTCCTTTTTCCGCCCGACCGCCAAGGCGGCGGCGCCGGCAACGGCGCACGTGCCCGCGGCGCAGGAAGCGTTCCGCGACAACGAGGCCCTGCTGGCCGCGCTGGAGACATCCCTCCACGGCCTCGACGAGGCGAGCATCACCGAGCGCTTGCACCGCGACGGTGTGAACGAAGTGTCGCACGAGAAGCCACCGCACTGGTCGGTACAACTGCTGCGCGCGCTGAAGAATCCCTTCATCGTGGTGCTGCTGATCCTGGCGGTGGTGGAACTGGTCACCTCACCGGACGACCTGTCCGGCCCGATCATCATCGGCGTGATGGTGGCGATCAGCGTGGTGCTCAGCTTCACGCAGGAGTACCGCTCCTCGCGCGCCGCCGAAAAGCTCAAGGCGATGGTGCGCAACACCGCCACCGTCACCCGCCGGGCCTCGGACGGGCACAGCGAGCGCATCGAGGTACCGGTGGGCGAGCTGGTGGTGGGCGACATCGTGCACCTGGCCGCCGGCGACATGGTGCCTGCCGACCTGCGCCTGCTGTCCGCGAAGGACCTGTTCATCAGCCAGGCCATCCTCACCGGCGAATCGCTGCCGGTGGAAAAGGCTGCCCCGGCGCAGGCGCACGTGGTGGAAGCCGGCGCGCACGGCATGCAGCAGGGCAATCCGCTGGACCTGCCCACCATCGGCTACATGGGCACCAACGTGATCTCCGGTACCGCCACCGCGGTGGTGGTGGCCACCGGCACGCGCAGCTACCTCGGCTCGCTGGCGCACAGCATCACCGGCCAGCGCGTGCAGACCAGTTTCGATCGCGGCGTGCGCAGCGTGAGCTGGCTGCTGATCCGCTTCATGCTGGTGATGGTGCCGGTGGTGCTGGGCATCCAGTGGTACAAGCAGGGCTTCCTCAACGCGCTCACGTTCGCGTTGTCGGTGGCGGTGGGCCTGACGCCGGAGATGCTGCCGCTGATCGTCACCGCCAACCTCGCCAAGGGCGCGATCGCGATGTCCCGCCGCAAGGTGGTGGTGAAGCGCCTCAACGCGATCCAGAACTTCGGCGCGATGGACGTGCTGTGCACCGACAAGACCGGCACGCTGACGCTGGACAAGATCGTGCTGGAGCGCCACCTCGACCTCGACGGCGAGGAGTCCGAGGACGCACTGGAGTACGGCTACCTCAACAGCCACTTCCAGACCGGCCTGAAGAACCTGATGGACAAGGCGGTGCTGGCGCATCGCGACCTGGAGCCGATCGTCGGGCGCTACCGGGTGGTGGACGAGATCCCGTTCGATTTCCAGCGCCGCCGCATGTCGGTGGTGTTGGCCCAGGGCAGTGACGGCCGGCACCTGCTGGTGTGCAAGGGCGCGGTGGAGGAAATGCTCTCCATCTGCTCCAGCGAGCGCCGCGGCGACGAGGTCATCCCGATGACCGATGCACGCCGCCAGGAAATCAAGGCGATGACGCACCATCTCAACGAGGATGGCCTGCGCGTGCTGGTGGTGGCGATCAAGCAGGAGGATGCGCACGGCCGCGCGTACGGCGTGGCCGACGAGGCCGGCCTCACCGCGGTGGGCTGCCTCGCCTTCCTCGATCCGCCCAAGGACACGGCGGCGACCGCGATCGCCGCGCTGCATCACCATGGCGTCGAGGTCAAGGTGATCACCGGCGACAACGAGGCGGTGACGCGCAAGATCTGCCGCGAGGTGGGGCTGGACGTGGAGCATTCGGCGCAGGGCCGCGACGTCGAGCCGCTGGACGACGACGCGCTCGACGCGCTGGTCCGGCGCACCACCGTGTTCGCCAAGATGTCGCCGTTGCAGAAGGCGCGCGTGGTCAAGTCGCTGCAGCGCCAGGGTCACACCGTGGGCTTCCTCGGCGACGGCATCAACGACGCGCCGGCGCTGCGCGAGGCGGACGTGGGCATCTCGGTGGACACCGCCACCGACATCGCCAAGGAGTCGGCCGACATCATCCTGCTGGAGAAGAACCTGATGGTGCTGGAGGAGGGCGTGGTCGAGGGCCGCATCACCTTCGGCAACATCATCAAGTACATCAAGATGACCGCCAGCTCGAACTTCGGCAACGTGCTGAGCATGATGGTGGCGAGCGTGTTCCTGCCGTTCGTGCCGCTGCTCCCGCTGCAGATCCTGGTGCTGAACCTGCTCTACGACATCTCGCAGCTGTCGATCCCGTTCGACCGCATGGACGAGGAATACCTGCGCAAGCCGCGCAAGTGGGACGCCAGCGACATCGGCCGCTTCATGTTCTGGATCGGCCCGACCAGCTCGGTCTTCGACATGACCACCTTCGCACTGCTGTGGTACGTGTTCGGCGCGAACGGACCGGCGCACCAGGACCTGTTCCAGTCCGGCTGGTTCATCGAGAGCCTGCTGACGCAGACCCTGGTGGTGCACATGATCCGCACGCGCAAGATCCCGTTCCTGCAGAGCGTGGCGGCGGCGCCGGTGCTGGGCCTGACCACCGCGATCATCGCGATCGGCATGACCATTCCGTTCACCGCCGTGGGGGCCAAGCTCGGCATGGTGCACCTGCCGGACGGATATTTCGGCTGGCTCGCCGCCACCGTCGTGGCCTATTGCGCGCTGACCCAGCTGGCGAAGCTGGTCTACATGCGCCGCTACGGCCGCTGGCTGTGACCTGAAAGCCTGTATGCGCCGCCGGGATGGCGGCGCATCGGGCGCTCAATCCGCAGGGCGCACGTCCAGCGTCATCGCGTGGAAGTCCATCGTCACCACGCTGTGCGCGAACAGCGGGTTGCCCACGGTGGCCTCGAACAGGCCATCGGGCTGGTGCACCGGGTGCTTGCCGTGGCCGGCGAAGTAGATCGTGGGGTATGCCCCCAGCAGGCGACGGCTGGCGAAGCCGAGGCTGCCAGCCGTCGAGGCCAGCATCTCGACGCCGCCGTCGGTGAACTCGAACCGCCTGGGCCTGCCCTGCTTGCGCAGGCTGAGCCCCGCGAGCGCCGCGTCGTAGACCAGCATGGTGCCGGTGTACATGGTGTCGATCTGGGCGTGTACCGGGTGGCCGTCGATGGTGAAGGGTGCGCCGACCACGATGGGCGGACCGCGATGGCCGAAGGTGATCAACTGCAGCGTGCCGGGTGCGTGCCCGGCCGGCGTGGTGGATGTCTCCGGTGCGGAGATCCGCAGTAGGTGGTTCGGGTAGTCGATCTGCAGCATGCGATCCTTGAACGCGGTATAGGCCAGCGTGCCGTCGGCGGGCAGGCGGGCGGGACCGAAGCTTGCCGGGCCGGCCACGGCGAAGTGGACCGCGAGTTTCGCTTCGCCCAGCTCGAGCAGGTGCCGGCCGCCGTCCTGGAAATCGGGGAGGGGCTTGCCGTCGCGCAGCACCGGCCTGGGTCGCCAGTCCATCGCCTTGGCGGCGTCGGTCAGTATGATCGAAGCGATGTCGCCGGTATCCAGCACCAGCGTGCGCATGGGGCCGCCATCGACGCGGGCCTGGAAGCAGATCAGGCCCGCGCAATCGTGGAACGGCACGACGGTGAAGCGCGGTGCGCCGCCCGCGGCGAAGGCCGGCGCGGCCGGCAGCAGGGCGACCAGTGCAGCGAGGGCAAGCAGGGCCTTTCCGGACACGGTCGGTACTCCTGGGCGGGGAGTCGACAGTCCAGCGGTCCGTGGCAGGTGCCGCCAGTGCGGGAAGTCACCGGCCGCGGGTAGCGGTCAGTCGTCCTGGCCGATGCGCTGGCGGCGGTGCCGCCACCACAGCCAGGCCAGGCACAGCAGCACCAGGCCGACCAGGAACCACATGCTGTTCTGGCCGCGCTGCATCCATTTCATCAGCCACACGTGGTTGTCGGCGCCGAAATAGCCGAGGTAGACCCATACCGGCACGCTGATCAGCGCGGCGGCGGTATCGATCAGCAGGAAACGCAGCAGCGATACCTGCCGCGTGGCGCCGGCGGTGGCGTAGACCGTGGTGCGCATGCCGGGCAGGAAGCGGGCGACGAACAGCACGCGGTTGCCATAGCGCGCGAACTTGTGCTGCACCACTTCGTAGCGCTCCGGCGGCAGCACGCGTGCCACCCAGCGCCATTTCAGCATGCGCGCGCCGTAGTGGCGGCCGAGCATGAACACGGTGGCGTCGCCCAGCAGCACGCCGGCCATGCACAGCGCGAACATCGCATGCACGTTGGCGTAGCCCAGCCCCGCGATCACGCCGCCGGCGACCAGGGTGACGTCCTCCGGCAGCGGCAGGCCGAGGCCGCAGATCATCAATGCGATCCACACCGCGACGTAGCCGTTCTCGGTGAAGATCGTGACCAGTCGTTCAAGCAAATCCATCGGCGTCCCTGCGGGGCATGCGGCATGCGTCGCGACATGATCCCACACGCATCTGCGACAAGCTTTCCGCAATGCGGCGTTCGGTCCGCACTGCGTGCTCAGTCCGGTGTGGCGACGGGCCGCACGCGCGCGGCGAGCAGCTCGCGCAGCTCGGCCTTCTCGGCGTCGTCGAGCGGGCCGCTGCGCATCTTCGCGTGCAGCGCCTCGCGGCGCAGCGCCACGGTCTGATCGTCCATCCGCTGCAACGCCTCCATGAATTCGGTGCGCTGCGCTTCCGGTTCGCCCACCACGGCGGTGGCCATCAGCTTTTGCAGCGCGGGGTATTCCGCGCGCTCGGCGAAATGTTCCACCAGCATCGCCGGGTTGATGCCGGGACGGCTGCGCGCGATGTCGAGCAGTTCGGCGAGCAGGCCCACGCCGGGCTTGTCCAGGCGCAGGAAGCGGTAGGGCTTCTCCACCTGGTCGGCCATGCCGGGCTGGGCCAGCAGCAGGGCGATCGCGCTGCGCACCAGCGAGCGCTGCGCCGCCACTGGCCGCTGCACCGCGCGGTGCGCGGCAGGGTCGGCCTGCAGGCGTGCGCTGGCGCCGCTGCGGCGCTCCAGCTCCTGCGCCATCAGGTCGCGGAACGCGCCATCGGGCAATCGCGCGATCAGCGGGCGCGCACGCTCGGCGAGGCGGGCGCGGCCGTCGAGGCTGGCCATGTCCACGTCGCGCGCCAGCTCGTCGAAGAAGTAGTCGGACAGCGGCGTGGCGTGCTTCAGGCGTTGCTCGAAACCGTCCTTGCCCTCCTTGCGCACCAGCGTGTCCGGGTCCTCGCCCTCGGGCAGAAACAGGAAATACGCCTGCCGACCGTCGCGCAGGCGCGGCAGCGCGGCATCCAGCGCCTTCCATGCGGCGGCGCGGCCGGCGCGGTCGCCGTCGAAGCAGAACACCACGTCGGGCGCGGCGCGGAACAGCTGCTCGGTGTGCTCGGGCGTGGTGGCGGTACCCAGCGTGGCCACCGCGATCGGCAGGCCGGCCTGGTGCAGCGCGATCACGTCCATGTAGCCCTCCACCACCACGATGCGCTGCAGGTTCGCGTTGGCCTGCTTCACCTGCCACAGTGCGAACAGCTCGCGGCCCTTGTGGAACAGCGGGGTTTCCGGCGAGTTGAGGTATTTGGGGCCGTCGCTCTTGCGCGGATCCTGCGCGCCGGGATCCGGGGCCGGCGACCCGTCGCCGGGCT
>JAJZET010000229.1 GCA_021805685.1 Pseudomonadota bacterium
ACCAGGCCGACGACCATGCCCTGTCGACACTTGGGCTGCAACTGATCGCGGGCCGCAATTTCCGGCCGGACGAGATCGTCGCGGGCGATGTCGACGGCGCCTTGGCACCGCCGGTGATCATCGTTACGCGCGATCTCGCCGAGCGGCTTTTCCCGCATGAGCCTGCCGTGGGAAGGCGGGTTTACCTTGGCAGTGCGCCCAGCACCATCATCGGCATCGTCCGGCACCTCGAGGTACCGGCGGTGGGTACGCACAGCTTCGCTTACTGCGCGGTACTGATGCCGTCGTGGCCGGCATGGTCGAATGGCGACTTCTATGTGCTGCGCGCTAGGCCGGGACAGCTCGACGCGGTGATCCGCGCCGCCCCGAAGGCGCTGCTGGCGGTCAATCGCATGCGGGTGATGGACGGGGGCGCAAAGCGTTTCAGCGACCTGCGCGCCCAGGTCTATGCCAATGATCGTGGGGTGGCCTTGTTGATGGGCATGATCTGCCTGGTGCTGCTGCTTGCGACGGTGGGAGGCATTGGTGGCCTTTCCAGCTTCTGGGTCGGCCAACGGCGCAAGCAAATCGGCATCCGTCGCGCAGTGGGTGCGACCCGTGGCGATATCCTGCGCCACTTCCAGACAGAGAACTTCCTGATCGTCACATTCGGCATCGTGCTGGGACTGTTGCTGGCATTCGTGTTGAACCAGTGGCTGATGCGCCACTACGAATTGCCACGCCTTCCGCTGATTTATCTGCCAGTGGGTGCGCTGGCGTTGTGGGTGCTCGGCCAGCTTGCCGTGCTCGGTCCCGCGCTGCGAGCAGCCGGGGTGCCGCCGGTGGTGGCGACGCGGTCGGTGTGAGGCGCGCAACTTTTCCTAGGCGTAGGCCAGTCGTCATGGCAACCTTTTTCACCGGAGCCGCATCCATGCGGACATGTGCAGGCACAAGATGCGTACCGTACTGATCATTGACGACAACCCGGCGGTGGGCGAAGCGCTGTCGCTCCTGCTGTCGCTGCACGACATCCGTCCGCTTACCGCGCTGAATCCCGAAGAGGGCATGGCGCAGCTGGAGCGCGAGCAGGTGGACGTGGTGATCCAGGACATGAACTTCACCGCCGACACCACCTCGGGCGAGGAGGGCGTGGCGCTGTTCCGGCGTATCCGCGAGGCGTATGCGGACCTGCCGGTGATCCTGCTCACCGCGTGGACGCACCTGGAGACCGCGGTGGAGCTGGTCAAGGCCGGCGCGGCGGATTACCTCGCCAAGCCGTGGGACGACCACAAGCTGCTGGCCACGGTGGAGAACCTGCTGGAGCTATCCGAGTCCACCCGCGAGGCGAGCCGCGTGCGGCGCGAGCGCCGTCGCCGCCGCGAGGTGCTGCAGAACAGCTACGACCTTGGCGGCGTGGTGTTCGCTTCCGAGGCGATGGCGCGCACGCTGGACCTGGCCTGCCAGGTGGCGCGCGCCGAGGTGCCGATCCTGATCACCGGGCCGAACGGCGCGGGCAAGGAGCGCATCGCGGCGATCGTGCACGCGAACTCGCTAGTGAAGAAGGGGCCGTTCGTGGCGGTGAACTGCGGCGCCTTGCCAGGTGAGCTGATCGAGGCCGAGCTGTTCGGCGCCGAGGCCGGCGCCTACACCGGCGCGAACAAGGCGCGCGAAGGCCGTTTCGAACTGGCCGATGGCGGCACCTTGTTCCTCGACGAGATCGGCAACCTGCCGCTGCCCGGCCAGATGAAGCTGCTGCGCGTGCTGGAGACCGGCGAGTTCGAGCGTCTGGGGTCCGGCCGCACGCGCAAGGCCAAGGTGCGCGTGCTCTCCGCCACCAATGCCGACCTCAAGGCGATGATCCGCGCCGGGACATTCCGCGAGGACCTCTACTACCGCCTCAACGTGATCGAGGTGAACCTGCCGCCGCTGTCCGAGCGCACCGACGACGTGTTGCCGCTGGCCGAGCACTTCCTTGCGGGTCGTGCCACGCTGGGTGATGCCGCACGCGAGGCGCTGCTGGCCTACCCGTGGCCGGGCAACGTGCGCGAGTTGAAGAACGCGATCGAGCGAGCGGCGCTGCTGGCCGGCGGCAAGCCGATCACGCCGGAACTGCTCAACCTGCCGCAGGTGACGACGCTCGTTGCGCGCAACCTCGACGAGCCCAGCCGCGAGGCGGTGGAAGGCGCGTTGCACCAGGCCGATGGCGTGGTCAGCCGCGCCGCGCAGTCGCTGGGCCTGTCGCGCCAGGCGCTGTACCGGCGCATGGAGCGCTACGGGCTGACCGCGCCGGCATGACTGATGTCGCTTGCGGTAGCGAAGGCGGCATGAAAAGCTGCCGCCACGTTCGCGCTTCATCGTCCGGAGACCGCCATGCGCATCCTCAGCCTCGTTGCATCGCCGCTTTGCCTGCTGGCCTTTGCGGCCGCCGCGCAGACGGCGCCCGACCAATGGGCGCGTGTCGCGCCAGCCGCCAGCGCCGCCACGCAGCCGCGCGACTACGCCGTACACGCCACCAAGGCCAAGCCGTCGCCATTCAAGTTCAAGGAGCCGCGCAAGGCGTGGGAGAAGGAGCCGCCGCCGCCGCGCGCCAACGACCAGAATGCGGTGATGGGCACCCAGCGTCCCTGGCAGAACGGCCAGCCGCCGGTGGATTGCGCGCAGACGCCGCACGATCCTGCCTGCCGCTGAGCGATTGAGCCGGCTTCCATGTGGCGTCGCCTGAATTCGCTGCAGTTCCGGCTGACCCTGCTGCTGGCGGTGGCCGCGGTGGCCGGCGCGCTGGTCTACGTAGGCCTGACGCAGTGGCCATTGCCGCAACTGATCGACTGGCTGCACAAGGATCTCTCGGTGTCGCTGCGCAAGCCGGCGCAGATGGGCGTGTACGGCGGCCTGGTGATCAGCGCGCTGGTGCTGCTGCCGCTGGCATGGTGGCTGGCCTATGTGGTGATGTCGCCGGTAAGCCGGATGCTGCGCGCGCTGGAAGGCGCAGTGGCGAGTTACCGTGACGGCGACTTCAGCTTCTCCATCGCAGCGCGCCGCAGCGACGAGCTGGGCGAGTTGATCAACATGCACAACGCGCTGGGGCAGACCCTGCGCGAGCAGCGCCAGAACCTGGTGCAGCGCGAGTTGCTGCTTGAAACGGTGGTACAGAACACGCCGGTGGCGTTGGTGCTGACTGATGTCAACGGGCGCGTGGTGTACTCGAACATCGCTTCCAGGCACCTGTTCAACGAGGGCAAGAGCCTCAACGGGCTGAACTTCGGCGAGGTACTGAATGCTGCGCCCGAGGCCCTTTCGCGGGCGGTGGCAAGCGGCGAGGACGCGCTGCTCAGCGTGGAGATGGATGGCAACGAGGAGACCTTCCATCTTTCGCAGCGGGCGTTCCGGTTGCAGGGCCGGCCGCACCGGTTGCACCTGTTCCGGCGCATGACGCGCGAACTGTCGCGGCAGGAAGTGGCGACCTGGAAGCGGGTGATCCGAGTGATCAGCCATGAATTGAACAACTCGCTGGCGCCGATTTCCTCGCTGGCCCATTCCGGTGCCGAGCTGGCCCGGCGCGGCGACCTGGAACGACTGCCCGGCGTGTTCGCCACCATCGGCGAGCGCGCGAAGCACCTGCATGGCTTCATCGCCGGCTACGCCAGCTTCGCCAAGTTGCCGGCGCCGCAGCCGCAGGTGGTGGAATGGGCCCCGTTCCTCGCTTCGCTGGCGCTGCATTGCCGCTACCAGCTGGCGGCACCGGCGCCGACGCAGCCGGGGCGTTTCGATCCGGTGCAGATCGAGCAGGTGCTGATCAACCTGATCAAGAACGCGCACGAATCCGGCAGCGCGGAGGACGAGGTCAGCCTCGGTATTCTCGACACCGGCAGCGAGCTACGCATCGAGGTATCCGACCGCGGCCCCGGCATGAGCGAGACCGTGCTGGCACAGGCGCTGCTGCCGTTCTACTCCACCAAGCGCTCCGGCACCGGCCTCGGCCTGGCGCTGGCGCGCGAGATCGCCGAGGCCCATGGCGGACGAGTGCTGCTCGCCAACCGCGAGGGCGGCGGCCTGCGCGTTAGCCTGCGACTGCCGCAACACGGCGCCCGATAGGCTCGCCTATACTGCGTTCCTCACCGGAAAGAGGGGGCAGGTCATGGGGTCGGTTCTTGCGTTGGTCATCGTGGTGCTGGTCGTCGTCACCCTGCTCAAGATGGTGCGCATCGTGCCGCAGGGCTACGAATGGACGGTGGAAACCTTCGGCAAATACACCCGCACGCTTACACCGGGGCTGCACCTGCTGATCCCGGTGTACCAGTCGGTCGGGCGCAAGATGAACCTAATGGAGCAGGTGCTGGACGTGCCCTCGCAGGACGTCATCACCAAGGACAACGCCGTGGTGCGCGTGGACGGCGTGGTGTTCTACCAGGTGCTGGACGCCGCCAAGGCGGCCTACGAGGTCGCCCAGCTCGAGCAGGCCACGCTGGCGCTGATCATGACCAACATCCGCACCGTGCTCGGCTCGCTCGACCTGGACGAAAGCCTGAGCCAGCGCGATGCGATCAACGCCAAGCTCCTGCGCGTGGTGGACGAAGCCACCCACCCGTGGGGCGTCAAGGTCAACCGCATCGAGATCAAGGACATCGCGCCGCCGCGCGACCTGGTGGACGCGATGGCGCGGCAGATGAAGGCCGAGCGCGAGAAGCGCGCCAACATCCTCGACGCCGAAGGCTTCCGCCAGGCGGCGATCCTCAAGGCCGAGGGCGAAAAGCAGTCGGTGATCCTTGCCGCCGAAGGCGAGAAGGAGGCCGCGTTCCGCGCCGCGGAGGCGCGCGAGCGCACGGCGGAGGCCGAAGCCAAGGCCACCACGATGGTGTCCGAGGCGATCGCCGGCGGCAACGTCAATGCGCTCAACTATTTCGTCGCCAACAACTACATCGAAGCCTTGAAGGCGATGGCGGCCTCGCCCAACCAGAAGATGTTGCTGCTGCCGGTGGAGGCCACGGGCGTGCTCGGTTCGTTGGCCGGCATCGCCGAGCTGGCCAAGGAATCGCTGGGCCAGCAGCAGGTTTCCGCCAAGCCCGTGTTGCCGCCGCGCTGACATACTTCCCGGCCCGCCTGCCGTGGCGGCGGAATCGGGACCTGCCTGGACCATCGCCATGCTCGGACAGATCGCAATGCATTATTTGTGGTGGCTGCTCGCCCTGCTGCTGATCGCGGGCGAGTTGATGATGCCCGGCTATTTCCTGCTGTGGATCGGCATCGCCGCGGCGGCGATGGGCGTGCTGTTGTGGATATTCCCGGCGATGGGGGTGCTGCTGCAGGCGGTACTGTTCGCCGTGCTGGCACTGGCCTCCTGCCTCGCTTACGCGCGCTGGCTGCGGCCGCGCATCGAGCGCGGGACGCCCGGTGGCGAGCGGCTCAACCGCCGCGGCGAACAGATGGTCGGCCAGCGCTACGAGCTGGTCGAACCCATCGTCAATGGACGCGGTAAGGTGCGCGTGGGCGACGGCCAGTGGCTGGTGAGCGGGCCGGATCTGCCGCTGGGCAGCACGGTGGAAGTGGTGGCGGTCGACGGCACCACGCTGATGGTGCGCGCCGTCGCATGAGCGCTGCGCTCGCGGGTACCCCTCCCCCGGGCGTCGCGTCGCCGAACACGCGCATCGCCTTCCTGCTGGAGCTGGCGCGGCGGCTGCACCAGTACGGCACTTCCGCGCCGCGGCTGGAAATGGCGATCGACCTCTGTGCGCGCCGACTGGGATTGCAGGCCGACGTGTGGTCCAGCCCCACCGCCATCATCGTTTCCTTCGCGGATCTGGCGGAGGGCGGCGAGGGCGTGGCGCAGACCACGCAGGTGATGCGGCTTGCCCCGGGCGACGTGAACCTGGCGCGCCTGTGCGAGGCGGATGCGATCGCCGACCGCGTGATCGCGGGCGAGCTGGACCTGCGCCAGGGCTGGCGCCTGCTGCGCACGCTGGGGGCGCCGGAGCCGCGCAAGGCAATGCTCAACACGGTCGCCAGCTATGGCCTGTCCGCGGCCAGCATCGAGGCGTTGTTCCTGCACAGCTCCTGGGTCGATCTCGTGGTGGCCGCGGTGATCGGCATGCTGATCGGGGTCATCACGCTGCTCTCGGCCAACCGGCCACGGCTGGCGGTGGCCAGCGATGCGATCAGTGCCATCGTGGCCACCGCCGTGGCGATCCTGGTCAGCGCCTTGGTGGTGCCGTTAGCGATCAAGTCGGTGGTGCTGGCCGCGCTGATCATCCTGGTCCCCGGGATGTCACTCACCACGGCCGTGCGCGAGGTGGCCAGCGGTCACCTGGTGTCCGGCATGGCGCGCATGGGTGGCGCCATGGCGACCCTGCTCAAACTGGTCTTTGGCACGGTGGCGGCCACCGAGGTCTGCGACGCGTTCGGCATCCATGCACGCGATTTCGCGCTGCCGCCGCTGCCGGCCTGGACGGACTGGCCGGCGCTGCTGGTGGCCGCGGTGGCGTTCGCCATGCTGTTCCGTGCCGCGCGGCGCGACTGGCCGGCGGTGATCGTGGCGGTGATCGTCGGCTACCTGGCCACACGCTGGGGGGGCGAGTTCTCCGGGCGGCTGCCCAGTGCGCCGTTTGGCGTATTCGTCGGCGGCCTGCTGGTCAGCGCCCTGTCCAACCTCTACGCGCGGCAGTGGGGGCGGCCGGGTGCGGTGATCCGCGAGCCGGGCATCCTGCTGCTGGTGCCTGGCAGCGTGGGCTTCCGCAGCGTCTCCTTCCTGCTCGAACGCGATACCACGCTGGGCATGGACACGGCGCTGCTGCTGGTGACCCTGTTGGTCTCGCTGGTGGCGGGGCTGCTGTTTGGCGATTTGCTGGTTGCGCCGCGTCGCTCCCTGTAAGGCGCATCTTTTGCGGCAGCCCCGAATCACCGGAGAAGGCGGCGGACCGGTCAATACATGGGTGTGCCACCGCCTGCTGGCAGAGGGAGTGGGCGCCGGCAGCTTCGCGAAAGCGCCATTTGCGAATGCCAATAAAAAACGCCGGCCAGGAGGCCGGCGTTTGGGCGACGCGGAAACGCTGTAATCAGACCAGCAGGTCCTTTTCCTTCTTGCCGGCCTTCAGCGCGTCGTTGAACCAGCGCGGGCGCTTGCCGCGGCCGGACCAGGTCTGTTCGGGATTGGCGGGATTGCGGTATTTCGGGGGCACGACGCCGCCGCTGCGGCGCTTGCCACGGGCACCGCCGAAAATGTCGTCGAAGCTGTAACCCTCGGCCTTGATCAGCGCGTGGATCTTTTCGCGCAGCTTGGCGACCTTTTCCTTCTTCATTTCCTGCTGGCGCGACTGCGCCTTGCTGATCAGGTCGTTGAGCTGGTTGTGATTGAGGTTCTTGATATCGATGGCGGCCATCGGAGACTCCAGTGATGTAGGGGTTATGGCGGCCCGGAACGGCATTACCGGTGCGGGTGTCATTGTTACCCGAATAAACACCATTTTGCAAAGCGGATGAACCGGCTTTGGCGTGAATGCGTAATGGATAGGATAATCGCTGCCAAGGATATGAAAGCAAACGGCCGCGTATGGCGGCCGTTTGCTTTTGCATTTGAAACCGGATTCAGTCGAGCAGTGCCAGCAATTCGTCGCGGGTCACGGCGCGGCTTTCCGCTTCATGACGGGCGCGATATTCCAGCGTGCCGGCTGCGAGGCCCCGTTCGCTGACCACCACGCGATGCGGAATGCCGATCAGTTCCATGTCGGCAAACATGGCGCCGGGGCGCAGGCCACGGTCGTCCAGCACGGTTTCGATGCCGCGTGCGGCGAGTTCCTGGTAGAGCGATTCGCCCGCCGCGGCGATCTCGGGATTGCCCTTGGGATTGATGACGCAAACCGCCACGCGCCATGGCGCCATCGCTTCCGGCCAGATGATGCCGGCATCGTCGTGGCGCTGCTCGATGGCGGCCGCCACGATGCGGCTGATGCCGATGCCGTAGCAGCCCATCAGCATCACCTGTGCCTTGCCCTGGTCGTCCAGCACGGTCGCGCCCAGCGCTTCGGCGTACTTGCCGCCGAGCTGGAACACGTGGCCGACCTCGATGCCGCGGGCGAGATGCAGCGTGCCGTGGCCGTCGGGCGAAGGGTCGCCCTCGACCACCTGGCGGATATCCTCGATGCGCGTGATGCGTGCATCGCGCTCCCAGTTCGCACCGGTCTGGTGGGTGCCGTCCGCGTTGCCGCCGCAGACGAAGTCCGCGAGCACGGCGGCGCTGCGATCCACGATCACCGGGATCGCGGCAGGTAGCCCGGCGGGGCCGATGAAACCGGGTCGCGCGCCGGTGGCGGCGAGGATTTCCGCCTCGCTGGCGAGCACCACTTCATCCGGCAATTCGGGCAGCTTGCCGGCCTTCACTTCGTTCAATTCGTGGTCGCCGCGCAGGCACAGTGCGACCAGGCCGTCACGGCCTTTCACCAGCAGGGTTTTCACGCATTGCGCAGGCGCGACCCCGAGGAATGCGCTGACTTCGGCAATGGTTTTCTGTACGGGCGTATCGACGCGCTCCATCGTTGCGCCCGGGGCAGGGCGCGAGGTGGCCGGTGCCAACGCCTCAGCTTTTTCCACGTTCGCCGCGTAGTCGGAGCCGTCGGAAAACACGATGGCATCCTCACCCGAATCGGCCAGTACCTGGAATTCGTGGCTGGCATTGCCGCCGATGGCGCCGGTATCGGCCTGCACGGCGCGGAACTTCAGGCCGAGCCGGGTGAAAATGCGCGAATAGGCGTCATACATCGCCTGATAGGTCTCCGCCAGCGACTCCTGTCCAAGATGGAAGGAATAGGCGTCCTTCATCAGGAATTCGCGTGCGCGCATTACGCCGAAACGCGGGCGGATCTCGTCGCGGAACTTGGTCTGGATCTGGTAGAAATTGACCGGCAGCTGCTTGTAGCTGTTGAGTTCGTTGCGCGCGTAATCCGTGACGACTTCTTCGGCGGTAGGCGCGTAACAGAATTCCTGCTCCTTGCGATCCTTGATCTTCAACAACTGCGGGCCGAATTTCTGCCAGCGGCCGGTTTCCTCCCACAGCTCGCGTGGCTGGATCGTGGGCATCAGCATTTCGATGGCGCCGGCGCGGTTCATTTCCTCGCGCACCACGCTTTCCACCTTGCGCAGCACGCGCAGGCCCAGCGGCGACCAGGTGTAGAGGCCGGAGGCGAGCTTGCGGATCATGCCGGCGCGCAGCATCAGCTGGTGGCTGGCGATCTCGGCGTCGGCGGGTACTTCCTTGACGGTGGCCAGGTGGAATTGGCTGAGGCGCATGCAGGCGGGTTCCGGCGTTGAAAGAGCCGGATTATAGCGGCGCACCGTGCTGCGCTGCGGAACTGCATTGGGCAGTTCCGCGGCAGGCGTGGTGGGTGGACGCCCCGGTCAGTCCGATCGGTTAGGGAAGCCGCACCCGCGGGATGCCGGCCTCACCGCGCGGAATTTTTACTGCGCCGCGCAGTACTGCCGGTATTGGGCATTGGTGCTGGCGATTTGCTGCTTGCGCTGGGCATCGTCGAGCACGGTCGGCTTGCCACCCTGTTGCATCACCACGGGACCGCTGCCTTGCAAGGCAGCGAGGTTGGACTTCAGTGCGGCGCACATCTTGGCGCGATTGGCCGGCGTGTCGGCCATGGTCGTGGTCGAAGCCTGCGGCGAGTCGTTGGTCGGGGCGGCAGTGCTGTCGGCGGCCGGCTGCGCGGCCTGCTCGGCGGCGGACTCCACGCCGCTGGCCAGCTTTACCTGCCGATACTTGGTGCCCTGCGGCGGTGCCGACTGCGAGTAGTGCACCGTGCCCGTGGCGTCGGTCCACTTGTAGATTTGCTGGGCGGCGGCCAGCGGGGCGATCAGCAGCAGCGCCAGGACGATCGGCATACGGGACATGGGGTTTCTCCGGAGGGCTTGAATGGCCGGGGCTCCCCGCCCCGCGGCCAGTGCCTTAGTAGAACTCCCGCGCGGCCGGGACTCAAGCGGGGGATGGTTTACACTTCATGCACCCCGTCACGGATAGCTCCATGAGCGACTCGCTGCCCGCCCGCCCACCCCGGCACCGCGGCATCTACCTGTTGCCGAACCTGTTCACCACCGGGGCGATGTTCGCCGGCTTCTACGCCATCCTAGCCAGCATCGGCGGCCGTTATTCCGATGCCGCCGTGGCGGTGTTCGTTGCCGCGCTGCTGGACGGACTGGACGGCCGGGTGGCGAGGCTCACCGGCACGCAGAGCGAATTCGGCGTGCAATACGACTCGCTGTCGGATCTGGTGAGCTTCGGCCTGGCCCCCTCGCTGGTGATGTACACCTGGTCGCTGTCCACCCTGCGCGAGTTCGGCCCGCTGTGGGGCAAGCTGGGCTGGGCCACGGCCTTCATCTACGCCGCCTGCGCCGCGCTGCGGCTGGCGCGCTTCAACACCCAGGCGGGCGTGGCCGACAAGCGCTATTTCCAGGGGCTGGCCAGCCCCGCGGCGGCGGCAGTGTGCATGTCGTTCGTGTGGACGATGGAAAAGTTCGGCGTTTCCGGCGCCGCCCTGTGCTTTGTCACGCCGTGGGTCGCCGCGATCACAGGCCTGCTGATGGTCAGCCGCATTCGCTACTTCAGCTTCAAGTCGCTGCCGCTGGGCGACCGCCAGCACGTGCCGTTCGTGTGGATCGTGGCGGCCCTGCTCATCCTGGTGCTGCTGTATCTCGATCC
>JAJZET010000185.1 GCA_021805685.1 Pseudomonadota bacterium
GCTCTTCCGATCTCCACCGGCAAGGCCGCGGCCGAACAGCGGGCGGAGAACCCGGCCAACACCGGCATCAATCCCGCGGCGTTGCCGCCGTTCCACCTGTGGGTCGGCGACCTGAGCTTCGGCGACGCCAGGCTGGGCGAGGCGCGGCTGGAAACCTGGCCCACCGCGCAGGGCATGCACATCGACCAGCTGCGGGCGTTGTCGCCCAGCGTGCAGATCACCGGCAGCGGCGACTGGAACGGCACGCCCACCGACAGCCACACGCACATGCGCATCGGCTTCGCCGCGGACGACCTCGGCAAGATGCTCACCGCGTTCGGCTACACCGGCCTGGTCAACGGCGGCAAGACCCAGGACCAACTCGACGCCAGCTGGCCGGGCCCGCCTTCGGCGTTCAGCCTTGCCAATGCCACCGGCAAGCTGAGCATCGACGTCAGCGACGGCCGCATCCCCGAGGTGGCGCCCGGCGTGGGACGCCTGTTCGGCCTGGTCTCGCTGGCCGAGCTGCCGCGCCGCCTGACCCTGGATTTCGGCGACGTGTTCGGCAAGGGCCTGGGCTTCGATTCGATCAAGGGCGATTTCCAGCTCGCCAATGGCAATGCCACCACCAATAACCTGGTCATCAAGGGGCCAGCCGCGCAGATCAGCATCACCGGCCGCACCGGCCTCCGCGCCAAGGACTACGACCAGTACGTGCAGGTGGTGCCGCACATTGGCAACAGCCTGCCGGTGATCGGCGCCGTGGTGGGCGGCCCGGTGGGCGCCGCCGCCGGCCTGGCGGTGCAGGGCCTGCTTGGCCATGGCCTCAACAAGACCGCCAGTGCGCGCTACCACGTGACCGGAAGCTGGGACAAACCGGTGATGACCCTGGTCGAGAAGCGCGAGGTGCCGGTGGCTCCAGCCGAGGTCACCCGGCCGCCGTTGCTGCCCGCGCCGGCATCGTCCAGCCCGGCCACCACGATGCCGCTGCGCAACGACTGGCCGGCGCTGCCGGCCGCGGCGTCGTCCACGGGCCGCTGACGCGGCTTTGATTTCGCCGGCCGCGCCCCCATCCTTTCCCCATTCATCGCCATCGACCAAGACCCATGGATTCCCTGATCGCGCAGGCCCAGAGCCGGCTGTTGACCCCCGGCGGACTCGCCACCGGCGACCTCGAACGCGTGTTTTCGCAGCTGATGGGGCCGTCCATCGATGCGGCCGACCTGTATTTCCAGCACTCGCGCAGCGAGTCGTGGACGCTGGAGGAGGGCATCGTCAAGGATGGCAGCCACTCCATCGAGCAGGGCGTGGGCGTGCGCGCGATCTCCGGCGAGAAGACCGGCTTCGCCTATTCCGACGAGATCGTGCTGCCGCAGTTGCTGGAAGCCTCGAGGGCCGCGCGCGCCATCGCGCAGGACGGTCGCGGCGCCGGCCAGCCGCTGGCGCTGGGCAACGCGCGGCAGCTGTATCCCGCCATCGACCCGGTGGAGAGCCTGCCCAACCCCGACAAGATCGCCCTGCTGCGCGAGGTGGACGCCTACGCGCGCTCGCGCGACCCGCGCATCACCCAGGTCATCGTCAGCATGGCCGCCACCATCGACACCGTGCTGATCGCCGCCTCCGACGGCACGCTGGCCGCCGACGTGCGCCCGCTGGTGCGCCTCAACGTGCAGGTGATTGCCGAGGCCAACGGCCGCCGCGAGCAGGGCTATGCCGGCGGCGGCGGCCGTTACGGCTACCGCGAGCTGATCGAGAACGGCCGCGCGCTGGCGTTCGCCGACGAGGCGGTGCGCCAGGCGCTGGTGAACCTGGATTCGGTCGACGCCCCCGCCGGCCAGATGACCGTGGTGCTCGGCCCCGGCTGGCCCGGCGTGCTGCTGCACGAGGCCATCGGCCACGGCCTGGAGGGCGACTTCAACCGCAAGGGCAGCTCCGCCTTCGCCGGCCGGCTGGGCCAGCGCGTCGCCGCGCCCGGCGTCACCGTGGTGGACGACGGCACGCTGCCCGGCCGCCGCGGCTCGCTCAGCGTGGACGACGAGGGCACGCCCACCAACTGCACCGTGCTGATCGAGGACGGCATCCTCAAGGGCTACATGCAGGACAAGCTCAACGCGCGCCTGATGGGCATGGCGCCCACCGGCAACGGCCGCCGTGAGTCCTTCACCGCGCTGCCGATGCCGCGCATGACCAACACCTACATGCGCAGCGGCAGCCACGAGCCGGAGGAAATCATCCGCTCGGTGAAGAGGGGCCTCTACGCGCCGAACTTCGGCGGTGGCCAGGTCGACATCACCAACGGCAAGTTCGTGTTCTCCGCCAGCGAGGCCTACCTGATCGAGGACGGCAAGATCACTGCCCCCGTGAAGGGCGCCACCCTGATTGGCAGCGGCCCCGACGTGCTCACCCGCGTCTCCATGATCGGCAACGACATGAAGCTCGACGAGGGCGTGGGTGTGTGCGGCAAGGACGGCCAGAGCGTGCCGGTGGGCGTGGGCCAGCCCACGCTGAAGATCGACGCGATGACGGTGGGTGGGACGGCGGCTTAGGGCTTGAGTCCTCTACTTCAGGGTGACTCGGAAAAACGCTGACGCTTCAGACGGCATTGACCACGTTAGCCGTGTGCCGCAGCAAACACAGCGGCAATTACCGGCCAGTAACGCTGGCAGAGCTCACTTATGTCAGCAGCAATAGCTGTGATCTTTTCGGCGCGCTCCAAGAGCGAGATTGCAACAGTATTTTGGCGTTGGCCGGGAGGCGTCGCTGCCTCTTTGGCAACGTACCTGCCTCGTCGGTGCAGGTGCACAGGCGGCAATGCTTGTGGCGCATGGATTGTCGGATGGCACGCTGCGGGGTTGTTCGATGCAGCGGTCGAGGCTCGCCGTCGTGCGCAAGTCCAAATCCCCGGCGCGCAAGCCGTGCAGCCTTGCGCGCGACACTTGTACCGTTGCGCACAAGGCTTCGCGCCTTGCGGCCATGCCGTTGAGCTCTGCGCGCAACGCTTTCGGCCTCGCGCTTGGGGGTTTTTTGCTTGCGCGCGGGGCGGAATGCCTTGCGGCTGGGGTTGGCGTGCTGGCCGCCGGGTCGGGACGGCAAGCACCGCCGACGTCAAACCCGTAAAATACCCGCCTCGCATGGGCTTGCCGCCCGCTCAGGATCATTCCCCGCATGAAAACCATCGAAGGCGATTTCGCCACGCCCAAGGGCCGCTTTGCCATCGTCGCGGGCCGTTTCAACGGCTTTGTCGTGGAGCCGCTGGTGGCTGGTGCGCGCGACGCGCTGGTGCGCCACGGCGTGAAGGACGACGACATCGAGCTGGTGCGCGTGCCCGGCGCGTGGGAAATCGCACTGGCCGCGCACAAGCTGGCCAGCTCGGGCAAGTACGCCGCGGTGATCGCGCTGGGCGCGGTGATCCGCGGTTCCACGCCGCACTTCGACTACGTGGCCGGCGAGTGCGCCAAGGGCCTGGCCAAGGCTGCGCTGGATTCCGGCGTGCCGGTGGCGTTCGGCGTGCTCACCACCGAAAGCATCGAGCAGGCGATCGAGCGCTCCGGCACCAAAGCCGGCAATAAGGGCGCCGACGCCGCCATCGCCGCGCTGGAGATGGTCAACCTGTACGGCCAGCTGTGATGCATACCCGACCCGAGGGCATCGACCTCGCCGCGCGCTCGCGCGCCCGCCGCCGCGCGCTGCAGGCGCTGTATGCCTGGCAGCTGTCCGGTAGCCACATGAACGCGGTGATCGAGCAGTTCCGCCACGAACAGGACATGGAAGTGGCCGACCTCGACTACTTCGAGGACCTGCTGCGCGGCGTGGAGCATCACGTCGACGAGCTCGACATCCTGCTGCGTCCGCACCTGGATCGCGAGGTGGGCGAGGTCGATCCGATCGAGCGCGCCGCGCTGCGCCTGGCCGCCTACGAGTTGAAGCACCGGCTCGACGTGCCGTACCGCGTGGTGATCAACGAGGCCATCGAGGTCACCAAGCGCTTCGGCGCCGACCACGGGCACAGCTACGTCAACGGCGTGCTGGACAAGGTGGCCGCCGAACTGCGCACGGCCGAGAAGCGCGGCTGATGGACGTCCGCGCCCACAGGGACGAAGGGGTGCCGCTGCTGGAAACCGAGCGCCTGCGACTGCGCGCGCATCGCCCGGAAGACCACGCCGACTGCACCGCGCTGTGGGCCGACCCGGAGGTGGTGCGCTACATCGGTGGCCGCCCGTCCACCGCCGAGGAAAGCTGGCGACGCATGCTGTCCTCGCGCGGCCTGTGGAGCATGCTGGGCTACGGCTACTGGGCGGTGGAGGAAAAGGCCAGCGGTCGCTATGTGGGCGATCTCGGCTTCGGCGATTTCCGCCGCGAGATCGAGCCCTCGCTGGTGGGCATGCTGGAATTCGGCTGGGTGCTGTCGCCGGCGGTGCATGGCCGCGGCTATGCCAGCGAAGCGGTGGCCGCGGCCACCGCCTGGGCCGACGCGCACCTGCCCGGCATGCGCGCGGTGTGCCTGATCAACGAGGGCAATGCCGCCTCGATCCGCGTCGCCGTCAAGGCCGGCTTCCGCCCATGGCAGCGCACTGCCTACCACGGCGAGCCGGCGCTGGTTTTCTCGCGCTGAGCGAGCGCGGCGGTTACTTCGACGGGCAGGCGCGGCTGTTGTCTGCGATGCCGCTGATCAGCCAGTGGCCGTCCACCCGTGCCAGGTTGAACACGTCCGTGCCGCAATGGTGCGGCTTGCCATCGAGCAGGAACACGTAGGGCGCCCACACCACCGCGATGTTGTCGTCGATGCGCACCTGCGGATGGCGGATGCGTTCCTCGATGCGCGCCTTGCCCGGCTTCACGTGATCCACGAAATCGCCCAGCGCGAGCTGTACCGGCTTGCCATCGCGCATCAGCGTGGCCATGCCGGCGGGCAACACCTGCGCGCGCATGCCGGCCTGGTCGTAGCGCGCCATGGCGTTGAAGAAGGCATGCACCGTCGCCAGCACGGCCGCGTCGCTGGCGACGGGCGGCGCAGCCAGCGCCGGGGCAGCGGCGAAGACAGCGAACGGCAGGGCGGCAAGGCAACGAGCGACGCAACGCATGGCGGCAGGCTCCGGGCGGAAGGTGGCGCCAGCCTCGCATGCACGTTGACTCGGCGCATGCGCCGCAGGTCACGGGCTTGCGCGGCGCGCGCGCGGATGCTCTGCTCTTGGACCGCATGACCCGCGCAGGACCGCCATGGAATTCCGCCTGATCGACCGCATCCGCGAACGTACCGCGCAGCAGCGCGAGGACGTGCGCCTCGGCATCGGCGACGACGCCGCACTGCTGGCCGTACCCGCGGGGCAGGAGCTGGCGGTGGCCATCGACACGATGGTCGAGGGTGTGCATTTTCCGGCGGGTACCGCGCCGGCTGACATCGGCTGGAAGGCGCTGGCGGTGAACCTGTCCGACCTCGCCGCGATGGGCGCCACGCCGGCCTGGGCGTTGCTGGCATTGACCCTGCTGCGGCCGGATGCGGCCTTCGTCGACGGCTTCGCCGAGGGCTTCGCGCAACTGGCGGGCCAGTATCGGCTGGCCCTGGTGGGCGGCGACACCACACGCGGCGCGCTCACCCTCAGCGTCGCCGTGCACGGCTTCGTGCCGCCCGGGCAGGCGTTGACCCGGGCTGGCGCGCAGGTGGGCGATGCGGTGCTGGTCACCGGTACGCTGGGTGATGCGGCGGCGGGACTGCGCTGCCTGCCATCGCGCATGGACATCCAGGCAACCGCGCGCGACTTCCTGGTGAACCGCCTGAACCGGCCGACGCCACGGGTGGCGGCCGGGCTCGCGCTGCGCGGCCGCGCCAGCGCCTGCATCGACGTGTCCGATGGCCTGCTCGCCGACCTCGGCCATGTCTGCACGGCCAGCGGCGTGGGAGCGGAGATCGATGCGGCCCTGCTGCCGTGCTCGCCGGCTTTGCTCGGCGCGTTCGACGAAGCCGCGGTGCGCGATTTCGCGCTGACCGGCGGCGACGATTACGAGCTGTGCTTCACCGTGCCGGCCGCGCGGATGGACGAAGTGCGGGACGACCTCGCGAAGCTCGGCTGCGGCGCCACGCGCATCGGCCGCATCGTGGCGGGCGAGGGCGTGCGTGTGCGCGGTGCGGATGGCGCATGGCTGGAACCGGCGCGGTCGGGCTGGGATCATTTCGCGCCATGAGTGCCTCCACCGAACGCAAGACGCTGACGCCCGCGCAACGCCGCACGCTGCTCGCCACGCCGGCGGGCTGGATCGCCTGCGGTCTGGGCTCCGGCCTGGCGCCGGTGGCGCAGGGCACCTTCGGCTCGCTGGCGGCGATCCTGCTGTGGCTGCTGTTGCGCGGCCTGTCGTTGCCGCTCATCGGGCTGGTCATCGTGCTGGGCTTCGCACTGGGCGTGTGGGCCTGTGAGCTGGCCGGCCGCGCGCTGGGCGTGGACGACCACCGCGCGCTGGTGTGGGACGAATTCGTCGGCCAGTGGATCGCGCTGCTGCCCGCGCTCGTGGCGCCGTGGTGGGCGGTGGCCGCCGGCTTCGTGCTGTTCCGCCTGTTCGACGTTTGGAAGCCGTGGCCGATCCGCGAGTTCGACCGCCGACTCAAGGGTGGCCTCGGCGTCATGGTGGACGACGTCATCGCCGGCGGGTTCGCCGCCGCGGTGCTGGCGGTCGTGCTGCACTACCTGCGCTGAATTCAGGCCACGCAGCCAAGACCGCGCAGGGTGGCCTCGATCGCCTGATCCAGCGGGGTGCGCGGCTCCTCGCCCAGCCACACGCGCAGCCGGCGATTGTCCAGTTGCAGCGGTTCGCGCCCATCTGTTCGAGGCGCTGACGGCCTACGTGGCCGAGGGCGCCTGAAGGGGCCTCACTTTTCGTTGTGCCCCGGTCCGTAGCGCCGGTCCGGGCGGCGATACGCCGCCACGCTGGCCAGCCGCGGCGTGTCGTAGGCGAATTCCAGCAGCACGCGCAGCCGGCTGGTGCGCACCGGATCGAAGCGGGTGAGCTTCTTGTGGCCGATGGTGGTGCCCCAGGTGAGCGGTTGCCACGCGCTGCCGTTCCATGTCTCGACACGATGGTTGGCGATGTTCTGGCCAAAGGCGATCGCCTCACCGAGTTCCAGCGTGTCGAATTCGACTTCGCGCGGCAGTTCGATTTCCAGCCACGCGTTGCGCACGCTGCGCGCGGCACTCCAGTAAGCCTCGGGGTTGGCGTCGAGCACGCCGGAGGCCGGGTGTGCGAGGTCGCTGCTGCTGGCGCGCACGCTGCCGCCTCGCAGAAGATTGCGCGCGAACAGCGCGGTGCGCTCGGCGGTGAAACCTTGCAGCGAAGCGATGTCTTCCGGATCGAACAGGCCGTCGCGGTTCGGCGGCACGTTGAGCAGCAGCTTGCTGTTGCGTCCCACCGAGCTGAAGTACAGCTCCATCAGGCCGTCGGGCGAGCGCACTTGGTCGTTCTGCTCGGGGTGCCAGAACCAGCCGGGGCGGATCGACACGTCGGATTCGCCCGGCCGCCACGCGCTGCCGTGCGGGTCGCCATGGCCCAGCACGTCGCCGACCCAGGGGCGGTCGTAGCCGGGGTAGGGCACGCTGGCCGGGTCGATGCTGGCCCAGCAGGTTTCGCCAGCGACGCCTTTCTCGTCGCCGATCCAGCGCACGTCGGGGCCGGCGTCGGAGAACATGATGGCGTCGGGCTGCAGGCGGCGCACGGTGGCGTGGATGCGCGGCCAGTCGTAGGCCTGCTTGCGGCCGTTGGGGCCTTCGCCGTTGGCGCCGTCGAACCACACTTCGACGATCCTGCCGTAGTGCGTGAGCAGTTCGGTGAGCTGCGCGATGTAGAAGTCGTTGTAGGCCTGGCCGCTGCCGTAGCTCGTGGCGTTGCGGTCCCACGGCGAGAGATAGATGCCGGCACCCAGGCCTTCGGCGCGGCAGGCGTCGGTGAACTCGCGCACCACGTCGCCGTGGCCGTTCTTCCACGGGCTGTACTTCACCGAATGTTGCGTGGTGGCGGTAGGCCACAGGCAGAAGCCGTCGTGGTGCTTGGCGGTGAGGATCATGCTGCGGAAGCCGGCCTGCTTCGCCGTGCGCGCCCACTGCCGTGCATCCAGCTTGCGCGGGTTGAAGATGCGGGGCGATTCGGTGCCGTCGCCCCATTCCTTGCCGGTGAAGGTGTTCACCGTGAGGTGCACGAACATCGCCAGTTCGTCTCGTTGCCACTGCAGTTGCTGCGGCGTGGGGCGCGGGCGCGTCCCGTTGCCGATGGGCAAGGGTCGGGTGGCGGCCTCGCCGGTGCGCGGCACGCCGAGGGCGCCGAGCGAGGCGATGGCGGAGCCGGCGAACAGGAAGCGGCGACGATCCATGGGAGATCCGGAAGCAGGGTGCGGTGCCGGCATTTGTACGATTTATAACGATCCAATAGCAAGCTTGCCCTCGCGCGACCAAGGTGCGGACGCCGCTTGCATTCGTTGCCGGCGCCGACGCAGCATGCGCGCATTCGCCGCCTTGCCTCGCTGGAGTTCCCCCATGCAATACCGCCACCTCGGTCGTTCCGGCCTGCCGCTTTCCGTCCTTTCCTTCGGCGCCTGGACCACGTTCGGCAAGAGTGTGGGACGCTCGCTGGCGCGCGAGATGCTGGCATTGGCATGGGATCACGGGGTCAATTTCTTCGACAACGCGGAAACCTACGGCAATGGCGTGGCGGAATCGCTGATGGGCGACGTGCTGGCCGACCTGCGCTTTCCGCGCGACAGCTGGTGCGTGTCGAGCAAGGTGTTCTTCGGTGCGCAGGAGCATCCCAGACCCACGCAGCGCGGACTCTCGCGCAAGCACGTGATCGAGGCCTGCCACCAGGCGCTGCAGCGCCTGCGCGTGGATTACCTCGACCTGTATTTCTGCCATCGGCCCGATCCCGACACGCCCGTCGCGGAGACCGTGGCGGCGATGGACATGCTGGTGCGCCAGGGCAAGGTGCTCTACTGGGGCACCAGCGAGTGGCCGGCGGAGGCCATCGTCGAGGCGCACCGCGTGGCGAAGGAAAACCACCTCACCGCACCGACCATGGAGCAGCCGGAATACAACCTGCTGCATCGCGAGCGCGTGGAGGTGGAATACGCGCCGCTCTATCGCGACTACGGCATGGGCACCACGATCTGGTCGCCGCTGGCCTCGGGCCTGCTCAGCGGCAAGTACGACCATGGCGTGCCCGACGACTCGCGGCTGGCGCATCCCGACTACGCATGGCTGCGCGATCGCGTGCTGGGCGACGGAGGCGAGCGCGTGGCGCGGGCACGGCGCCTGCGGCCGCTGGCGGACGAGCTGGGTTGCAGTACCGCGCAACTGGCCATCGCGTGGTGCGCCGCCAACCCGCACGTTTCCACCGTGATGCTGGGCGCGAGCCGGCTGGAACAACTTGAGCACAACCTCGCCGCGCTGGAGGTGCTGCCGAAGCTGGACGAAGCGATGCGCCAGCGTATCGCGCAGGCGGTGGGATGAGGCATGCGATACCGCGCGGAGGTCGTGTCGGTTGACGTCTTAATGAGAATCGTTATCATCAACTCCGCCTAAACCTCTTTTGCGGAGTCGTCCATGCCGACTGCAATCCCCCTCGGCCTGCCGCTGGTCAGTCGCCGGCTCGCCCGTCCATCGCCGCGTCCTTCGTTGCGCCCGGGTTCGGCGGAGGATGCCGCGGCCGTACGCCACATCAGCAGCCAATCGTTGCTGGACGGCGGACGCGAACTGGTGATCCAGCATCAGGGTAGCGAGTACCACCTGCGGCTCACCCGCAACGACAAGCTGATCCTCACCAAGTAGGCCGCTGCGCCGTCCGCGAGAGCGGTCCGGCGCCCCGCCCCTGCCAGCACCTGCCGCGCGATCGGAGCGTGGCACCGCCAGCCGATCCCCGACGGAGACCGCAATGTCCGGTTGGCTGGCTACCCGTGTCATACCGTTCTGCCTGCACGCCGCGTGCGCCGAAGTGGAGCGCCGCTGGCTGCGCATCGCGCCGCGCACGCTGGCGCGCCACCTGCCGGCCGCAGGGCCCGTGCTGTACCTGCCATGTGCGGTGACGCCGGCGATGGATGCGGCTCCCGGTCTGCTGGCGGGATGCCGCGAGCTGGCGCCGCTGCTGCGCGTGCGCTGGCTGGTCGCCGCCTGCGCGATCGGTTGCGACGGTCCCCGCGAATGGCTGGAATGCCGCGCCGGCGATGGCGGCCTGTGTGCCCGCCTGCACCTGTTGCCGGACAGCGACTACCTCGGCTGGGACGCGTTGCTGGCGGCGGCCGTGCCCGTGGGTGCCCTCGGCCGGTCGTGGCCGGGCGACGAGCGCATCGAGGCCGCGCGAGTGCTGGATTTCCGCTGCCGGCGGCTGGCCGGACTCGACCTGCTGGAAGCGCGGCCCGCAGCGCGGGTTTCCGCGCTGGGCGGCGGGATCGCGCGCGGCATCGCGCGGGCCGCGGGGTTGGCGCTTGGCTGCTAATCGCGCGGACGGCGCAGGTCGTCGGCGTCGGCGCTGTGGAAATGCCGCTTGAACGCGACCTCGCCGCCGGCCGGTTCCTGCAGCTCGCGGGCGTAGCGGTGACCGGCGTAGACCGCGTGCGCGATCAGCCCCGGCGCCTCGGCGTCGCCGATGCAGCGCACGCTGCGGATGCCGGCCCCGGTCCATTCCGCCTCACGCCGATTCAGAT
>JAJZET010000275.1 GCA_021805685.1 Pseudomonadota bacterium
GCAGCACGGCCGGTTCGGACGGATGGTCGCCTTCCACGCCGAAGTCCACCTTCTTCGGGCCGATGGCGCCGAGGTTGAGGTAGACCGACGAGGCGCCGGGCCCGCCGTTCACCGCGAAGGTCACCGGGCGGTTCCTGCCCGGCATGGTGTAGGCAGTGAACATCACCTGCGCGATCACCTTGCCGGTCTCGTCGCGCACCGGCAGCGTACCCACCGTGACGGTGTATTTGAGCGTGTGGCCGTCCACGGTGGTGGACTGCGCAACATGGGCATCGGCAGGGAAGGGCGGCAGGTGGAAGCCGTCGCTGGCACCGGGGGCCACCGCCGCGGCCGGCGGCTTGCTGTCGGCGGCCAGCGCCGAATGGTGGAATCCGGCCAGCAGCAGGGCTGCCAGCAGGCTCGTTTGCAGCGGCTTGCGCACGGGTGTGTCCTCGCGTGGGTAAAACCCCTAGCCTAGCGAGCCGCCGTGCGGCGCAACCGTGCCTGATGGCATGGATGGCGGAGTCGAACGCCGCGTGCCTGCTGCCCGCAAGGGGCCGGCGGCATTGCGGGAGCCGTCGGTGATCATGGGCCCGGACCGTGCCATGCTTGCGCCGTCGTTTCGGGGCGACTCGGGCGATGGAAGGGTGTCGCGGCGGGGGGCGACGGGGCGTTGTGCGACTTCGTGGGAGGGTGGATGGCCTGGCTTTCCGGCGGCATCAGGGCGTGGTTCGCATGGGCAGGTCTCGCCGGCTGCGTCTGCTGCCGGGCCGCCCTCGCCGCGGCACCCGTGGCCGATCCGGAAGTCCTGATCAGCCAGCTGTATCGGCTGCAAGTCACCGATCACGCGCGCTCCCTGCAGGTGTTGGCCCAGCTCAACCGGGAGGAAGGCCGCCTGACGCCGGCGCAGGAGTGGCAGAGGCGCTATCTCAATGCCTGGGAGGCGATGTACCAGGGCGACTACGCCCGGTCGGAGGCCATGCTCGACGACATCATCGAGCACTGCGGAAATAGCCACCTGGTGAACCACGCATCGGCCATGCTGCTGAGCCAGCTCACGGCCAGCCAGCACTACACCGAGGCGTTCGAGCTGGCCAATCGCATCGCGGCGCGCCTGCCCCGGGTCACCGACGCCAAGGATCGCCTGCTGTTGCTCTCCAATCTGTCGCAACTGATGGGGCACGCCGGCCAGACCGAGCTGGCCGTGCGCTACGCGCGCATGGCGATCGCGGCCGTTCCGGCCGGGCAAAGTCCGTGCTATCCCGCGTCCATCCTGGTCGAGGCGCTTTACTTCGGCAAAAAGCTCGCATCCGGTAGCCCGGAATTGCGCCAGGCCATCGATGACTGCCCGGCGGACCAGCAGCCGCTGTTCAACAGCAATCTGCAATTCATGTTCGTGGAGCAGCTCCTGCACGAGGGACAGCCGCGCAAGGCGCTGGCCATGCTTGAGCGGATGCGACCGCGCATCGAGGCCAACGGGTATGTCCCCGCCAGGCTGTCGATGCTGGTGGACAAGGCGTCGGCGCTGGCTGCCCTGGGCCAGGATGCCGCCGCCAGACGGCTGGCCCTGGCCGTGGTCGCGGCAGGAAAGCCGGGTGAGATCGACCTATGGCTGCGACAGGCCTACGAGGTGCTTTACCGCGTCGACAAAAGAGGCGGCGACGCCGGTGCCGCGCTCGGTTACTACGAAAAATACGCGGCGCTGGACAAGGCTTATCTCGACGACATCCACGCACGCGCCATGGCCTATGAGACGGTGCAGCAGCACGTGCTGGCCCAGAGGCTGGAAACCGAGAAGCTGAGCCGGCAGAACGCGAAGCTGCGCGCACGACAGGCGCTGGATGCCGAGACAGCCGAAGCCAACCGGCTGCAGCGCGTGCTGCTGCTGGTGGTGTTGTGCCTCGGTGCGCTGTGGATGCTGCGGCTCAAGCGCTCGCAGCTGCGCTTCAAGCGGCTGTCCCGCCTCGACGGCCTGACCGCCATCGCCAACCGCCAGCACTTCATGGCCGAGGCCGAGCGCATGCTGGGCCAACTGGAGAAGCGCAAGGGGGCGGCCTGCGTGGTCATCATCGACCTGGACCACTTCAAGCGCATCAACGATACGCATGGCCACGCGATGGGCGACGAAGCGCTGCGCCGCATGGTCGCCGCCTGCCAGCGTCACCTGCGCGATGCCGACCTGTTCGGTCGCCTCGGTGGTGAGGAGTTCGGCATCCTGCTGGCGGACTGCCCGCGTGAGCAGGGCAGGCTGATCGCCGGCCGCATCCGCGGCGCCATCGAGGACGTGGTGGTGGAGCAGGGCGGCCTCGCAGTGACGATCACCGCCAGCATGGGGCTCGCATCCACCGACAGCTCCGGCCACGAGCTGCGACGCTTGTGTGCCGACGCCGATGCCGCGCTCTACCTGGCCAAGGACCGTGGTCGCAACTGCGTGATGGCCGATGCAGGGGTCGAACGCCTTGCTGCCGAGGCTTGACGCTCGGCCGGACGGGTTGCGGAAGCGGGCGTCGTGTCCTGCGCGTGTCCTGCGGGCCGGCGTGCTCTAGGATTCGCCCATGACCAAGACCCCGCTCCCCTCCCTGAACGTCCCCGGCCGCGGCCGCCTGGCCTGCGTGGGCCTGGGCATGACCCTGGGTTCCCATCTCACCCCGTTGGCGCGCAGCCATATCGCGCAGGCGGACGTGGTATTCGCGGGACTCTCCGACGCCATCGCCGAGGAATGGCTGAAGCGCATGCATCCGGACGTGCGCAGCCTGCAGCCCTACTACGCCGAGGGCAAGCCGCGCATGAAGACCTACCGCGAGTGGGTGGCGCTGATGATGGATGAGCTGCGCGCCGGCAAGCGGGTCTGCGGCGTGTTCTACGGCCACCCGGGCATCTTCGCCTGGTCGCCTCACAAGGTGATAGCGCAGGCCCGCGCCGAGGGCTACGACGCGTACATGGAGCCGGGCATCTCCGCCGAGGACTGCCTCTACGCCGACCTGGGCTTCGACCCCGGCCGCTATGGTTGCCAGCACTTCGAGGCCAGCCAGCTGCTTTATTGTGAGCGGCGCATCGACCCGGCCGCTTACTTGGTGCTGTGGCAGGTGGGCGTGGTCGGCAACCGCTCGGTGGGGCGTTTCGACACCGGCCCGGCCTACCGCGCCCTGCTGGTGGAGCGGCTGGAGCAGGACTACCCGCCCGACCACGAGGTGATCGTCTACCGCGGCGCCACCCTGCCCATCGAGCAGCCGCGCATCCAGCGGATCCCCCTGCGCGAACTGGCCACGGTGCCGCTGACCGCCGAGGAGACCGTAGTGTTGCCGCCTGCCGTGACCTTGCAACCAAACCATGCGATGCTGACGCGACTGCAGGAACTCGATGCGGCGGTCCGGTCCGGCGCAGCGGCCTGAATCCAGGAGCGCCCCGCAAGGGGGCGATTTGATCAAGGGGAACAGGGGGACAACATGACCGATACAGCCGACACGATCGAGTTGCTGGAAGCCATCGGCAGCGATGCGTCGCTGCGTTATGCGCAGGCTGGCGAATTGCGGGGTGTGCTGGTGCAGGCCAAGGCAAGTATCGAGCTTGCAACTGCCTTGATGATGGGCGACAGCTCGCCGTTGCGTGCAGAGCTGGGGGTTCATCAAGTGCCCCAGTCTCCCCAGTCGCCGACCCAGGTTCCCGGGTACGAGCCGGAGGAGGAGGAAGAGGAAGGCGATGTATCTCAGCCGGAGGGTTGTCAGGCTGTTTGCACTTCTTCTTCATCCTCTCAGCGAGACTCGGCGCACTGACGCCCTCGGCGTGCGACATGTTCCGGCAGTCGAGATACCTGCGGAGATGGGTTGCATATATTGGCTTCGCCAGTTGTGTGTACTGGCCAGTCGGTCCTGTTGTCGCGTCTATCTCCAATACGGATGCTTTCCTCAAGCTGACCCAGCATCTGCAAGTCACCAATCATCCGAGATACCTCCAGCAACTTGCCGAACTTAACAGGCAAGCATCTAGCTTGACGCCGAGCCAACGGTGGTATTTGCAGCTTCTGAACGCGTGGGAGGCTGCCTACGAAGGGAGTCACCTCAAGGCAGAGGCTCTACTTCAGGACATCATCCGGCGCTCAGGCGACCCCGAGTGGGTTGGCCAGGCATCTGCGCTACTTCTCAGCCAGTATGGCCTTACAAAGCGCTACACCGATGCGTTTGAGCTCGCCAACCACATAGCAGCACATTTGCCGCAGGTAACAGATCCGAAGATTCGCTCGACTCTATTGATGAATCTGTCGAATACGCTCGGTTTGGCTGGTCAGTCTGACTTGGCGGTGCACTACGCAAAAATGGCAATGGCCGCCACCCCGCCAGGCGAGGGGCTATGCCATCCCGCCACTTATGTCGTCGTTGCACTCTACAACGGCAAAAGGCTTAGGCCCGATAGCCCCGAGTTGCAACGGGCTTTCGATGACTGCCCATCGGCCAGCGAGCCCGTGTACCACACGCAGCTGGTGCTCACGTTAGCCGACCTGTATGCGAACGGAGGCCAGCCACGCAAAGCGTTGACTCTGCTTGATCGGGTTGAGCCTGATCTTAAAACCAACGGTTATGCGGTCGCCGAGTTGTCAGCCATGGTAACCAGGGCGCAGGCACTTGCCGCGCTTGGTGACGACGATGTTGCCAAAAAAGTGGCTTTGGCCGTGGTGGCCAGGAAGCAGTTCGGGAACATCGATGCCTGGCTAAAAGACACCTACGATGTGCTTTACCACATCGAGAAGAAACAAGGTCACGCTGCCGCGGCACTCGACTACTACGAGAAATACGCCGCACTGGACAAATCCTATCTCGACGACATCAATGCGCGCGCGATGGCCTACGAAACCGTGCAGCAGCATCTGCTGGCGCAGAAGCTGGAGACGGAAAAGCTGGGCCAGCAGAACGAGGCGTTGCGCCTGCAGCAGAAACTGGATGCCAAGACGGCCGAGACCAACCGCCTGTACCTCACGCTGCTGCTCGTGGTGCTGTGCTTCGGCGTGATCTGGATGTTCCGGCTCAAGCGCTCGCAGTTGCGCTTCAAGCGGCTGTCGCACCTGGACGGACTCACCACCACCTACAACCGCCAGCACTTCATGGACGAGGCGGCGCGCACACTACGCCTGCTGGAGAAGCGGCAGGGCATGGCCTGCCTCGCCATCATCGACCTCGACCACTTCAAGCGCGTCAACGACTCACACGGCCACGCCATGGGCGACGAAGTGCTGCGGCGCACGGTCGATGCCAGCCGCGAGCACCTGCGTCCCATCGACCTGTTCGGCCGCCTCGGCGGCGAGGAGTTCGGCATCCTGCTGGTGGACTGCTCGCGCGAGCAGGGCGTCACCATCGCCGAGCGCATCCGCGCCGCCATCGAGGACACCGAGGTCGAATGCGACGGCATGGTGATCGCGATATCCACCAGCATCGGCCTCGCCTTTACGGATAGTTCCGGCCACGACCTGCGCCGGCTGTGCACCGACGCCGACGCCGCCCTGTACCGAGCCAAACGCGGCGGGCGAAATTGCGTGATGGCGGGCGAGACCATCACGGTTTGATGCCCTCATGGGCTCGGTAGTCCCGTCAATCAGAAGCCAGTGAGTGGAGCAGCATGCTTCGGAAACCAGGCGGGCTGATGCAATGGTGTGCGGCTGCGATCCTGGCTGGATGCCTCTGCCTGCAGGCAGTTGATGCTGCTTCAAGCCATGCCGATACGGATGCCTTGCTCAAGCAGACGCGGGATCTGCAGGTCACCGATCACCGGCGCTCCTTGCAGTTGCTCGCCCAATTCAACCGGCGGATTGCCAGCCTCACACCCGAGCAGCAGTGGCACGTGCGCTTCATGAATGCATGGGAAGCCCAGTACGCCAGCCATTACAAAAAGGCGGAGGCTTTGTACAAGGACGTCATTGCGCACTCGGGCGACCCCAGGCTGGCGTATCGTGCCTCGGCCATGCTTTTGAGCGAGTACGGCATGACGCGGCATTACACCGAGGCGTTCGAACTGGCGAACCGTCTCGCGGAGCAACTACCGCAGGTCAAGGACGCCAAGGTCCGCTATGCGTTATTGCTGAATCTGTCGCAGGCGATGGGGTTGGCCGGTCAAACGGACCTTGCCGTGCACTATGCATCGTTGGCCATGGCGGTTTCTTCTGACGCCGCCCGTCGATGTTATACCGCCGGCATCCTGGTTGACGTGCTGTCGGCGGGTCACCGGTTGAAGCCTGGCGACCGAGTGCTGCGACAGGCATTCGACGCATGTCCGGAAGACACGGAACCGCTTTACAACACGGATATGACGCTTGCACTGGTCGACTTGTATGCCCATGGTGGCAAGCCCCGCAAGGCGCTTGCGTTGCTCGACGGGATCCAGTCGAGGGTGGATGCTTCCGGCTATGTGCCCGACAAGCTTGCCGCGCTGTTGGATCGGGCGTGGGCTTTGGCTGCCTTGGGTGACGACGCCGCGGCCCGGAAAGCGGCGGTGGCGGTGGTCGCGGCAGGGCGGTCGAGCGATTTCGACCATTGGTTGAAAGACGCCTACCAGGTGCTTTACCGCATCGAGAAGAAGGAAGGTCACGCCGCCGCGGCACTCGACGATTACAAGAAGTACGCCGCACTGGACAAGGCCTACCTCAGCGACGTCCATGCGCGCACCATGGCTTACGAAATCGTGCAGCAGCACCTGCTGGCGCAGAAGCTGGAAACGGAAAAGCTGGAACAGCAGAACCAGGCATTGCGCCTGCAGCAGGAGCTGGACGCCATGGCGGCAATGGCCAATCGCCTGTACCTCGTGCTGCTGCTCATGCTGCTGGGCATTGGCGTGGTCTGGATGGCCCGGCTCAAACGCTCGCAGCTGCGCTTCGAGCGTTTGTCCCGGACGGATGGCCTGACGGCCGTACTCAATCGCCAGGGCTTCATGGCTGAAGTCCGAGGCATCTTGCAGCGGCCCGAACACAAGGCGGGGACGGCCTGCCTCCTCTATCTCGACCTGGATCACTTCAAGCACATCAACGATGCCCATGGCCATGCCGTGGGTGACGAGACCTTGCGTCGTGTCGCCGAAGCCTGCCGCCAACAGCTGCGTCCGGACGACCTGCTTGGCCGACTGGGTGGCGAGGAGTTCGGCATCCTGCTGCAGGAGTGTGCACGCGAACAGGGCAGGCAGGTCGCCAACCGCATCCGTCGCGCCATCGAGCTGGTGACAGTGGAGTTCGACGGCCTCGCGGTGGCGGTGACCGCCAGCGTCGGGCTGGCTTGTACCGACGGCTCCGGCCACGACCTGTCCGCACTCTGCGCCGCCGCGGACGCCGCGCTCTACCGTGCCAAGGAGCGTGGCCGAAACTGCGTGGTGGCCGATGATGGCGGCGACGCGGCGATGGCGTGAGGCACCACCGTGTTCAGTGCACGCCCACCAGCTCCACGTCGAACACCAGCGTGGCGTTCGGCGGCACGGTGTCGCCTGCACCACGACTGCCGTAGGCCAACCGGGCGGGGATGACCAGGGTGCGCTTGCCGCCCACGCGCATGCCGCGGATGCCCTGGTCCCAGCCCGCGATCACCTCGCCCCCGCCTAGCGTGAAGCGGATCGGCTCGCCGTTTTCCTCCGAGCTGTCGAACTCGGCGCCACGGTGGTTCTTCGCGCGCGCGTCGTACAGCCAGCCGGTGTAGTTCACCTCGACCACGTCGCCATTGCGGGCCACCGTGCCGGTGCCGATCACGCGGTCGATCTTCTGCAGCGACATGATCGTGCCTCTTGCCCATGCGGGCAGCGCGATGAGGGCGAGGGCGAGCGTGACGGCGAGCAGCAGGCGGCGCATGCGGTGGCTTCCAGGGTTGCGGTTGCGCGCAGTCTAGCGACGGTTGGCAGGCATGGCGCCGGTCCGGGGCGTCGGTTCGCGCCACGGAAGGATGGTCAGTGCGCGAGTTGCCCCTGCACCTCGTTGATCGAATCGCGGATGCGCTTGGAGAACACCGAGTCGAGATGGTGGATCAGCACCAGCCGTTCGGTGGCGCGGGTCATCGCCACGTAGAGCAGGCGCGCCTCGTCCGCCTCGCGCTGGCCCTCGTGCGGCAGCGAACCCAGGCCGGGCACGATCACGAAGGGGAATTCCAGGCCCTTGCAGGAGTGCATGGTGAGCAGCTTCACGCTGTCCTTCACCACGAACAGCGCCTGCTTGCCGCGCTCGTCGGCGAGGCTGGAGGGGATGCCGATGCGCTCCAGCGCCTCGTGCAGCTTCTCGCCCTCCCAGTTGTTGCGGTAGATCACCGCCATCTCGCCCCACGGGCGGCCATGCGCGCGTTCGTCGCGCAACTGGGCGATCAGGGCGTCGAGCTGGGCGGCGGCGGTGTCGGTGCGGATCAGTTCGGGCAGCGGGCCGCGGCGTCCGGCGCTTTCCGGGGCGATCAGCGGCACGCCATCGTCGTCCTCGACGCGCGTGGCGAGCAGTTCGCTGGCGAAGTTGCGCGCCACCGCGAGGATCTCCAGCGTGTTGCGGTAGTTGAGCCTGAGGATGGTGGTGCGGCCCTGCGCCTGCACGCCCAAGCTCTTCCAGCTGATGCGGCGGCGGTCGGCCTTGCCGTAGATGTTCTGCGCGTCGTCGTACAGCACCAGCAGCGAGTTGGTGGCCGGGTCGATCATCTGCACGATCAGCTTGTACCAGTCCGGCTCGAAGTCGTGGCCTTCGTCGATCAGCACGGCACCGTACTGGAAGCGCGGGATCTGGCCCTTGTCCACGCCCTCGATCACCCGCTCCACCATCGCGCCGAAGAAGTTCTCGCCCTTGGGAGGCAGTTCCACGTGGTAGCTGGTCAGCATGCGCCGGCACCAGCGGTGGAAGTTGTAGACCTGCACCTTGTCGCCGAGGCCGCGTTCGCCGATCAGCTGTTCCAGCCGTGCCGCCAGCGTCTTGTTGTAGCAGAGCACCAGGATCGGCCGGCTCATCGAACGCGCCAGCTGCATGGCGCGGAAGCCCAGGATCATGGTTTTGCCGGAGCCGGCCACGCCGTGGATGATGCGGTGTTCATCACCCAGCGAGCGCGCCAGTTGCTCCTGCTGCGCGTCCATCACCTTCACCAGCTCGGGGATCTCCAGCGCGCGTGCGTCCTTGCCCTCGTCGGCGGCGAACAGGCCGAACTGGCCGCTGCCCGGCTCTACGCGGATCTCGGGGAACAGGTGCCAGCGCACGCGGTCGATCTGCGGCAGGGTGAGCGCCACCGGAAACACCTGCGGGAACATCGCCCACAGGCGCTCCTGGAAGGCTTCGGCGTCCACCGTCTCGTACAGCTCGTCGCGGCAGATCACCAGGTGGGCGGGGATCACCGCGTCCAGGCCGCCCTCCTCGAACTGCTTGCGCGTGATGTTGGCCAGTACCACGCCCCAGGCCCAGGGCATGATCAGCTTGCCGGCGTGGCGGTGGCCTTCGGGATAGCGCAGCGCCGGGTCGCGCTCCAGCACCACGCCGACCTCCAGTGCATAGGCGCGTGCCTGCAGCAACGGGTTGGTCGCGGTGGTCAGGCCGCGCTCGGTGACCAGGGTGAACTGGGTCTTGTCGGCGTGGCGGATGGTGTCGGCCTTCCAGTCCTTCACCTCCAGCACCAGCAGGCCGCGGCGCGGGTGGAACACCACGAAGTCGGGCTGGCGCTGCTTCAGGCCGACCGGCACGTCGTACCAGAGCAGGTAGTCGTCTTCCAGCTTCTGTTCCAGCCGTTCCGAGACGCGCTTTTCGCCGCCGGTCATGCGCGGCAGGCAGCTGTTGCGGGAGGGTATGAGCGTGGCCATGCCGGCTTCCGTGAGGTGCTTGCCGGAAAGTAGCCGAACGGCCGAAGCTGTCAACGGCGGCACCGGACAGGCGAAAAATGTGATGGACATCTCAAGTTGGCCCGCCAATGACCGATAATGGCCCGACATACCGGACGCGGGCCCTGGGGAGGGCGGATGCCTGTCTTGGTGCAAAGTTTGTCGCTGCTTGGCGCCATGCAGGCGGCAACGGTGGCCTTGATGCTGTGGCTGGGGGTGCGTTCGGACGCGAGCCGCGCCGTGCGCAGCCTGCACCTGCGCGCCAGCGCGCTGGCGGTGGAGGCCGTTGGCTATGCCGCGTTGGCGTTTCAGGGCTACCTGCCGCACGACGTCCTGCTGCTGGGCGGCAATGCGTTCAATCTGCTGGCGCAGGCGATGAGCGTGATCGCGTTGCGCATGCTGCTGAACGTACCGCTGCGCTGGCGCGAGACGATCGCGGTGGGCGTGCTGGGCTGGGCGGGCGTGTCCTGGTTCGCCGTCGTGCAGCCCGACTACCCCAGCCGCGTTTTGTGGGGGTCGGTGGCGATCGGCTGCTTCCTGTTGCTCAACATCGATGCACTGCTGCATGACCGTCGCGGGCGCTGGTCGCGGGCGCGCTATGCCCTGCTGTGGATTTTCATGCTGTCCCTGCTGCTGCTGGTGTGGCGCAATGGCGTGATGTGGCTGTCGCCCACGCCATTGGGCAGCGTGCTCGTGCCCAGCCCGG
>JAJZET010000073.1 GCA_021805685.1 Pseudomonadota bacterium
GCGACCCATGCCCACTCCCCGGCCATGCCCCGTCGTCACCCCCGAACTGGCGCCGCAGCGCGCACAGGGGAGGCAACCACCCACTGCTACATCCCCACCACACACACGCACGTCGCCATCAACGAAGGAGCCACCGCATGAGCAACACCCATACCAACGACACGCTGGCCAAGGCCCGCATCGCCGTCCTCGGCTACGGCAGCCAGGGCCGCGCCCACGCCCTCAACCTGCGCGACTCCGGCCTCGATGTCGTCGTTGGCGTGCGCAAGGGCGGCCCCTCCTGGGAGAAGGCGCATGCCGAGGGCTTCAACGTCGCCGAACCGGGCGACGCGGTGAAGGGTGCCGACCTGGTCGCCGTGCTCACCCCCGACATGGTGCAGGCCGACCTGTACAAGCAGAGCATCGAGCCGAACATCAAGCCGGGCGCCGCGCTGCTGTTCGCGCACGGCTTCAACGTGCACTTCAAGCGCATCGAGCCGCGCAAGGACATCGACGTGATCCTGGTCGCGCCCAAGGGTCCCGGCGCGCTGGTGCGCACCGAGTACGAGCGCGGCCGCGGCGTGCCCTGCATCTGGGCGGTGTACCAGGACGTGACGGGCCAGGCACAGGTCAAGGCGCTCAGCTACGCCGACGGCATCGGCGGCGGCCGCGCCATGCTGATCAAGACCGACTTCAAGGAAGAGACCGAGACCGACCTGTTCGGCGAGCAGGCCGTGCTGTGCGGCGGTGCCTCGTCGCTGGTGCAGGCCGGCTTCGAGACCCTGGTCGAGGCCGGCTACCAGCCGGAGATCGCCTACTACGAAGTGCTGCACGAGCTGAAGCTGATCGTCGACCTGTTCTACGAGGGCGGCATCACCAAGATGCTGGAGTTCGTCTCCGAGACCGCCCAGTACGGCGACTACGTCAGCGGCCCGCGCGTGATCGATGCCGGCGTGAAGCAACGCATGCAGGGCGTGCTGAAGGACATCCAGGACGGCACCTTCGCGCGCAACTGGATCGCCGAATACGAGGCCGGCCTGCCGAACTACAAGAAGTTCAAGCAGGCCGACCTCGACCACCCGGTCGAGCAGGTGGGCCACAAGCTGCGCGCGCGCATGCCGTGGCTGCAACCCAACGCCGCCAAGCCCGCCGAGCCGCTGAAGAAGGCCGGCTGACGCCACAGCGGGCCGTGCGCGATGCGCGGCCCGTTTTCCACGCACCAACGAGCACGAGGTACGCCATGAAACGCTTTCACATTGCCCTGGCCGTCGCCGACCTGGACGCCTCCATCGCCGACTACAGCAAGCGCCTCGGCCAGCCGCCGCAGGCGCTGGTGTACGGCATCTACGCGATGTGGCGCACCGACATCCTCAACTTCTCGATCCGCCAGCAGCCGGAGAAAGCCGGCCAGATCTGCCAGCTCGGCTTCGAGGACGACAGCGCGCAGGGCTTCAGCAGCAGCACCGACGTCAACGGCATCGCCTGGGAGCGCTTCTCCACGCTGGAGCAGGACCTGCAGATCATCGCCACCTTCGGCGTGCCAGTGCACCCCGCCGTCGAGCGCGACCTGATCCGCAACTGACGCCTGCCCACCTTCGCAACGGGAATCCATCGTGACCACCACGCAGACCGCTTACGCGATCCCCACCCACGACCAGCATCCGCTCGCCGGCCGCGCCATGACCGGCGCCGAGGCGATCGTGCAGGTATTGGCCGACGAAGGCGCAGGCGTGCTGTTCGGCTATTCCGGCGGCGCCATCCTGCCGGTGTACGACGCGGTGTTCCGCTACAACGCCGAGCATGCCGGCGACGACGGCCGCGAACCGATGCCGCTGATCGTGCCGGCCAACGAGCAGGGCGCCGGCTTCATGGCGGCGGGTTATGCGCGCGCCTCCGGCAAGGTGGGCGTGGCCATCGTCACCTCCGGCCCCGGCGCCACCAACACCGTGACGCCGGTGCGCGACGCGATGGCCGACTCCACGCCGATGGTGGTGGTCTGCGGCCAGGTCGCCACGCCCGCGCTGGGTACCGACGCGTTCCAGGAGGCGCCGGTCAGCAACATCATGGGCGCCTGCGCCAAGCACGTGTTCCTGGTGACCGACCCCGCCGCGCTGGAAGCCACGCTGCGCACCGCGTTCGAGATCGCCCGCAGCGGCCGCCCCGGTCCGGTGGTGGTGGACGTGCCGAAGGACGTGCAGAACACCACGCTGCGCTTCGACGGTGCCAGCCGCCTGCCGATCCCCGGCTATCGCGCGCGGCTGCGCGCGGTCGAGAACGCACGGCTGGACGATGCCGCCTGCGCCACCTTCTTCGATGCGCTGATGCAGGCGAAGCGCCCGCTGGTCTACGCCGGCGGCGGGGTGATCGCGGGCGAGGCCTCGGCCGCCTTGCGCGAATTCGCCAACACGTTCGGCCTGCCGGTTACCACCACCCTGATGGGCCTGGGCGCCTACGACAGCACCGCACCGCTGGCGTTGCACATGCTGGGCATGCACGGCACCGCCTACGCCAACTACGCGGTGGAGGATTGCGACTTCGTGTTCGCGCTGGGCGCGCGCTTCGACGACCGCGTGGCCGGCGTGCCCGACCAGTTCGCGCCGCGCGCGAAGTTCATCGCGCAGATCGATATCGATCCCGCCGAGATCGGCAAGGTGAAGGCGGTGGACTGGCACCACCTGGGCCAGCTGGTGCCCGCGCTGGAACGGCTCACCGCCTGGGGCCGTGCACGCGGCCTGCAGCCGCGGCTCGGCGACTGGCATGCGCACGTCGCCGTGCTCAAGCGCGACCACGCGATGGGCTACGACCGCGACAGCGCGCTGATCCAGCCCTACGCGGTGATCGAGGCGATCAACCGCATCGCACAGGGCAGCGCCATCGTCAGCACCGGCGTGGGCCAGCACCAGATGTGGGCCGCGCAGTATTTCGACTTCCGCGCGCCACGCCACTGGCTCACCTCCGGCTCGATGGGCACGATGGGCTACGGCCTGCCGGCAGCGATCGGCGCGCAGTTCGCGCGGCCCGACGCGCTGGTGATCGACATCGACGGCGACGCCAGCATCCGCATGAACCTCGGCGAGCTGGAGACCGTCACCACCTACGGCCTGCCGCTGAAGGTGGTGGTGCTCAACAACAGCGGCGACGGCATGGTGCGGCAGTGGCAGAAGCTGTTCTTCAAGGGCCGCTTCTCCGCCTCCGACAAGAGCCTGCACAAGAAGAACTTCGTGCTCGCCGCGCAGGCCGACGGCTTCGAGTGGGCGCGCCGCCTCGACGACAAGGCGCAGCTCGAAGCCACCATCGCCGACTTCCTCGCCTTCGACGGCCCGGCGTTCCTCGAGGTGGTGATCGACCCCGATGCCGGCGTGTATCCGATGGTCGGCCCGGGCGCGACCTACGCGCAGATGATCACCGGCGATTTCATCGCGGCGCGCGGCGCGGCGGCGGTGGAAGCCGGCGGAGTCCCCTCGACGTCGATGTTCTGAGCCTTATCCCTCCGGGGAGAAGGTGGCCCCAAGGGCCGGCTGAGGGTACCGCGGAAACGCCAACCCGCACGCCGGCCAAACCCTCTCCCGAAGGGCGAGGGATTCACCATCAACGATACGGGCAATCGTGTCGGGAGCCAGACCATGAAGCACACCCTGTCCATCCTGCTGCAGAACGAATCCGGCGCCCTGGTGCGCGTGGCCGGCCTGTTCGCCGCGCGCCACGTCAACATCGACACGCTCACCGTGGCCGCCACGCACGATCCCGCGGTGTCGCAGCTCACCCTGGTGCTGCATGGCGACGAAGGCACGCTGCAGCAGATCCTGCGCCAGGTGCGCAAGCTGGTGGACGTGCTGGATGCCAGCAGCCTCTCGCTGGTCGGCGGGCACGAGGGCAGCCGGCTCGCCGCCACGCCTGCATGAGCGTGCCGCTCGCCACGCGTGAACCCTCCGCCAGCGAGACGCCTGCTGGGCACGACCTGCTGCGCCATACGCTGGCCGCGCGGGTGTACGAGGTGGCGCGCAAGACGCCGCTGGAACCCGCCGCGCTGCTCTCCGCGCGCCTGGTCAACCGCGTGCTGCTGAAGCGCGAGGACCTGCAGCCGGTGTTCTCGTTCAAGCTGCGCGGCGCGTACAACAAGATGGCCGCGCTCGGCACTGCGGAACGGGCGAACGGCGTGATCGCCGCCTCCGCCGGCAACCACGCGCAGGGCGTGGCGCTGGCGGCGGCCCGGCTCGGCATCCGCGCGGTGATCGTGATGCCGGTGACCGCGCCGCAGGTGAAGGTGGACGCAGTACGCCGCTTTGGCGGCGACTTCGTCGAGGTGCTGCTGGCCGGCGATTCCTACAGCGACGCACAGGCCGCCGCCGCGCGCATCCAGGCCGAACGCGACCTGGTGTTCGTGCATCCGTTCGACGACCTCGCCGTGATCGCCGGCCAGGCCACCGTGGGCATGGAGTTGCTGCAGCAGTTGCCCGCGCCGCCGGACGCCGTGTTCGTGCCGGTGGGCGGCGGCGGGCTGCTCGCCGGCGTGGCCGGCTACGTCAAGGCGCTGTCGCCGCAGACCAAGGTGATCGGCGTGCAGGCGGCGGACTCCGACGCGATGGCGCGCTCGCTGGAAACCGGCGCGCGCATAACGCTGCCCGAGGTCGGCCTGTTCGCCGACGGTACCGCGGTGAAACAGGTCGGCGCGCTCACCTTCGAGTTGTGCCGCCGCCACGTGGACGAAGTGCTGCGCGTGGACGGCGATGCGCTGTGCGCCGCGATGCGCGACGTCTACCAGGAAACCCGCTGCGTACCGGAACCTTCCGGCGCGCTGGCGCTGGCCGGGCTGAAGCAGTACGTCGGTGCGCACGGTCTGCGCGACGCCACGCTGGTCGCGATCGTTTCCGGCGCGAACATGAATTTCGAGCGGCTGCGCTTCGTCGCCGAGCGCGCCGAGGCGGGCGAGCAGCGCGAGGCGCTGTTCGCGGTGACCATCCCAGAGGAACGCGGCAGTTTCCGCCGCTTTTGCGCGGCGCTGGGCCGGCGCAGCATCACCGAGTTCAACTACCGCATCGGCGACGCGCGCCAGGCGCACATCTTCGTAGGCGTGCAGACCGCCAGCCGCGACGAGCGCACAGCACTGGCCGCCGCGTTCCGCACGCAGGGCTTCGACGTGCTCGACCTCAGCGACGACGAACTGGCCAAGCTGCACCTGCGCCACATGGTGGGCGGCCGTTCGCCGCTGGCGCAGGACGAGCGGCTGTACCGCTTCGACTTCCCCGAGCGCCCCGGCGCGCTGCCCGATTTCCTCGCGCAACTGCACCCGGGCTGGAACATCAGCCTGTTCCACTACCGCAACCACGGCGCCGACCAGGGCCGCATCCTGGTCGGCATCCAGGCGCCGGCCGACGAGCAGGCCGCGCTGCGACGCTTCCTCGCCACGCTGGGCTATCCGCATTGCGACGAGAGCGACAACGCCGCCTACCGCCTGCTGCTGCGCAGCTGAAGCCACCGACACCACCACGATCCACGGAGCACCGACCGCATGCCTGCCTACCGTTCCCGCACCACCACCCACGGCCGCAACATGGCGGGCGCGCGCAGCCTGTGGCGCGCCACCGGCATGAAGGACGGCGACTTCGGCAAGCCCATCATCGCGGTGGCCAACAGCTTTACCCAGTTCGTGCCCGGCCACGTGCACCTGAAGGACCTTGGTCAGCTGGTGGCGCGCGAGATCGAGGCCGCCGGCGGCGTGGCCAAGGAGTTCAACACCATCGCGGTGGACGACGGCATCGCGATGGGCCACGGCGGCATGCTGTACTCGCTGCCCTCGCGCGAGCTGATCGCCGACAGCGTGGAGTACATGGCCAATGCGCACTGCGCCGATGCGCTGGTGTGCATCTCCAACTGCGACAAGATCACCCCGGGCATGCTGATGGCCGCGATGCGGCTGAACATCCCCGCGGTGTTCGTCTCCGGCGGGCCGATGGAATCGGGCAAGGCGGTGGTGAAGGGCCAGAAGAAGGCCCTGGACCTGGTTGACGCGATGGTGGCCGCCGCCGACGACAGCTACAGCGACGCCGAGGTGGCGACGATGGAACGTTCGGCCTGCCCCACCTGCGGTTCCTGCTCGGGCATGTTCACCGCCAACTCGATGAACTGCCTGACCGAGGCGCTGGGCCTGGCCCTGCCCGGCAACGGCTCGGTGCTGGCCACCCACGCCGACCGCGAACAGCTGTTCCGCCGCGCCGGTCGTCTCATCGTCGACCTCGCGCGCCGCTGGTACGAGCAGGACGACGCCAGCGTTTTGCCGCGCGGCATCGCCGATCGCGCGGCGTTCGAGAACGCGATGAGCCTGGACATCGCGATGGGTGGCTCCACCAATACCGTGCTGCACCTGCTCGCCGCCGCCCGCGAGGGCGGCGTGGAATTCACCATGGCCGACATCGACCGCCTCTCGCGCCGTGTGCCCTGCCTGTGCAAGGTGGCACCGTCCAAGGCCGACGTGCACATGGAAGACGTGCACCGCGCCGGCGGCATCATGGGCATCCTCGGCGAGCTGGACCGCGCCGGCCTGATCGACGCCAGCCGACCCACCGTGCATGCGCCCACGCTGGGCGACGCGCTAGCGCGGTGGGACATCCGGCGCAGCAACGACGAAGCCACGCAGCACTTCTACCGCGCCGCCCCCGGCAACGTGCCCACCCAGGTCGCCTTCAGCCAGTCCGCGCGCTGGGAATCGCTGGATACGGACCGCGAGGGCGGCGTGATCCGCTCCGCCGAACATCCCTTCAGCCAGGACGGCGGCCTCGCCATCCTGTTCGGCAACCTCGCGCCGGAAGGCTGCATCGTGAAGACCGCGGGCGTGGACGAATCCATCCTCGTCTTCCACGGCACCGCCAGGGTGTACGAAAGCCAGGAAGCCGCGGTGAGCGGCATCCTCGGCAACAAGGTGAAGGCCGGCGACGTGGTGGTGATCCGCTACGAAGGCCCGCGCGGCGGCCCCGGCATGCAGGAGATGCTCTACCCCACCAGCTACCTGAAGTCGAAGGGCCTGGGCAAGGCCTGCGCGCTAATCACCGACGGCCGCTTCTCCGGCGGCACCGCCGGCCTCTCCATCGGCCACGTGTCGCCCGAGGCCGCCGAAGGCGGACTGATCGCCCTGGTCGAGGACGGCGACCCGATCGCCATCGACATCCCCCATCGCAGCATCCGCCTCGACCTGCCGCAGGAAACCCTCGCCGCGCGCCGCGCCGCGATGGAGGCGCGCGGCCGCCAAGCGTGGAAGCCGGCGAACCGCGTGCGACCGGTTTCGGTCGCCTTGCAGGCCTACGCCGCGATGACCTCGAACGCGGCGAACGGCGCGGTGCGCGACCTGGGGCGGCTGGGCATCGCTACCGCCGACGAAACCCCGGCCTGACCGAGGATCACCACGTGCGGCGCCATGCCCCCGATGGCGGGCATGGCGTTGTGGCGCGGCATCAGCCGGCTGCCACCACATCCAACTCGAACACGTGGTTGTCGTAGTCGTCGAAGTACAGCGCACTGTCGCCGCGCGCCATCAGGTATTCGATGCCCATGGTGCGCAGCCGCGCCGCGCACGCCAGTTGCTCGGCCTTGTCCACGGCGAAAGCGATGTGGTCGCCGTTGCACGTCGCCGGCGGCGTGCCGCGCACCAGCACCAGGCATACGCCGCCCAGCCGGACCTGGGTGTCGTGATCGCCTTCGCCAGGCTGCACCCGCGCATCGTCGAACACCTGTGCGAACAGCCGCGCGCTGCGCGCGGGATCGCGCACTACGAGGGCGATGTGATCGAGCGACTTGGGCATGGCGATTCCCCGCGTGTCGTATGCCGTTTCAGATCCGCACGCCGAAGCGCCCAAGCACCCAGGTCAGCGCGAAATACACGCCGATGACGGCGACACACGAAAGCCCCAGCGCCGGCCAGAAGGCCATCCCGTTCCTGAGCAGCGCCGGCAGTATCAGGAACAGCGGCAGCGATGCGATCACCATCCAGAAGATGCCGTGCGAGAGCGCCGCGATGGTCGCGACGTTGCCCGTGTCGCGGTAGATCCAGATGAATGCCAGCAGCGAAGTCAACGGCAGCGACGTCAGCAGCGCAGCCCAGAACGAACTGCGCTTCCCCAGCTCCGACACGACCACGATGACCAGCGCCGAAACGATGACCTTGAACGCGTATTGCAGCATGGTTTCGTCGCCTGTCGGTATGGGAAAGCGCATCGTAGAACGGAGTCGGTATGACTCGCGAACGTACCCTGTCCAAACGGAACGCTCCGACAGCCGCGCTCACGGCAGGTGACCCTGCACCAGACCTATCGTCGATTCCCGCCTCGCAAATCTCAACGGGACCGGGGTGCCCATGGAGCCCGGGCTTGAGCTGGAAATATGGCATAGGCCTGAATGAGTAGTCGCATCAGGCCACCTTGCGGGCGCGCCTGAGCTCGCGGATCGCCATGACCATCAGTACTGCCCCCCAGCCCCCCATGCCAACCAGTTGCCAACTCGGGACACGGCTACTGAGGAGTGCAAAGATGACTCCGGCAGCCAGGAGCGTGACCAGGGGCGTGCCGAGCATGGCCAGCAAGACACCAGCGTACTGCCGCTGCCGGAAAAGACGTACGAGCGACGGAATGATCATCAGCACGCCAACGATGGCCGCCAGTATGTTCATGGCCGCGTAGGCATCGGACTGGGGTAGACCCGGCAACCGGCCTGATTCACTCAGGTCCGCGGCGGTGATCACGGCGAGACCGAAAAACAGCATGCTGTGACCAAAAGGCTGTTGCTGGTCCGGGGCTGCGACTGGCGCTTCCTGGAGTTCGATGAGCTGGACCCCGTAGGTGGCCGCCAGGCTCACGGCCGTGCCCATGGAGGCGATTCCCTCAGCCTCCACGCGCTGGATGGTGCGCAGGCTCAATCCAGACGCGATAGCCAATTGGTCTTGAGACCACCCATGCCCGGTGCGCAGGCGGCGTACGGCGGAAGGCGAGATCTTCATTTCGTGTTCCATGGCAGGGCTCCGATGGTGATTGCACCTGCCGAAGCCTGCGACCAAAACTGCTTTCTCGTTACGACATCGAGCCGCCAGTAACCGCCAATCAGCCGCCAGCGGGCCTTGCGCCATGGTTCATGCGGAAAATGGAGTTCCCCATCCCGTCGGGAGCTTATCGCTGCCTCACCCGGCCAACAACCGGGAGCAGCCTTGGACCGCTCCTCGCGTCCAGGGTTTGTCTTCCAGCCACCCATTCCGCCACAGGTTGGCAGGTACGAAGCGATTGCGGTCAATCCGAACCCCGGCGATGCTGACCTGGAGATCTCGCCCCGCCCGCCTGGTCCGAATACCCGTCGTCCAGCGTCTTCAGGAAGGCGATGACGTCGGCGATTTCGCGCGCGTCGAGCGCCGGCTTGTCGCCCGGCCTGCGGTTCATCGGGGCGTCGCTGCGGTCGACGTTGGCGCGGTAGCGCGGCGGCAGGTCGTCGAATTTCTGCACCTTGCCGCGCACCACCGGATACCACCTGCGCGGGTCGGTGTCGCGCTCGACGTAGAAGTGCATCATCGCGTCCAGCGTGTGGAAGTAGCCGTTGTGGAAGAACACGCGCCGCGTGGCGACGTTGCGCAGGGTCGGCGTCTTGAACATGCCGCAGTACTGCGTCTGCTTCGCGAGGTCATGCCGCTTGGGGCCGCATAGCCCCATGTCGTAGTAGTGCGGGTTGCGATTGGCCGGGATCTGCGGATTGCGCGGCACGCCCAGCGCTTCGTAGGCGTAGTCGGTGAACGCCGCCGGCCGGCCACCGGGGCCGGGCACGTCGATGTGGCAGGCCGCGCAGTTGCCTTTGCTGGGGTCGTTGAACAGCGCGTAGCCGCGCAGCTCCTGCGGCGTGAAGCGCGCGTGGCCGGACATCACCGCGTCGAACTTGCTGGTGTAGGGATGGAAGCTCGGGTCCTCGGCCTGGAAGGCCTGCAGCGCCGCGCCGACATCGTCGAACGCCTGCCGCGGATGCCGGAACACGTCGGCACCGAAGACCTGCGCGAACTGCTGCGCATAGGCACCGTCGCGCACCGCGGCAACCACCGCGGCGGGCGACGCGTTGGCCATTTCGCTGGGATCGAGCAGCGGCCCGGCGGCCTGCTGCTGGCGCGAGGCGGCCGCGCCGTCCTGGTCGAAGCCGCCGCTGGGCCCTTCGTACTCGGCGTCCTCCGAGCCGGGGATGAAGGCATGCAGGCTGAACAGCGGCGTGTCGTCGAGGTAGCGCAGCGAAGGCACCGCGCGCATGCCCGACTGCAGCCGGTCCTTGCCGCCCGGCTGCACGGCGCGCCCATCCGGCGGGCCATAGGCACGTGCAGGATCGTGGCAACTGGCACACGACATCCGCCCGGACGCGGACAACGCGGTATCGAAGAACAGCCGCCTGCCCAGTTCGGCCTGCGGGCTCAGGCGCGCCGGTACGGGCGGATAGCGCACCCAGCGGCGGATCGCGGCATCGCGTGCTGCC
>JAJZET010000017.1 GCA_021805685.1 Pseudomonadota bacterium
GTCGCCCAGGATCTCGGCCTCCAGCAGGCGCATCTGCTGCACGCCGCGCAGCAGTCGTTCCCCGGCGGGCGTTGGTCGGCTGGGCGACTGGCGCAGCACCAGCACCTGGCCCAGGCGGTCCTCGAGTGCCTTGATGCGCTGGGAGATGGCCGAGGGGGTCAGCGCGAGCCGCCGCGCGGCGGCGTCGAAGCTGCCTTCCTCCAGCACGGCGACGAAGGCGGCCAGCTGGGGATTGAGCATGCGCAAGGGCGTCCTCCGCAAATTAGGAAAACTGAATCTGGTTAAGAAAATATAGTTTTACTGATGCGGATGGCCATACGAAAGTAGACCGTTTCCCACGAGGTTCCCATGCTCCCATCCGCCTATTTTGCCGGGCTCGGTACCGGTGCCGGCCTGATCGTCGCGATCGGTGCGCAGAACGCCTTCGTACTGCGCCAGGGCTTGCAGCGCCTGCACGTCGGCGCGGTGGTGCTGGTCTGCGTGCTGGCCGACCTGGGACTGATCGCGCTGGGCGTGGCCGGCATGGGGCTGGCAGTGAAGCAGCAGCCCGGGCTGCTGCAATTGCTGCGTTTCGTCGGTGCAGCGTTCCTCGCCGCCTACGGCCTGCTGGCCGCACGACGCGCCTGGCACGGCGAGAGCGGCCTTCGTCCGGCCGATGCCGTGGCCGCCGGGCGTGGCCGCACCCTGCTGGCCTGCCTCGGCTTCACCCTGCTCAACCCGCACGTGTACCTGGACACCGTGGTGCTGCTGGGCAGCCTGTCCACCCGCTACGACGGCGGTGCCCGGTGGTGGTTCGCCGCCGGCGCGGGCAGCGCCAGCCTGCTGTGGTTTACCGCGCTGGGCTACGGTGCGCGGCTGCTGCTGCCGGTGTTCCGCAGCCCGCTGGCCTGGCGCGTGTTCGACGTGCTGGTGGCGGCACTGATGGGGGGGCTGGCCTTGCTGCTGTTGTCGCAGCCGATGGCCTGATGCGGCAAGCGGCGGGGCCCGCAGGGCCCTTGCGCGGATGGCGATGCACTACCATTCCGTCCCCTGATCCATCCCCTGAAGAGCTTGATCCATGGCTGTCCTCAGACTGGCGCTGGCCCAGCATGATTTCCCGGTCGGCGCGGTCGCGGCAAATGCCGCGAAGGTGGGCGACCTCCTGGCGCAGGCTCGCAGCGGCGGGGCAGACCTCGTGGTGTTCCCCGAGCTGACCCTCTCGGGCTACCCGCCGGAGGACCTGCTGCTGCGCCCCAGCTTCCTCGCCGCCTGCCAGCAGGAGCTGGAGACACTGGCGACCGCCACGAACGGCTTGGCCGCGCTGGTGGGCTTTCCGCACAGCGAGGGCGAGGTGTTCAATGCCGCCGCGCTGCTGCGCGACGGCCGCATCGCGCAGATCGCGCACAAGCAGGCGTTGCCCAACTACGGCGTGTTCGACGACAAGCGCTATTTCCGTCCAGGCCACGCCAGCACGGTGACCACGGTGGCGGGCGTGCGCATCGGCCTGCTGATCTGTGAGGATGTGTGGCGGCCCGAGCCTGCCGCCGCCGCCGCCCGCGCCGGTGCCGAGCTGCTGGTGGTGACTAATGCCTCACCCTGGGACGACGCCAAGCAGGCCGAGCGCGAGTCGGTGCTGGTCGCGCGCGCGAAGGAAACCGGCTGCGCCATCGTCTATCTCAACCTTATCGGCGGGCAGGACGAAGTGGTGTACGACGGCGCTTCGCTGCTGGTGAACGGCGACGGCCGCATCGCGGCGCGCGCGCCGGCCTTTGTCGACGCGCTGTTGCGGGCCGAATTCGACCCCGCGACACGCACGCTGCAGGCCACGGATTGGCCGGCAGCCGTCGACGGCGCGGCCGAGGCCGTGCTGTACGCCGCGCTGGTGCGCGGCATCCGCGACTACATCGACAAGAACGGTTTCCCCGGCGTGCTGCTGGGCTTGTCCGGCGGCATCGACTCGGCGCTGACGCTGGCGCTGGCGGTGGACGCGCTGGGCGCGGACCGCGTCACCGCGGTGATGATGCCTACGCGCTATACCTCGCAATTGTCGCTCGATGGCGCGCGCGCGCAGGCGGAGCGTCTGGGCGTGGACTACCACGTCATCGACATCGAGCCGATGACCGAAGCCTTCCTTCATGCGCTCGCGCCCGCCTTCGCCGGCAAGGCCGCCGATACCACCGAGGAAAACCTGCAGTCGCGCACGCGCGGCGTGACCCTGATGGCCCTGTCCAACAAGCACGGCAGGCTGCTGCTCGCCACCGGCAACAAGAGCGAGATGGCGGTGGGCTACTGCACGCTGTACGGCGACATGTGCGGTGCGTACGCGCCGTTGAAGGACGTCTACAAGACCGCGGTGTATCGCCTGGCGCGCTGGCGCAACGCGCAGGACGGTGGCGAGGAGGCGATCCCGGTGGCGGTGATCGATCGCCCCCCCTCGGCCGAGCTGCGCGACAACCAGACCGACCAGGACTCGCTGCCGCCTTACGAGGTGCTGGATGCGATCCTCGGGCGCTTCATCGAAGGCGAGCAATCGCAGGCCGAGATCGTCGCCGCGGGCTTCGCCGCCGAGGTGGTGCATCGGGTGGTGCGGCTGGTGTTGGCCAACGAGTTCAAGCGCCGCCAGTCGGCGCCCGGGCCGCGCGTCACGACCCGGGCCTTCGGCCGCGAACGGCGCTATCCGATCACCTCGGGTTGGCGCTAGTCGCAGCAGGGGCCAATGAAAAAGCCGCCAAGGCAGGGCCTGGCGGCTTTCCGGGTCCAGCCAGGCAGTGCCGGCCGCCAAGCGGCCGGCACTGCCATCAGTGATGTCGCATGAACGGCACGGCCTTGCGCCACTTCGCCACCTCGTGCGGCCACTTCGGATCCTTGAGGTAGGGATGGTGGGGATAGTTCAGCTCCAGCACCTGACGGGTCTGCGCGGCCAGCTTGTTTTCCTTCAGTGCCAGGTAGCAGCGGGTGAGGATGGCCAGCGCATCGCCGGCCTGCGGCGCCTGCTGGTAGTGCTCGATCACGTATTGCGCGCGGTCGGCGGCACCGACGTAGACGTGGTTGAACAGGTAGAACTCGGCCACGTTGATCTCGTACTGCGCCAGCACGTTGCGCAGGTAGATCATGCGCTGGCGGGCGTCGGCGGCGTAGGCGCTGTTCGGGAAGCGGCGCGACAGTTCGGCGAAGTCGTCGAACGATTCGAGGTTGTAGGCCTGGTCACGGCGCGACTGCGCTTCCTTGTCGCGCGAGATCTTGTCCATGAAGCCGGTGGTGCGGTCGAAATTGATCAGGCCGCGCAGGTAATAGGCATAATCCACATGCTTGCTGGCCGGATTGGTCTTGATGAAACGGTTGATCGTGGAGTACGCGTCATCCCAGTCGGCGTCCTTGTACTGCGCGTAGGCCATTTCCAGCTGGGCCTGTTCGTTGTATTCGCCGGACGGGAAACGCGCGATCAGGCGCTGGTAGTCCCTGATGGCTGCGGCGTAGTCGGCGTTCTCCAGCGAGGTGTGCGCCATGTTGTAAAGCGCTTCCACCGGCATGGTGTCGATGTTGTCGCGCTTGTGGCCGAACAGGGAGCAAGCGCTCATCATCAGCGCCAGGCCAAGCACGGCGAGCGTCCTGAGGCATATCCGGGTGGTCGTCGGCAGCTTGGGCGAGTCGAAAATTGAACGCATGGAAAAGAATCGCATGTTGGATCGAAAAGGCATCATAGCCGAAACCGCCGCCGCCCCGCGGCCCGATGCCTGCCGGCTGGGAGGGCGCGCATGACCGCGATACGGCACGAAGCCCGGGTGCCGCTGGCGGTGGCCGGACGCAGGTTCGACCAGGCGCTGGCCGAGTTGTTCCCCGACTATTCGCGCTCCCGCCTGGCCGGCTGGATCAAGTCCGGCGCGGCCACGCTGGACGGCGCCGTGGTGCCGCCCCGCCAGCTTCTGCGCGGCGGCGAAATGGTGCGGCTGGAGGCCGAGCTGGAAACCGAGGTAGAAAGCGCGCCGGAGGCGATCGCACTGGCCATCGTGCACGAAGACGAGCACCTGCTGGTGATCGACAAGCCGGCCGGGCTGGTGGTGCATCCCGGTGCGGGCAATGCCTCGGGCACCGTGCTCAACGCCCTGCTGCATCACGATCCGAAACTGGCCGAACTGCCGCGCGCCGGCATCGTGCACCGGCTGGACAAGGACACCAGCGGCCTGATGGTGGTGGCAAGGACGTTGCCCACGATGACCGCGCTGGTGGAAATGCTGTCCAACCACGACGTGCAGCGCCAGTACGAGGCCGTGGTGCTGGGAAGCATGGTGGCTGGCGGCACGGTGGACGCGCCGATCGGCCGCAGCATGGGCGACCGCCTGCGCCAGGCCGTGCGTGAGGACGAGACCGGCAAGCGCGCGGTCACCCACTACCGCCTGCGCGAGCGGTTCCGCGCGCACAGCCTGCTCCAGTGCAACCTGGAGACCGGCCGCACCCACCAGATCCGCGTGCATCTCACTCATATCGGCCATCCGTTGGTGGGCGATCCGCTCTACGGCGGCGGCCTCAAGCTGCCGAAGCGCGCCGCGCCGGAACTCGTGGCTGCGTTGCGCGGCTTCCGCCGGCAGGCGCTGCACGCCGAGAGGCTCGCGTTCGAGCACCCGGCGACGGGTGCGCAACTCTCCTTCGATGCGCCACGCCCCGACGACATGGCTGCGCTGATCGCCGCCCTGCGCGACGACCTCGCGGCCCATGGCCACGACGATGACTGACACCTGGCTTTTCCCCGACTGGCCCGCGCCGGCGCGCGTGCACGCGGCCGTGAGCACGCGCGAGGGGCCGGGCGTGTCGCAATCGCCGTTCGGGCGCTTCAACCTTGGCCTGCGCAGCGGCGAATCCGCCGACGTGGTGGCGAGCAACCGCGACGTGCTGCAGCAGGCGCTCAACCTGCCCGGCACGCCGCGCTGGCTGCAGCAGGTGCACGGCACCACCGTGGCGGAACTCGGGCCGTTGCCCGGCGAGCATGAGCCGCAGGCCGATGGCGCGGTGTCGCGGATTCCCGGCACCGTGCTGGCCATCCTCACTGCCGACTGCCTGCCGGTGCTGTTCTGCGCCGACGACGGCAGTGCCATCGGCGCCGCCCACGCGGGCTGGCGCGGCCTGGCCGCCGGCGTGCTGGAGGCCACCATCGAGCAGATGCAGATCGCGCCTTCTCGTCAGCTGGCGTGGTTGGGGCCGTGCATCGCCGGCCCCTCCTACGAAGTGGGCGAGGAGGTGCGTGCCGCCTTCGTGGACCCCTCGGCCGCGGCTGCCGCCTGCTTCACGGCGACGCGGCCCGGACACTGGCACTGCGACCTTGCCGCCCTGGCGCGGCAACGGCTGACCGCGGCAGGCGTTGCGCGCGTGCATGGCGGCGGGTTCGATACCTTCGTGGATCCCCGGTTCTACTCGTATCGGCGGGAGGGCGCGCGCAGCGGTCGGTTTGCCAGCCTGATCTGGTTGGCGAACGGCTGACTTTGGCCGTTTCGCCGCCTTGTGGTTCCTGCGCGACAGGTTACAAAGACGGGCGTTTGCAGGCGACAAAGCGGGTTCGAGCCGCTGCCGCTGCCCGACTTACTTTTCTCCGTGGCCACGCAAGAGAAGAGTAACCCGACCGCCGATAGGCGGACGAAACCGTGCTTCGCCCAGCGCACGGCCCGGTACTCACCGCCCATGAATCCTTGACACCCGCTAACCGCCCCACCTGCTTGAATCGCCGGGCGCCGTCCGCATCTCCCAGCCCAGTGGCGGTGCGCCGCCAAACCTTTGCGGGGATCAACCGATGCGTATGGACAAACTCACCTCGCGTTTCCAGCAGGCGCTGGCCGACGCGCAGTCGCTGGCCGTCGGCCGTGACCACAACATGCTGGAACCCGTGCACGTGATGGCGGCGCTGCTGAACCAGCAGGGAGGCTCGACCGCACCGCTGCTCACGCACGCGGGCGTCAACGTGCCAGCGTTGCGCCAGCGCGTGAACGAGCTGCTCGAGCGCCTGCCCAAGGTCAGCGGACAGGAAGGCAACATCAACGTGGGCAACGACCTCAACCGCCTGCTCAACCTCACCGACAAGCTGGCGCAGCAGCGTGGCGACCAGTTCATCGCCAGTGAGCTGTTCGTGCTGGCGGCGCTGGAGGACAAGGGCGAACTGGGCGCGGCATTGAAGGCGGCGGGCGCGGCCAAGGCGAACCTCGAAGCCGCGATCGAGCAGGTGCGCGGCGGCGAGAAGGTGCAGAGCGAGAACGCCGAGGACCAGCGCCAGGCCCTGCAGAAGTACTGCATCGACCTCACCGAGCGCGCCGAGTCGGGCAAGCTCGATCCGGTGATCGGCCGCGACGAGGAGATCCGCCGCACCATCCAGGTGCTGCAGCGGCGCACCAAGAACAACCCGGTGCTGATCGGCGAGCCCGGCGTGGGCAAGACAGCGATTGTCGAGGGCCTGGCCCAGCGCATCGTCAAGGGCGAAGTGCCGGAGGGCCTGCGTGACCGCCGCGTGCTGGCGCTGGACATGGGCGCGCTGATCGCCGGCGCCAAGTTCCGCGGCGAGTTCGAGGAGCGCCTGAAGGCGGTGCTCAACGACCTGGCCAAGAACGAAGGCCAGATCATCCTGTTCATCGACGAGCTGCACACCATGGTCGGCGCCGGCAAGGCCGACGGCGCGATGGATGCCGGCAACATGCTCAAGCCCGCGCTGGCGCGCGGCGAGCTGCACTGCATCGGCGCCACCACGCTGGACGAATACCGCAAGTACATCGAGAAGGACGCCGCGCTGGAGCGCCGCTTCCAGAAGGTGTTCGTGGGCGAGCCCTCGGTGGAGGACACCATCGCCATCCTGCGCGGCCTGAAGGAGCGCTACGCGGTGCACCACGGGGTGGAGATCACCGACCCGGCGATCGTCGCCGCAGCCACGCTGTCCAACCGCTACATCCCGGACCGCCAGCTGCCGGACAAGGCGATCGACCTGATGGACGAGGCGGCCTCGCGCATCCGCATGGAGATCGACTCCAAGCCGGAGGAACTCGATCGCCTGGAGCGCCGGCTGATCCAGCTGAAGATCCAGCGCGAGATGCTCAGGAAGGAGAAGGACAGCGAATCGAAGCAGCGCCTCGCCGACCTGGAAACCGACATCGCCAGGCAGGAGCGCGAGTTCTCCGACCTCAACGAGATCTGGAAGTCGGAGAAGGCCGCGCTGCAGGGCGCGACCAAGGTCAAGGAACAGATCGAGGCCGCGCGCGTCGAGCTGGAAGCGGCGCAGCGCCGGCAGGACTACGCCACCATGAGCGAGATCCAGTACGGCCGGCTGCCGGAGCTGGAGAAGCAGCTTGCGGCCGCGCAGGCCGCCGAGCAGAAGGGCGACTTCAGGCTGGTGCAGGACAAGGTCACCGCCGAGGAAATCGCCGAGGTGGTGGCGCGCTGGACCGGCATCCCGGTGTCGAAGATGCTCGAAGGCGAGCGCGAGAAGCTGCTGCACATGGAAGCGGAGCTGCACAAGCGCGTGGTGGGCCAGGACGAGGCGGTGCGCGCCGTGTCCGACGCGGTGCGCCGCGCGCGCGCGGGGCTGTCCGATCCGAACCGGCCCAGCGGCTCGTTCCTGTTCCTTGGCCCCACCGGCGTGGGCAAGACTGAGCTGTGCAAGGCACTGGCCGAGTTCCTGTTCGACACCACCGATGCGATGGTGCGCATCGACATGAGCGAGTTCATGGAGAAGCACGCCGTGAGCCGGCTGATCGGTGCGCCGCCGGGCTATGTCGGCTACGAGGAGGGTGGCTACCTCACCGAGGCGGTGCGCCGCCGTCCGTACAGCGTGATCCTGCTGGACGAGGTGGAGAAGGCGCATCCGGACGTGTTCAACATCCTGCTGCAGGTGTTGGACGACGGCCGCCTCACCGACGGCCAGGGCCGCACGGTGGACTTCCGCAACACCGTGATCGTGATGACCTCCAACCTGGGTTCGCAGCTGATCCAGGAGCAGGCTGGCGATTCGGAGGCGGACTATCTGCAGATGAAGGCCGCCGTGCTCGGCGTGGTGCAGGCGCACTTCCGCCCCGAGTTCATCAACCGCCTCGACGAGCTGGTGGTGTTCCGGCCGCTGGAGAAGCAGCAGATCCGCAAGATCGCACTGATCCAGCTCACCGCGCTGGAGAAGCGCCTCGCCGAGCGCCAGCTGAAGCTGGAGATCAGCGAGAAGGCGCTGGATCTGCTCGGCAACGTGGGCTTCGACCCGGTGTACGGCGCGCGGCCGCTGAAGCGTGCGATCCAGCAGCAGCTGGAGAACCCGCTGGCGAAGGAGATCCTCGAAGGCCGTTATGCGCCGGGCAGCACCATCGCAGTGGATGTGGCCGGCGGGCACCTGGTGTTTCGCACGGACTGAGCGCGCCGCGGTCCGCCTGGCGAAACGACGAGGGCCGGCCCGGGATTGCCGGGCCGGCCCTCGCGCCTGCAACCTTCGTCAGTAGCCGGCGGCCAGGCCGGCGGGGCGTCGGCGGTCATTGGCGCCTTCGAGCACTCCGGTGCGCGGATTCACCAGGATCGCCTCGTCGGCGCCCCACGACTGCACCTGCTTGAACTTGTAGCCCATCGCCTCAAGACGTTTCTGCGTGGCGGGCGCGAGCATGCCGGGTTCCATAAACACCTGATCCGGCAGCCACTGCATGTGCAGGCGCGGCGCGTCCACCGCCTGCTGCACGTTCATGCCGAACTCGGCCACGTTGAGGAAGCTCTCCAGCGTGGTCGAGATGATGGTGGAGCCACCGGGGCTGCCGGTCACCATGTACAGCTTCCTGTCCTTGCCGCGCAGCACGATGCTGGGCGACATCGAGCTCAGCGGGCGCTTGCCGGGTTCGATCTGGTTGATCTTGCCCTGCACCAGGCCGAAGCTGTTCGGCACGCCCGGCTTGGAGGTGAAGTCGTCCATCTCGTTGTTGAGGAAGAAGCCGGTGTCGCCGGCGATCTGGCCGACGCCGAACAGGTAGTTGATGGTGTAGGTGACGCTCACTGCGTTGCCGTGGCGGTCGACGATGGAGAAGTGGGTGGTGTTGGTGCCCTCCGCCGGGCCCAGGCTGCCCTTGATCTCCGTGGAGGGCGTGGCCTTGTCCGGCTGGATGCTGGCGCGCATCGCGTCCACGTGGGCCGGTGCGAGCAGCTTGTCGATCGGGTTGTGCACGAAGGCCGGGTCGCCGAGGTAGGTGTTGCGGTCGGCGAAGGCGCGGCGCTCGGCCTCGACGATGTAGTGCACGCTGTTCACCGAACCGTAGCCCCACTTCGACAGCGGATAGGGCTTGAGGATCTGCAGCACCTGGCAGATGGTGACGCCGCCGGAGCTGGGTGGCGGCGCGGCCACGTAGGTGTAGCCGTGGTATTCGCAGGTGACCGGTTTGTCCCACTTCACCGAATAGTCGGCGAAGTCCTTCAGCGACAGGATGCCGCCGTGCTTGTCGCTGGCGGCGACGACGGCACGGGCGATCGGGCCGTCGTAGAAGGCGCGGCTGCCTTCGCTGGAGATCAGCTCCAGCGTCTTGGCCAGTTGCGGCTGGCGCAAACGCTGGCCAGCCACGTAGGGCTTGCCGTGGTCAAGGAAGGTGGCCGCCACGTTCGGATACTTGGCGAAGTCCTTCACCCGCTGGTCGAGGATGTTGACGTCGCCCTGTTCCAGCACGTAGCCGTCGCGTGCCAGCTTGATCGCCGGTGCCATGACCTCGCTCCGCGACATGGTGCCGTACTTCCTCAGCGCGGTATCCAGGCCCATCACCGTGCCCGGCACGCCCACGCCGAGGTAGGTGCCGGTGCTGCGGCCCGGGACCACGTTGCCCTTGGCATCCTGGTACATCGTGGGCGTGGCCTTCAGCGGAGCCTTCTCGCGGAAGTCGAGGAAGACGTTCTTGCCGTCGGCCAGGTGCAGCACCATGAAGCCGCCGCCGCCGATGTTGCCGCAGCACGGGTGCACCACCGCCAGCGCGTAGCCCACCGCCGCTGCGGCGTCGACGGCGTTGCCGCCCTGCTTGAGGATGTCCACGCCGACCTGGGTGGCCAGGTGCTGCGCGGTGACCACCATGCCGTGCGTCGCCGTCACAGGTTTGGCATTGGCCAGCGCCGCCATGGTGGTGCCGTGCGCGGTGGCATCGAGCGCCTGCTGGGGGATCGAGGATGGCGCGGCCTGTGGCGCCGCGGCCTGCGCGATGGACGTTGCCGCCAGCAGAGCGACGAGGCTCCATGCGGAAGCTGACTTGCTCATGTTGGATTCCGTTGCGGGGAGAGCGGGCACGGCGGAGGGTGCAGCCGGAGCTGCGCCCTCCGCCGTGGTCGTTACCAGCTGTAGCGTACCTTGCCGTACACGTAGGCGCCGTTGTAGCCGAACGGCGAGAAGGTGGAATAGGGCAGGGTGCCGTTGTTGTTGTTGTTGGGGATGTTCTTGTCGG
>JAJZET010000020.1 GCA_021805685.1 Pseudomonadota bacterium
CGCCGTGGTGGGCGATGCCTCGACGGTGAAGCAGGGCCTGGCGGAGTTCGTCGCGCGCCACCGGCCGGACGAGCTGATGATCACCAGCAACGTGTTCGAGCATGCGTTGCGGCGGCGGTCGTATGAGCTGGTGGCTGCTGCGCGCGGATAGCTTGGCGTGGTGTCACCGAGTGTTGATTTCGCCACTCTCGCTTGCGGGGCTGGGGCGAGGGAGGGGCTTTTGCTCTCGATGCTTTCGCAAGGGGCAAGGCGGTTTCGTGCCGCTGCTGCGGCACGAGCTACTTCTCTTTTGCGTGCCCAAAAGAGAAGTAGCCAAGAGAAAAGGGCACCCCGATGCGGCGCTCTCCGGGCCTCCTGCCCTCCGAGTGTGTGAGGCGTGGCCGGGCTTTTCGGCTGGGCTCCTGCCCGGTCGAAAAGGCATCGCCTTCCGTGGCGATGCCCGCTGCGCGGCCTGATCGTCCCCGCCTCACCGCCGCATAGGGGCCCCGAAGAGCGGCGCGCATCCGGCGTGCAGAAGCAACGGCTCCAGCAGGCCATCCAGGGCCAAATAAAGCACCGCAAGGCATCTCACGGCTCTGGTGTCGTTCCGGCGCGAGCCGGAATCCAGCAACGATCACGCATATCCGGGCATCGCGGTCACAGGATGCCCAGCCTTTCGACTTTTGAAAAGCGCCTCCAGCCTACGCCGAAATGCCGAGCAAAAATGCCGAGCAAAGCGCCGTAGCCCCGTAACCTCAGTTCCCAGATACGGCGAGGTGTGGCCGCGCCGTCTATCGCATAGGCGGGAATCGTTCCAAAATCCCCGACACGGCCTGCTCGTAGTGTCGGCGTATCGAATCAGGCCATTTCTCTGGGTTACTTCTCTTTGGGCTAGCAAAGAGAAGTGACTCGGGCGCCGGCAGGCGACCGAAACCGCACTGTCACTTGCGAAGAGCGAAAGCAAAACTTCGTTCTCTGGCCATTCTCCCCTGATGGAACAAAGAGGTTTTCGCCAGAGCGAAGGCGTGCCATGGGGCGCCTGTTACTGCCCCACCCCCACCAACTTCACATCGAACACCAACGAAGCATTGGGCGGAATCACGTCACCCGCACCCCGCGCACCGTAACCGAGCTTGGCCGGAATCAGCAGCGTGCGTTCGCCGCCCACCCGCATCCCGGCCACGCCCTGGTCCCAGCCCTGGATGACCTGGCCCTGGCCCAGCGGGAAGGAGAATGGCTGGCCGCCGTGTTCGCTGGTGCTGTCGAACTGGGTGCCGTGCTTGTCCTTGGCGCGGTCGTCGTACAGCCAGCCGGTGTAGAGCACCCGCACCGTCATGCCGGGCTTGGCTTCGGCGCCGGTGCCCGGCTTGGTGTCGATCGTGGTGAGCTTGTCCACCTGGCCGTGGCTGGCCGGCGGGGGCGCCGGCGGGATGCGGTTGCAGGCGGCGAGGGCGAGCACGCTGGCGGCGAGCAGGGCGAGGCGATGGCGCATGGGGGATATCCGCGATGATAAAGCCCCATCATCGCAGATCATCCGGACGTCACGCCGCCAGCGCCTGTTGCCAGGCGTGCGCGGGGTAGTAGAAGCGCATCATGCGCGCCACGTAGGCGACCAGGTTCGGATGGCGTTCGGTGGCGGTGCGCAGCGGCGAGTCGAAGAACGGCGTGAGTACGGCGGCCAGCACGCCGAAGCCGATGGCGTCCACGGCATGCGGCCGGTCGCCGAACAGGTAGTCGTGTTCATCCAGCAGCACGGCCAGCGCGTCGATGGAGCGCGTGCCCAGTTCGGCGATCTGTTCGCGCGAGTGGCGGCCCAGGCCGTGTGCGTGCAGTTCGTTCTGCTTGGCGGCCTGCATGTTCTCGCGCAGTTGCTGGCGTGCTTCTTCGGGGGCGCGGTCGACGAAATGCGCCGGTCCCTTGGCGAAATTGTCCGGCTCAACCCAGCGGAACCACACCATTGCCCAGTACAGGTGATCCTCCAGCAGGCGCTCGACGGCCCAGGCTTCGGCGCGCTGGCGCGCGTCGAGGCCGGCGTCCAGGTCCAGCGCGTATTTGCGTTCCAGGTGGGCGCGGATGAAGCTGGAGTCGCAGACGGTCTCGCCGTCGTCGTCGATGTACGGCAGCTTGCCCTTGGGCGCCTCCGGCGGGATCGCGAATACCTTGCGGTAGGGCAGGCCGGCCATCTGCAGTTGCAGCTCGGTCTTGGTGACGAAGGGGCTGGGGTCGGGCAGGCCGAAGGCGGGGGCGCAACCGAATAGGGTGATCGGGGGCGTGGTCATTGCGGAGCTCCTTGGGATGGACGGGGCGCAGCCTGACTGGGGGCTGCTGACAGCCTGTTGTCAGCAGTCGCGCCGGGCCGCCGCCGTCGCCGGGAGGCGGCGGATTGGGCAGAATGGCCAATCCACGCTATCTTGCGCGCCAGCGTCCATCCGGGGAGTCCCAGCGTGAACCCATCCGCATCCAGCGCGTCCTCTCGCGCCGAACTGACCTTGCGCGGCCTGGTCATCGGCATCGTCATCACGGTGGTGTTCACCGCGGCCAACGTGTTCTTCGGCCTGAAGGCCGGCCTGACCTTCGCCACCTCGATCCCGGCGGCGGTGATCTCGATGGCGATCCTGCGCGCGATGAAGAACTCCACCATCCAGGAGAACAACATCGTCCAGACGGTGGCCTCGGCCGCCGGCACGCTCTCCTCGATCATCTTCGTGCTGCCGGGCATGATCATGATCGGCTGGTGGGCCGACTTTCCGTTCTGGACCTCGTTCGCCATCTGCGCGCTGGGCGGCATCCTGGGCGTGATGTATTCCATCCCGCTGCGCCGTGCGCTGGTGACCGACACCGACCTGCCGTATCCGGAAGGCCTCGCCTGCGCCGAAGTGCTCAAGGTAGGCACCGGCGACGATGCGGATGCCAGTAGCGCGGAAGAGAGCCGTGCCGGCCTGCTCGCCGTGCTGTGGGGCTCGATCGTCTCGGCCGTGTTCGCCGTGGTGGTCGCCACGCAGGTGTTTGCGTCGGACTTCGTGCGCACGTTCCGCGTGAACGACAAGGGCGCGGTCAGCGGTTTCGATTTCAACCTCTCCTTCGCGCTGTTCGCCATTGGCCATCTGGTGGGCCTGTCGGTGGGTATCGCGATGCTGGTCGGTGCCGTCATCGGCTGGGGCTGGGGCGTGCCGCATTACTCGGTGCTGGGCGACATGAGCCAGTCGGTGGCGGACCTCGCCAACGCCACCTGGAGCCACAAGGTGCGTTTCGTCGGTGCCGGCACCATCGGTGTGTCGGCCATCTGGACGCTGGCCAAGCTGGTGAAGCCGGTGGTCAGCGGCCTGACCTCGGCGATGGTGGCTTCTCGCGTGCGCAAGGCCGGCAACGCCGATTCGCTGCCGCGCACCGAACGCGACATCCCGATCGGCATCGTCGGCCTGATCACGCTGGCGTGTTTCGTGCCGATCGCCTGGCTGCTCGGCTACTTCGGTTCGATCAGCGGCCTGGGCGACCACATCGCCGTGCTCGCCATCGGCGGCGTTGCCTTCGTCGTCCTGATGGGCTTCTTCGTTTCCACCGTGTGCGGCTACATGGCTGGCCTGATTGGTTCGTCCAACAGTCCGCTATCGGGCGTGGGCATCCTGGTGGTGATCGCCGCCGCACTGCTGCTGGTGGCGTTCGTCAAGCCGCATGTCGGCCCGCAAGAGGGCAAGGCGCTGGTGGCGTTCGCGCTGTTCATCACCTCGGTGGTGTTCACCGTGGCGGCCATCGCCAACAACAATCTGCAGGATCTGAAGACCGGCCAGCTCGTCGATGCCACGCCATGGCGCCAGCAGGTGGCGCTGGTGATTGGCGTGATCGCCGGCGCCGCGGTGATTCCGCCGGTGCTCAACCTGCTCAACAAGGCCTACGGCTTCGTGGGCGTGGCCGGTGCCGGTCCGCATGCGCTGCCGGCACCGCAGGCGGGCCTGATCTCCGCGCTGGCGCAGGGCGTGATCACCAACAACATCGACTGGAGCCTGATCGTCACGGGCATCTGGATCGGTGTCGCCATCATCGTGATCGACGAAATCCTGGCGCGCACGACCAGGCACATGCGCTTGCCGCCGCTGGCGGTGGGCCTGGGCATCTACCTGCCGACCGTCAGCACGCTGATGGTGGTGGTGGGTTCGGTGGTGGGCTGGGTCTTCGACCGTCGCGCGGATCGTCGTTCAAAGAAGCCGGAAGCCACCAAGCAGCTTGGTGTCCTGCTTGCCTCGGGCCTGATCGTCGGCGAGAGCGTGATGGGCGTGGTCATCGCGTTCATCGTCGGCCTTTCCGGCAAGGCAACGCCGCTGGCACTGGTGGGCGCGGGGTTCGCCGGGGCGGCACAGTGGATCGGCGGCATCGCGTTCGTGGCCCTGGTGGTGGTGATGTACCGCTGGATCGCGCGCCTGGGGCAGGGTACGTCCGCGCGTTGAGCGCGGCGGTGTCTGTTCACCGCGGGCAACGCGGCGTGCCTTAAAATCGGTCCATCCCAGGGAAAACGAGCCTCGCGTGGAGCAACAGGAAAAAGTCGAGCAGGTACCGCGCGTGGATGATGTCCTGAGCCCGGCCAGCCAGCGGTCGGCCGGGTTGCGCCGCGTGGCCGGGCCGTTGCTGTCGGTGGGCATGCTGGTGCTGGCGATGTGGGCGCTGCACCTGCTGGCGCGCCACGTCAGTTACCACGACATCCGCGAGTACGTGGCCAGCGTGTCGCGCGTGCGCCTGTTGCTGGCCATCGTGCTGACCACGCTGGGTTTCGGCGTGATGTCGCTGTACGACCGCTTCGGCCTCGAGTCCATCGGCAGGCCGCTGCCGTGGCGGCGGGTGACCCTGATCTCCTTCATCAGCTATGCCTTCAGCAATGCGGTGGGCATGTCGTTCCTGGTATCGGGATCGATCCGCTACCGCTTCTACGTGCAGAACGGCCTTTCCACCACCGAGATCGCCAAGCTGGTGCTGTATTGCACCCTGAGCTTCTGGCTGGGCCTGCTGGCGCTGACCGGCGTGACCCTGCTGATCGTGCCCTTGCCCTCGGGCCTGCCGCTGAGCGACTGGCGCATCCTGCTGGCCACCACGCTGACCGCGATCCCGCTGGCCTGGGTACTGGGCGGCTTCATCCGCCGGCCGATCCGGCTGTGGCGCTGGCGCGTGCTGCTGCCGCGCCCGTTGCCGGCGCTACGCCAGGTGCTGGTGGGTGCGCTGGACTGGTGGCTGGCGGCGATGGTGATGTACGTGCTGATGCCGGACAGCCTGCATGCCGGCTTCGGGCATTTTCTGGCGATCTTCGTGATCGCCCAGATCGTGGGACTGATCAGCCACGTGCCGGGCGGGCTGGGCGTGTTCGAGACGGTGATGCTGGCGGGTTTCCACGCCACCGCCGACAAGCACCTGGCCGCCCCCATCCTCGGCGCGCTGGCGATGTTCCGCGTCGTCTACTACCTGATGCCGCTGTGCGCGGCGACCATGCTGGTGCTGCAGCGCGAGGCGCGCGGCTTGCGCAAGCAGGCGCTGTGGTCGCCCTGGTTCACCGGCCTGCTGCCCTCGTTCTTCGCGGGGCTGACCCTGGTGTCAGGCGCGGTGCTGCTGTTTTCCGGCGCCACGCGGGCGCTGCCCGACCGCATGGCGATCCTGCGCGACGTGCTGCCGCTGTCGGTGCTGGAGGTGTCGCATTTCATGGCCAGCGTGATCGGCATGATGCTGCTGATCCTTGCACGCGGCCTGCAGCGCCGGCTGGACGTGGCCTATTGGGTGACCCTGGTGCTTTTGGTGGCCGGCGCGGTGTTCTCGCTGCTCAAGGGCATCGACTACGAGGAAGCGAGCCTGCTGGCCCTGCTGGCGATGGCGCTGGCGCCGGCGCACCGGCTGTTCTACCGGCGCGCCTCACTGTTCGGCGGGCATTATTCGTGGGGCTGGATCGTGGCGATCCTGGCCGTGTTCGGCTGTACCACCTGGCTGGTGATGTTCAGCTACAAGCACGTGGAATACAGCAACAACCTGTGGTGGGAATTCAGCTTCCACGAGGGCGCTTCGCGCGCGCTGCGTTCGCTGGTGGGCGCGGCGGCGGCCGGCCTGCTGTTTGCGCTGGCCAGCCTGATCAAGCCGCGGCGGCTGCGCCGTGCGCCGCCCAGCGAAGCGGAGCTGGAGCGTGCACTGCCGTTGATCCGACATTTCCATTCCGCCCAGGCGCACCTCGCGCTGATGGGCGACAAGCGCCTGCTGTTCGACGCCGAGGGCAAGGCGTTCCTGATGTACGACACCGCGGGCCGCAGCTGGGTGACCATGGGCGATCCAGTGGGCGAGGACGAGGACGCGCGGCGCGAGCTGGTGTGGAGCTTCATGGAGCAGTGCGAGCGCGCGGGCGGCTGGCCGGTGTTCTACCAGGTCAGCCCGGCGGACCTCGACCTGTACCTCGAGGTGGGCATGAGCCTGCTGAAGATCGGCGAGGAGGCGCGCGTGCGCCTGGAGCATTTCAACCTCGACGGCAAGTCGAAGAAGACCCTGCGCGGCACCATCAACAAGCTGAGCCGCGACGGGGTGCGGCTGGAGATTGTGCCGGCCGACGAGGTGGCGCCGCTGCTGCCCAGGCTCAAGCAGATCTCCGATGCGTGGCTTGCCGACAAGCACGCGCGCGAAAAGCGCTTCTCGCTGGGCTCGTTCGATCCACGCTATCTGGTGCGCACGCCGATGGCGCTGGTGTGGCAGGGCGAGCGGCTGCTGGCCTTCGCCAACCTGTTCCTCACCGAGACGCGCGAAGAGGCGTCGCTGGACCTGATGCGCTTCGTGCCGGACGGGCCGCCCGGCATCATGGATTTCCTGTTCGTCGAGCTGATGCAGTGGGCGAAGCAGCATGGCTACCGCTGGTTCAACCTCGGCATGGCGCCGCTTGCCGGCTTGACCAGCCGGCGCCAGTCGCCGCTGTGGAACCGCTTCGGTGCGCTGGTGTTCGGCCGCGGCGAACGCTTCTACAATTTCCAGGGCCTGCAGCGCTACAAGGACAAGTTCGACCCGGAATGGGAGCCGCGCTACATGGCCGTGCCGGGCGGCATCGCGCTGCCGGTGATACTCGCCAACGTGGCCAGCCTGATTTCCGGCGGCATTACCGGTGTGGTGCGTCGATGAGCATGTCGAAGAGAGGCAGGCGGATGATGTGGTCAGGTGTAGGTGCGTGCGTGCTGGGGCTGGCGCTGTTGGTCTGGACACCGTTCTCCAAGCCGAGCCTGGAGAAATCCACCATCGTGCTCAAGCCGGCGGCCGGCGTGCAGGCACCGGCGGGCAAGGGCGACGTGCTCACCATCCTGTATTCGGGCGACGGCGGCTGGGCCGACCTCGACAAGCAGCTCGGCAACGCCTTCGTGGCGCGCGGCATCCCGGTGCTGGGCGTCAATGTGTTCAAGTATTTCTGGCGCAGCCGCTCGCCCGACGTGGCGGCCAGCGAACTCGACGCGCTGATGACGAAGTACCTGGACAAGTGGCACAAGCGACGCGTGTGGCTGGTGGGCTTTTCGTTCGGTGCCGACGTGCTGCCTACCATCATCGACAAGCTCAGCCCCGCCAACCGCGCGCGCATCACCCAGCTGGTGTTGCTCTCGCCCAGCCGCGACACCAGCTTCGAGATCCAGTTCGAGGGCTACATGATCACGCAGGGCCGCTTCAAGGCTTTCGTGAAGACCGTGCTGGAGAAATTCAACAAGGTGCCGCACTACGACGCGCTGCCGCCGGTGGCCGCGATCAAGGACCGGTTCCCGGTGGTCTGCTACTACGGCAAGGAAGAGGCCGACGACAGCCTGTGCACCGACCCGGGCCTGCCGGCGTGGGTGACGGTGCATCCCAAGAACGGCGACCACCATTTCCAGGGCGGCTACCAGCCGCTGGCGGCGCAGATGGTGGAGGAGCTGCCGGCGACGAGTTCCTCCGCCGCGACGCCCGCACAGCCGTGAGCACCGGCTTTGCCGCCGACGCGCCCGAGGCGGCGTTGTCGGCCCTGTTCGTGCCTTTCGACAGTGGCGTGCTGACCCTGCCGGTCGACGGCCGCGCGTTGTTCCTGCGCGCCCGCTCCGGCGTGCGTCTGCGCGAGATGGCGCAGCCGGACTGGTTGTGCGAGCAGGGTTTCCGGCCGTTTGCCGACGAGCTGGCGCGTTGCGGAATGCGGGTCGGCGAGCCCTCGCCGGAGGAAACCTTTCCGCTGGTGCTGCTGCTGCCGCCGCGCCAGCGCGACGAGGCGCGCGCGCTGTTCGCCCGCGCGCTCGACCACCTCGCTCCGGGCGGCACGTTGCTGGCCAGCATGGCCAAGGCCGAAGGCGCGAAGTCCGGCGAAGCGGACCTGGCGCGGCTCGCCGGCACGGTGGGCAGCCTGTCCAAGCATCACTGCCGGGTGTTCTGGGCCACGCCGGCCGCGACGGCCATCGACCAGACCCTGCAGCAGGAATGGCGCGCGCTGGACGCGCCGCGCGAAACCGCTGACGGCTGGTGGAGCCGCCCGGGCCTGTTCGCCTGGGATCGGGTGGATCGTGCCTCGGCCTTGCTGGCCGCGCATTTTCCCGAAGACCTGCATGGCCGCGTGGCCGATATCGGGGCGGGCTATGGCTACCTCGCCACGCAACTGATCGCGCGTTGTCCGCGCATCGTCGCGCTGGACCTGTACGAGGCCGAGACGCGTGCGCTGGAACCGGCGCGCCGCAACGCGGCGAACGCCCTGCGCATGGCGGGGCGCGACCTGCCGGTGGGCGTGCATGGCCACGACGTCACCCGCGGCTTGCCGCAACGCTACGACGTGATCGTCAGCAATCCGCCGTTCCATCTTGGCCGCGCGGACTTGCCGGAACTCGGTCGCGCCTTCATCACGAGTGCTGCCGACGCCTTGAACGCGCAAGGGCGTCTGCTGATCGTGGCTAATCGCCACCTGCCGTACGAGGCGTTGCTGGCCGCGCGTTTCGCCGAGGTGCGCCAGCTCGCGCTGCAGGACGGCTTCAAGGTGATCGAGGCCAGGAGCCCGCGCGCATGAAACTGGTCAAGCTGATCGCCAACCTCGGCTACGGCAGCCGCAAGGACGTGGCATGGATGTTCCGCGAGGGCCGCATCACCGATGCCGACGGCGAGGTGCTCTACGCCGACGACCAGGTCGAACACGCACGCATCCGCCTCGACGGCGAGCCGCTCGACCCGCCGCCCGGCCTGGTGCTGATGCTGCACAAGCCGCTGGGCGTCACCTGCTCGCGCAAGGATCCCGGCCGCGTGGTCTACGACCTGTTGCCGCCGCGTTATCGCGTGCGCGAACCCGCGCTCTCCACGGTGGGCCGGCTTGACCGCGACACCTCGGGCCTGCTGCTGCTCACCGACGACGGCGCGCTGCTGCACCGGATCATTTCGCCCAAGGCCGAGGTGGCCAAGGTCTACGAGGCCACCCTGGCGCAGGACCTGCGCGGCGACGAGGCGGCGCTATTCGCCAGCGGCACGCTGCTGCTGGAATCCGAGACCACGCCGCTGGCTCCCGCCGTGCTGGAAGCGCTCGGCCCGCGTGATGCGCGCCTCACCGTCACCGAAGGTCGCTACCACCAGGTGCGCCGCATGTTCGCCGCCACCGGCAACCACGTCGAAACCCTGCAGCGCGTGGCCATCGGCGCGCTCACGCTGGGCGAGTTGGCTCCGGGTGCATGGCGCGCGCTGGATGCGGCGGATGTCGCGCGCATTTTCGCCGGGGCATAGACGGGGACGGGCAGCGACTAAAAAAATGCCGCCCGTAGGCGGCATTTTTTGTCTTGGTGGAGCCAGGGAGGATCGAACTCCCGACCTCGTCATTGCGAACGACGCGCTCTCCCAGCTGAGCTATGGCCCCGAAAAGGGAAAGCGCATGATAGCCACTCGCACAAGGCCGGGCAAGCCTGCCAGTGCGCTCATCCGGGCAGCAGGGCAGGCAGGCTGTCACCCAGCACCTCGCCGCGCCAGCCGTCGAGAAACTCCGGCCACTCGGTCGTGACGACGTATTCCTCCAGCACCTTGCGCGGACACAGCAGGCCGGCGGGCAGGTCGAGTTCGGCGGCGCGTTCGTCGATCAGCGCCTTCATCGCGCCCAGCGCCTTCTTCGCCTCGCCCTGCGGATGGGCGGGAATGCGGCGGGTTGCAGCGATCTCGCTGTTTTCGAGTGGTTCGTTGAGCAGGGCGAGCAGTTCGCTGCGCTGGGCGCTGCGCAGCGCGCGCTGGCCGCGTGCGCGTTGTTCGAGTTCGGCGATCCTGCCGGGCGGCTGTTGGGCCAGGCTCATGGCGAGGGCGTCCTCGAGCAGCCAGGGGCGCGGTCGGTCCAGC
>JAJZET010000019.1 GCA_021805685.1 Pseudomonadota bacterium
ATCCATCTGAAGCCGTTGCCGCATCCGCCGGCCGCGCCGATGCACGTGCCGCCGCGAGCGGTCACCACGCCACCGGCCGCGGCGCCCGTCATCGAGGGTTCGCAGCCCGCGCCGACAACCCCGCCCAGCGCCGCGGCGGACGATACCGATTCGGTAGCTCCGATCGAGGCCACGCTGGCCTATCGCACGGCACCGCTGCAGTTCCCGCCACAGGCCTTGCGCCAGCACATGCAGGGCACGGTGCTGCTGCGCGTGCTGGTGGACGAGACCGGCAGGCCGGTGCAGGTCGAGATCGCGCACGGCAGCGGCCACCTGGTGCTCGACCGCAGCGCGCGAGAGCAGGTACTGGCGCACTGGCGCTTCCAGCCGGCGATCGTGAACGGCCACGCGGTCCGCGCATGGGCTTCGGTACCGGTGAGCTTCGTGCTGAACAACCTGTGAGGCCACGTGGAAGCCTCCGCAAGGCGCATGCGTACGCCGTATGCGCCTTGCCACCCGCGCAAACCGCGCTGCCCGAAGATCTGAACGGGCTCTTACGGCTCTTACGGCTCTTACGGCCGTTTAACGGCGCACATGGTCCACTGCGCCGACGCATCAACATCGGGTCACGCATGAGCAAGTACATGCACAGCTTGAGGAGACTGCGCAACATCGTGCTGGAACACGGTCGCGTCGAGCACCCGGATCTGGCCACGATGGCGCGCGACCTGGGTCGCGTAGTGCACGGCGATGCGCCCGCGCTGTCCGCGCGACTGGCCGCGGTCCATCGCCGCGGCGTCGACGTGCGCGTGCTGCTTGAGCGCCGTCAGCCGACGTTGCGCGTGCTGGTGCGCGCATGGCCACCCGGCGAGCGCATGCCGTTGCTGGACCATGCCAGCGGCTGGGGGCTGGAACTGGCCCTCCACGGCGCACTGGAGTGGCAGTCCTACCGACGCGACCCGCATAGCGGCGAACTCGATGCGCAAGAGCTCAACTGGCTTGGGCCGGGCGATGCGCAATGGTTCGAGCGCGACGCCGGCCGTGCGCATCGCTGCCGCAACCTGTCGCGGCACGACGTTGCCTACACGCTGCACGTCTACAGCGGCGGATTGCCCGTCCCCCGCCGCGACGGTCCAGGTGCATCCATGTGGATGGCGCAGGCGCGGCGCAGCCAGCCGGCACACTGACCCGCAACAACGGAGCAACGCATGCATCGACGTGTCGCCATCATCGGCGGCGGCGCCGCTTCCGCCGCGCTGCTCGGCGAGCTGCTGGAACGCCAGCCGCGCCAGCCGCTGCACCTGGACTGGTACACCGGCGGCGGCTCTGCCGCCCGGGGCATAGCCTACGGCACCCGCTCCAACCGTCACCTGCTCAACGTGCGCGCGGCATCGATGGGGATGTTCGCCGGCAAGCCGCAGGGCTTCCTCGATTTCGTGCAGCGCGAGGATCCCGCCATCGCCGGCACCGACTTCCTGCCGCGCCACCGCTACGGCGACTACCTCGAGGCCGAGGTGCAGCGCGCGCTGGCGCTGGGCAAGGCGTACGGCCACGACGTGCGCATCGTGCCGTTCGCGGCCGACGCCGTGGTGCCCGAGGCCGATGGCGTCACCGTGTTCCGTGGCGAGGAGACGCGCCGCGTGGACGCCGCCGTGCTGGCGATCGGCGCGCTGCCGGCACAGCCCCTGGCGGCGGTCGGCGAAAGTGCGCTGGCCAGTGGTCGCTACGTGGTCGATCCATGGCCGCTGCTGGCGAATCCGCCAGCCGAAGTGCCGGGACACGTGATGGTGGTCGGCCTGGGGCTGACCGCCGCCGACGTGCTGCTGGAGCTCGCCGCGCGCTGGCCCGACGCCACGTTCACCGCCATTTCCCGCCACGGCCTGCTGCCCGAACCGCACCTGCGCGCCACCGCGCTGCCCGCCGAGGACAGCGCGCAGCTGGTCGAAGCGATGCAGGACGCCCCGGATGTGCACTACTGGCTGCGCCTGCTGCGCGAGGCGATGGCGCAGGAGGACGACTGGCGCAGCGTGATCGACAGCCTGCGCCCGCACACGCCGGCACTGTGGGCCGCGCTGCCGCTGGACCAGCGCGCGCGCTTCCAGCGCCACGCGCGCTGGGCCTGGGAGCGCGCGCGCCACCGCATGCCGCCGGCAGTGCACGAGGGACTGGCTGCGCTGGAGCGCTCGGGCCGCCTGCGCCGCATGCGGGGCCAGCTGCAACAGGTCGAAGCCGACGGCGACGGCCTTCGGCTGCAACTGCATCCGCACGGCCGCGACGCGTCGAAGACGCAGACGCTGCGGGCGGACCTGGTGGTGCAATCGGTGGGCATGGAATTCGACGCGGCACGCACCCCGCACCCGCTGATGCGCCAGCTGGTGGTGAACCGCCACGTGCTGCCCGATCCGCTGGGGCTAGGCTGCCAGGCCACGCCGCAGGGGCGCCTGCTGCACCAGGGTGGCGCATGGGCTCGGCTGTTCGCCATCGGCAGCCTGTTGCGCGGTACGCTGTGGGAATCCACCGCGATGCCGGAAATCCGCCAGCAGGCGCGCGCCGTGGCCGACCAGTTGCTGGCGGAATAAGACCATCCTGGCCACATGACCCTCAGCCTGTTTGGCGATGTCGCGCTGCTGCTGGAAGTGCTCGGCGTCATCGCCGCCGCGCACGCGCTGATGCACACGCGCACGCCGCAAGGCGCGATCGGCTGGGTGCTCGGGCTGCTGCTGCTGCCCGCGCTCACCCTGGTGCCCTACCTGTTCCTCGGTGCCAGCCGCTTCCGCGGCTACCTCAAGCGGCACCGCGGCGCCCTGCCGCGCGAGCGGCAGGCCATGCCGGCCGATGCCGGCGAGGAGCGCTACGCCGCGCTGACGACGATGCTGGGCCGCCCGTTTCGCTCCGGCCACCGGGTGCGCCTGCTGGTCGACGGCGACGAAACCTTCGGGGCGATCTTCGCCGCCATCGCCGAAGCGCGGCACACCTTGTTGGTGCAGTTCTTCATCTTCCACGACGACGGCCTGGGCCGGCGCATGCAGCAGGCCCTGCTGGAACGCGCGGCGGCCGGCGTGCGGGTATGCGTGCTGTATGACGGCGTGGGCAGCTACGACCTGCCGCGCCGCTACGTGGAAACACTGCGCACGGGCGGCGTGGAGATCCACCCCTTCGCCACGCGCCGCCTGCGCAACCGCTTCCAGCTCAACTTCCGCAACCACCGCAAGATCGTGGTGGTGGACGGCGAACGCGCCTTCATCGGCGGCCTCAATGTGGGCGACGAATACCTCGGCCTGAAGCCGCCGCTGGCGCCCTGGCGCGATACCCATATGGAGCTGCACGGCCCCGCCGCAGCCGACCTGCAGCAACTGTTCGCCGACGACTGGGAATGGATCACCGGTGTGTCGCCGCCACTGCATCCGGCGCCGGCCGGCAGCGGGGAAGCGCGCGTGCTGGCGGTCTCCTGCGGCCCGGCCGACCCGCAGGAAACCGGCTCGCTGTTCGTCACCGCCGCGATCAACGCAGCGCGCCGGCGCATCTGGCTCACCACGCCCTATTTCGTGCCCGACCATTCGGTGCGCGCCGCGCTGCAGCTGGCCGCGCTGCGCGGCCTCGACGTGCGCGTGCTGATCCCCGCGCGGGCGGACCACCACATGGTGTTCCTGGCCTCCTGCCTGCACGCCCATTACGCGCTGCGCGCCGGCGTGCGCGTGTTCCGCTACCAACCGGGCTTCCTGCACCAGAAGGTGCTGCTGGTGGACGACGACTGCGCCGCGGTAGGCAGCCTCAACCTCGACTCCCGTTCGTTCCGCCTCAACTTCGAAGCGAGTGCACTGGTGCTGGATGCCGGCTTCGCGCGCCAGGTCGAGGCGATGCTGGAAAGCGATTTCGCCCGCTCCAGCGAGGTGGACCCGCGCGAGTACCACGATGCCCCCTACCTTCGCCGCGTGGCGATGCACGTGGCGCGGCTGTTCGACCCGATACTCTGAAGGTACCAGCGCCGGTTCGGGCGTTCAGCGCCGGCGCCAGTGCCCGCCGCGCAGCACCCAGGCCACGAACACCCCCACCGCCGCCCCCATCAGCTCGCACAACGCGCGGGTGCCGATGCCGTCCGGATCATGCACCTCGGCCAGCTTGGCCTGCAGCAGCTGCAGCGATTGCAGGCGCGCGTAGTTGAAATAGAACAGGTTCCAGAAGTCCACACGCGCGGTGAGCAGCAGCGCGAGCAGGTACGACCAGCCGATCTGCCGCGCATCGCTCCAGCCGTCGCGGCGACCAAACCAGTGGAACGCGAAGTACAGCACGAGGCCGGCGGCCAGGCTGATCGCGCCGGCCTCCGCGCCGCCGACCCAGCCATAGCCCATCCACGATTGGTCGTAATTCATCGCACCCTGTTCCGATGGCATCCGCAGGCATTATGCCTGCGCGCTAGACTCGTGCCCTCGCCTCGCACACGGGATCGCCATGCCCTTCGCCAACCCCGAACGCACCGCCCTGATCGTGGTCGACATGCAGCCGGACTTCATGCCCGGCGGCGCGCTGGCCTGCCACGAAGGCGACGCCATCGTGTCCGGCATTGACCGCCTGCTGCGCGCGCGCCGCTTTCGCCACGTGGTGGCCACGCAGGACTGGCATCCGGAAGGCCACATCTCGTTCGCCAGCTCGCACCAGGATGCGCAGGCGTTCCAGTCGATGGACCTGCACGGCCACCTGCATACGCTGTGGCCGGACCACTGCGTGCAAGGCACACCCGGTGCGGCGCTGCACGAAGGCGTCGACTGGTCGGTGGCGGACCTAGTCCTGCGCAAGGGCAGCGACCCGCGGGTGGATTCGTATAGCGCCTTCCGCGAGAACCACGGCCCACGCGGCACGCGCCCCGCCACCGGCCTCGCCGGCTGGCTGCGCGAGCGCGGCGTGGAAGCGGTGCTGCTGTGCGGCCTCGCGCGCGACATCTGCGTGCTGTGGTCGGCGCAGGACGCGGTGGCGGAAGGCTTCAGGGTCGGCGTGCTGTGGGACCTGACGCGGCCGGTGACGCCGGCCAGCAACGAGGCCACCCGCGCCGCGCTGGCAGCGCAGGATATCGCCGTCGTCCAGCTCGACGACTAAACTGCACTCGCCGCAAGCAAACCGGACGACGACGATGGCCGAACGCGAATTTCCCGACTACACCGTGCGCTCCGGCGCCAGCCTCGAAGGCTCGCGCTATACCGCATGGCTGTCGGTGGTGCCGCACGGCCACGGCTTCCCGGTGTATTACGCGATCTGCGAGAACCGCAGCTTCCGCCGCCAGGACGTGGCCGAACGCGCCGCGGACGATGCGCTGGCCGCGGTACTGGCGCTGGAGGAAGACGGCACGCCGGTGTTCCCAGACAACTACACTGGCTTCGCCGACGAGGCGCCGGCCGGGCCCGCGTAGACGCGTTGCCAGTCCTGTGGCGTGACGATATCGAAGCCGTGGTCACGCCGCGTGCGACGGGCCAGCTTCAACAACGCGTTGTCGCGACTGAGCAGCCACTGCGCGCCACAGGCCCACGCGAGTTCGAGAAACTTCTGGTCGTCGGGATCGGCGCAGCGCGGCAGCTTCGGCGCCACCGGCAACGACCTGCGCTCCACTTCGGGCAGCAGGCGCAATTGCGCGTCGAACGCCACCACCGCAGCGGCGCGCCGCGCCACGTCCAGCGCCAGTTGCGGATAGACCAGCACGCCCAGCCATTCGTCGCGGCACGCCGCGTCGGCGATCGCCTCCAGCGCGCGGGTCGCCAGCCCGGCACGCAACGCGGCACACGACGCGTCACCGAACACGAACAGGTCGAGGCAGACGTTGGTGTCCAGCACCAGGCGCGGCAGCGGCGCCATCAGGCCAGCGCGGCGAGTTGCGCCAGCGCGGCGGGAATCTCCGCCGCGCACGCGGCCTCGCGCATGCGCGGCGCGTCGTTCACGTCGAGGCCGTTTTCCAGCTCGTGCGCCCAGGTCACGTGGTAGGGCACGTGCACGCCCCAGCCGCCGAGGCGCAGCACCGGCTCGATGTCCGAACGCAGCGAATTGCCCACCATCGCGAACTCGTGCGCTGCGACGTCGAATTCGCCGAACAGGCGCCGGTAGGTTGCCGTGTCCTTCTCCGAGACGATCTCGATGCGTCGGAACAGGTCGGCCAGGCCCGACTCGGCCACCTTCTTCTCCTGGTGGAACAAGTCGCCCTTGGTAATCAGCACCACCGCGTGCGACTTGGCCACCGCCGCCACCGCCTCACGGATACCCGGCAACAGCTCCACCGGGTGCTGCAGCACGCGCTTGCCGATCTCCACCAGGCGATGGATGTCCTGCGCGCTGATGCGGCCGTCGCTGAGCGCGATGGCGGTCTCCACCATCGACAGCGTCATGCCCTTGGCGCCGTAGCCGAACAGCACGAGGTTGCTGCGCTCGGTGGCTAGCATGCGCGCATGCACCGCCTCGTCGGCGAGGTCGGCGTAACGGCTCACGATGGCGGCGAAGCCGGCATTGGCGTCGCGGTAGTAGTCCTCGCTGCGCCATAGCGTGTCGTCACCATCGAAACCCACCATCTTCAGCATGGCCGCCGTACCTGAATCGTGCAGAAGCGCGCATTATCCGCGACATCGCCCCGGTCCGGCGCCCGGCCTAAGCTCACGGCACGCGCCACTTCACGGAGAACGCCATGCGCCGCCATCCGCCGTTGCTGTTGCCGCTCGCCGTTGCCGTCCTGGTCGCCTGCGCCTCCGCGCCACCGCCCGCCAGGGCGGCCACACCGGATGCCGCGCAGCTCGCCGCGTACCACTGGCAACTGGCGCAGGCCACCAATCACCAGGGGCAGCGCATCACCGTGCTGTTCGTGCGCCCGGACAAGCCGCTGCAACTGGACTTCACCGACGGCAGGCTCAGCGTGCGCAACGCCTGCAACGGCATGGGCGGCAGCTACCGCATCGAGAACGGCCGGCTGATGGTCGGTCCGATGATGCACACCATGATGGCCTGCGCCGATCCGGCGTTGAATCGGCTGGACGGCCTGATCGGCCAGCGCCTCGCCAGCCATCCAGCCGTAGCCGTCACCGAGCGCGATGGCGCGCCGCAACTGCAACTGCGCACCGCCAGCGGCGACACGCTGGCGTTCACCGGCGTGCCCACGCCCGAAACCCGCTACGGAGGCCCCGGCATGACCGAGTTCCTCGAAGTGGCGGCGCAGACCGTGCCCTGCCAGCAAAGCCAGTCCTGCCTGAGCGTGCGCGAGGTCCACTACGACGCTAACGGCCTCGCCACCGGCACGCCGGGCGAATGGCATGCGCTGTCGTCCATCGAGGGCTACACGCACCAGGACGGCGTACACAACATCCTGCGCGTGAAGCGCTATGCCGCCGGCAACGCGACCGCGGCCTACGTGCTCGACACGGTGGTGGAGACCAGTATCCCCAAGCTGTGAGAGGCCTGCGCGGCGACCGTCATGCTCCCACGCGCAGGCGCACCGCCGCGAAGTCGCGCAGCGGCCGCACCTCGATGCAGCCGGTCTGCGCCCACGGCAGCTCGGCGGCCATGCGGATCGCTTCTTCCTCGCTGTCCGCCTCGACCAGGTTGAAGCCGGCGAGGTATTCCTTGGTCTCCGCGAACGGACCGTCCAGCACGAAGGTCTTGCCCGCACGGATGCGCACTGATTTCGCGGTGGCCGGCGCCTCCAGCTGCTGCGCGTCGAGCAGCTTGCCCTGCCCGCGCAATTCATCCGCATGCGTGATGCAGGCGTGCATGCGCGTATCGAACTCGCCCGGCGGCAAGGCGTCGAGCAGGCTGTCGTCGCAGTAGACCATCAGCAGGTATTTCATGGCGTGTACGTATCGCGGCGAGGGGAACCACGATGCTCGCACACATCGCGCATGCTTGCTCCGTCCCCAACGCCCGGGCATGGGCAGGTGTGCGAAGCACGCTACCGGCAGACCGAGATACGGAAGGCCGGGCTCGTCGCAAGTACTCGTCCCTCACCCCAGCCCTTTCCGCAAGGGGGAAAGGGGAAAAGCGCCGCGCATCACTGTCCGTGCCACCGACCTGTTTGTCTTCACCCTTGGCCGTGCGCCAGCGCGTAGTCGATCGCCGCGCGCACCGCCGCGGCCTGCGCGTCGTTGCATTGCGCGGGCATGGCGCGGGGACTGTCGGGGTAGACCTCGGTGGTAGTGCGGTAACGCGCGTTGGTGATGCCGGCGCACAGGCCTAGCTTACGGCAGTCGTATTCGATCACGCCCTCCGCCACCACCGGCGAACCGATGATGGTTCCATCGGGGTCGGCCGGCGCTATATGGGTAACCCTTGCCACCGCCGCGATCACCGCGCGCTGGAAATCCGGCTCCGGCTGCGCGCTGTCCGCGCACAGGTAGAAGCCGTCGGGGATGGTACCCGGCTCGAACGACTTGCCGTCGCGCGCGGCCAGTGCGGGGCGGAATTCGCTCTCGTCGGTGTCGGTGGTTTCGTGCAGGTCGATGTGCATGCGCACGCTGTCGCGCAGCGGCGACAGCAGGCGCCACAGCGCGGCGGATTCCTGCGCCGGGCTGTCCGCGCGGAAGTTGCGGTTGGGGTCGAGCGCGTCGGGGTTCCAGCGGTGGATGCGCTCGTAGCCCCACGGGCTCACGCAGGGCACGGCCAGCAGGTTTATGCGGCCGGCATAGGCCATCGCGTCGCGTTCGAGGAACTGCAGCGCGCCGTGCACGCCGCTGGTCTCGTAGCCGTGCACGCCGCCGGTCAGCACCATCACAGGCAATGCGTCATTCCAGCTACGGCTTTTCACTGCGAACAGCGGGTAGTTCTCCGGTGCGTAGTCCAGTCGGCCGTATTCGGCCACGTCGAAGCCCGCGCGCAACGCCTCGATCCGGCTCTGCACCTCATCGGCGTAACTGCGCAGGCGGCGCTGTCGCGCGCGCCACTCGGCGAGCTCCGCTGGACCCCAGGGCGTGCCGGGGGTACCGATGGAATAGAAGGCCGTCGTGATCATGGCAGATTCCGCTGCAAAGGTAGGCGGGCCACTCTAGCACTGGCCTCGGCCTGCTCCTGCGCTTGTGCACGTTTCCGCGCGACGCACCATGCCACTCCGCACAACGTGCGCAAAAAGAATGGCTGCCGCGCGATGCGCGGCAGCCATTCGTTGTATCGCTTCGCCGCGGCGCTTACTTGGCGGCGCCGGCCGGGAGCGGTTCGAGGTTGAAGTTGAGCGTGGTGATCTTGGCATCGAGGCCGCTCACCACGTCGCCCGTGAGGTCGTTACTGGTATTGCCGCCAAGCACCGCATCACGGTTCAGCAGCAAGCCGCAGTGGTGGCTCGTGTAGGAGCTGTTGACGATGGGCTGTGCCTGCTGGCCGATCTGCTGCATCACCTTGGCCCGGGTCAGCTGGATGCGCTGCTCCAGCTCGCCGGCCTGCGCCTGGAAAGCCTGCATGCGCTGCTGCAGCGCCTGGCCTTGCTGCTGGCGCTGCGCCGCGGTAAGCGTGGAGGACTTCTGCTGGAATGCCTGGATGTCCGCGTCCAGCGGCTTGCGCTGGTTTTCCAGCAGCGACTGCTGCTGCGCCGCCAGCGACTTCAGGCGCTCGCTCGCGGCCTGGCCTACCTTGGACTGCGCAAACACCGCCTCACGCGAGAGCATGCAAACGCCCGGCACCGGGTTGCCGCCCAGCGGATTCGCAGCCGGCGCAGCAACCTGCGCGGGCGCGGCAGAGGCGGCAGAAGCGAACGAAAGGCCGGTAGCGGCGGCCAGTGCGGCAACAAGCAGGGAGCGGTGCAGATTCATGGGCAATATCCGATGACAGGGTTCGAGGATGCCGTGGGCCGTCATTGGCCCGAGGCGAACCTCCATCCTACTAGGACGAAGCTGTCTGCGGGATGGCTGCAAGATGCCCGCGCCCGCGGCGGACAAGTACGGCACGCCATGCCACGTTGGTGAACTGCCGAGGGGCTGACGACGCACAGCACTGACGCGCCAGGGTTTGCCAACTGTGTAATGACCCAGTGATTTCCTGCACAGGTGTTACGTTTAGACGGAGACACCATGAGCATCGTGATGGAAGAAGAGATCAAACGCTGGACGGCGCGCCGGAAGTCGGCGCTGGTGCTGGAGATCAT
>JAJZET010000107.1 GCA_021805685.1 Pseudomonadota bacterium
CACCGCCAGTTCGACCAGCTTGCCGCAAGGCCCGGCATGCAAGGCAGCCACGTCATCGACCCGGCGTGCGACGACCTCCTCGATCAGCTCGGCGGGGCGCAAGGCGTCCACGCCCGGCCGGCTCAGTACGCCGATATGCGCGAAGTCGAACAGCTCGCGCCAGCGATGCCAGCCCGGCAGCCCGGCAAAGGCGTCCGCACCGAGCAACAGCACCAGCGGACGTGCGCCCTGCTCCGCGCGCAGTTCACGCAAGGTGTCGATGGTGTAGGAGGGCCCCTCGCGCTCCAGCTCGCGCGCATCCAGCACCAGCCGCGACTGCCCCGCCAGCGCCGCGCGCAGCATCGCCACCCGCTCGGCGGAAGACGCCAGCGGCGCCGGCCGATGCGGCGGCACGCTGGCTGGCATCAGCCGCACCTCCGCATCCAGCAACTCCGCGGCCTCCCAGGCCACGGTGAGGTGACCGATGTGCACGGGGTCGAAGGTGCCGCCGAAGACAGCCAGCGGGCGGGTGCTCATTGCCACACCTCCGGTGCCAATGCCGCAACCACCTCAGCTTTCAGATACGGCGCGGTGTGGCCGTATCGTTTATCGCGTAGGCGGGCGTAACTCCAAGAGCCTCGAAACGCCCTGCTGGTAATTCCGGCGGATTGAATCAGGCCATTTCTCTGGGTTACTTCTCTTTGGGCCAGCAAAGAGAAGTGACTCGGACGCCGGCAGGCGTCCGAAACCGCTCTGTCACTTGCGCCAACGCGAAAAACAAAGGCCCCTCTCTCCACCCCCTCCCCCACAAGCGGAAGAGGGGACAAACACGTGTTGCGGCAGGCACCCAAAAGCCCGCCGCAGGCACGCCAAGGTACGGAAGCGAAAGGCTGCCGCGAGCACCCGCCCCTCACCCCGACCCTCTCCCCACAGGGGAGAGGGAGGAAAACAGGCGAGTCGGCAATCACGACAGCGCCCGCGCCACCCGCGGCTCGGCGATCGCCGCGACCAGCCGCTCGGCCTCCAGCCAGGCATCACCCTGCTGGCGCCCCTTGGCGATGCGGTCGATGCGCGAAGCGCGCGCGAGGCAGGCCAGCCAGTGCTCGCGCGGCGCCCGGCGCAGCGCCTTGCGGAACAGCTGTTCGCGCGCCGGCCACAGGCGTTCGGCGCGCGCCTGCGCAGCCATATCCATCGCGTTGGCGAGGCGCAGCGCCAGCTGCAGCTGGTTCACCAGCCAGCCCATCAGGGCGATCAGCTCATCACCCTCGGCACGCAGCCCGGCGAGGATGCGCAAGGCGCGCGCGCCCTCGCCCGCCAGCGCGGCGTCGGTGAGCTTGAACACGTCGTAGCGGGCACTGTCGGCAACCAGGCTCTCCATCGCGGCGGCATCGATGCGGCTGCCGTCGCCGGCGCGCAGCACCACCAGCTTGTCCACTTCCTGCGCGGCGGCGAGCAGGTTGCCCTCCACGCGCTCGGCCAGCAGGGCGGCGGCATCGGGGGTGGCGGCCAGTCCGCGCGAGGCGAGCCGTGCACCGATCCATGCGCCCCATTCATTGGGCTTCGGCGCGTTGAACACCACCATGACGCCGGCCGCGTCCAGCTTCTTGCTCCACGCACCTTCGTGCTTGCTGCTCCATTCCATCGCGGTGATCAGCAGGGTGACGTCGGGCGGCGGGTTGGCGCAGAACTCGTTGATGGCCTTGGCGCCTTCCACGCCGGGACGGCCAGTGGGCAGGCGCAGGTCGATGAGGCGGCGCGTGGCGAACAGGGACATGCCGGCGGCGGCGCGGGCGAGGTCGTCCCAGTCGAAGCGCTGTTCGACCTCGAGCACCTCGCGCTCGGCGTAGCCGAGCTTCTTGGCCTGCGCGCGCAAGGCGTCGGCAGCCTCCAGCACCAGCAGTTCTTCACCCGCGAGCAGGTAGACCGGCGCCAGCCGGTCGGCGGCCAGCGCCTTCTGCCATTGCGCGGGGGCGAGCGGCATCAGGGCTTGCCGGCGCCCGCTGCCGATGCGGGCGCCGCTGCCGGGTTCCGGCCGGCTGCTTCGAGACGGAACATGATGGCTTGCACCATGTCGTCGACCAGGCTGGCCTGGATTTCCTGCACCTGCGAGGCATTGCCCACCGCATCGGTGGAGTCGTAGCTGTACTCGCGCTGCATCTCGATGTCCTGGTGCGGCAACAGCACCGTGCCGTCACCCGCCGCGAGGTTGAACTCCACGTGGTAGTGCACGCCGTATTCGGTGATGCGCACGTAGCCGCCCTGGGTCAGCGATTGCGTGCTGAACGCAGCCACCGGCACGGTCAGCTCGGCGATGCTGGGGCCGGGAGCGTCCTCGACGGCGACACCGGCGTTTTCCAGCGCGCGGCTCAGCTTGCGCTCGAGATCGCCGCCACCGGACACGGTCAGGTGCATACGGCTCATCGCCGGCGGCAACACGGCGTTGCGCCGCAGGTGGAAGCCGCAGGCGGACAGCGCGAGGGCAAGGGCGATCAGCAGCGCGACACGGAGCATGCGGTTCATGGCTTTCATCCTGCGACGATGTTGACGATCTTGCCGGGCACCACGATCACCTTGCGCACGGTGAGATCCTTGAGGAAGGCGGCCACCTGCGGCTGCGCCAGCGCGAGCGCTTCGGCCTGCTCCTTGCCGGCGTTGGCGGGCACCTCGATGGTGCCGCGCAGCTTGCCGTTGACCTGCACCGCCAGCGTCAGACTGTCGCGCACCAGGGCGCTCTCGTCCACGACCGGCCAGCTCTGGTCCTCCAGCACGGCCTCGGCGTGGCCCAGCACCTGCCAGAGGTGGTGGCTGACGTGCGGCACCACCGGGTTCAGCAGCAGCACCATGGTCTCCAACGCCTCGTGGCGCACCGCGCGGCCCTGTTCGCTCATGTCGGTGAACCTGTTCACCGCATTGAGCAGCTCCATCAGTGCGGCGATGGCGGTGTTGAAGGCGTGGCGTCGGCCGAAGTCGTCGCTGACCTTCTGGATCGTTTCGTGCAGCTGGCGACGCAGGTTTTTCTGCTCGCCGTTGAGTTGCGACAGGTCGACCACCGGGTGGTCCGGCTGCCCGGCATGCGTGACGACCTCGCGCCAGAAGCGGCGCAGGAAGCGCGCCATGCCTTCCACGCCGGCCTCGTTCCACTCCAGGGACTGTTCCGGCGGCGCCGCGAACATCGAGAACAGGCGCACCGTGTCGGCGCCGTACTTGCCCACCATCGCCTGCGGGTCGACGCCGTTGTTCTTGGACTTGGACATCTTCTCGGTGCCGCCGATCTGCACCGGCTGGCCGTCGGCCTTGAGCACTGCGCCAACCACGCGCGCCTTGTCGTCGCGCTGGATCTCGACGTCGGCCGGATTGATCCAGTCCTTCGAGCCGTCGGCGTTGTCGCGATAAAAGGTTTCGGCGATCACCATGCCCTGGCACAGCAGGTTGGTGGCCGGCTCGTCCGACTGCACCAGGCCCGCGTCGCGCATCAGCTTGTGATAGAAGCGGAAATACAGCAGGTGCAGGATCGCGTGCTCGATGCCGCCGATGTACTGGTCCACCGGCAGCCAGTAGTCGGCGCGTCCGTCCACCTGCGCATCGGCGCCCGGCGAGGTGTAGCGCGCGTAGTACCAGCTCGACTCCATGAAGGTGTCGAAGGTGTCGGTTTCGCGCTCGGCCGGGCCGCCACATTGCGGGCAGGCGCATTTGCGCCACTCGGGGTCGGCCTTGATCGGCGACTGCACGCCCGAGAAGGCCACGTCCTCGGGCAGCGCCACCGGCAGTTGGTCTTCCGGCACCGGCACGGCGTCGCACTTCGGGCAGTAGATCACCGGGATCGGGCAACCCCAGTAGCGCTGCCGGCTGACGCCCCAGTCGCGCAGGCGCCAGTTGACGCGGCGCTGGCCCTTGCCGTCCTTTTCCAGCATGGCGGCGATGGCGTCGAAGGCTTCGCGGTAGTTCTTGCCGTCCAGTGCGCCGGAATGGATCACGCGCATGTCGGCGCGGGTCTTGTCGCCGTACCACTCCTGCCACTTGGCCGGGTCGTAGGTTTCATCGCCGGCGGCAATCACCTGCCTGATCGGCAGGCCGTACTTGTGCGCGAACTCGAAATCGCGCGCGTCGTGGCCGGGTACCGCCATCACCGCGCCGGTGCCATAGCCCATCAGCACGAAGTTGGCCACCCACACCGGCACCGGGTCGCCGGTGATGGGATGGATGGCGAACAGGCCGGTGGCCATGCCGCGCTTTTCCTGCGTCTCCAGCTCGGCTTCGGAGACGCCGCCGTGCTTCAGCTCGTCGAGGAAGGCGGCGAGCTGCGGGTTGCCCTGCGCGGCCTTCAGCGCCAGCGGATGCTCGCCGGCGATGGAGACGAAGGTGACCCCCATCAAGGTGTCGGGTCGCGTGGTGAACACGGTCAGCGGTTCGGCCTCGCCTTCCACCGCGAAGTGGATCTCCAGGCCCTCGCTGCGGCCGATCCAGTTGCGCTGCATGGTCTTCACCGCGTCGGGCCAGCCGGGCAGCGTGTCGAGGCCGTCGAGCAGCTCCTGCGCGTAGTCGGTGATGCGCAGGAACCACTGCGGGATCTCGCGCTTCTCCACCACCGCGCCGGAGCGCCAGCCGCGGCCGTCCACCACCTGTTCGTTGGCCAGTACGGTCTGGTCGACCGGGTCCCAGTTCACCACGCTGTTCTTGCGGTAGGCCAGGCCCTTCTTCATCAGCCGGGTGAACATCAGCTGTTCCCAGCGGTAGTACTCGGGGCGGCAAGTGGCGAACTCCCGGCTCCAGTCGATCGCGTAGCCCAGCGACTGGAGCTGGCCGCGCATGTGCTCGATGTTGGCGTAGGTCCACCGGGCCGGGGCGGTCTTGTTCTTGATCGCGGCGTTCTCGGCGGGCAGGCCGAACGCGTCCCAGCCCATCGGCTGCAGCACGTTCCGGCCCTGCATGCGCTGGTAGCGGCTGATCACGTCGCCGATGGTGTAGTTGCGCACATGGCCCATGTGCAGCGCGCCGCTGGGGTACGGCAGCATCGACAGGCAATAGAACTTCGGCCGTGTCGGGTCCTCCTTCACCTCGAACGCGCGCTGCGCGCTCCAATACCGCTGCGCGGCGGCTTCCACCGCCTGCGGCTGGTAGTCGGTCTCGTTCTTGCTGGCTTCTTGGGCGTCTTGCATCGGGTCTGGAGCGGGCTGCCGGGAGAACGGGGCAGATTACCAGAATGCCCGCCGTTCCCCGCCGTCGGCAGCGTCAGTCGGCGGGGCAGGCGGGCCGCTCACCGGCCTCGTAGGCGCGCGCGGCGGCAGCGATGCGCGTTGCCAGCGAAGCCAGCGCCTGCTGGTGGCCGGCCACCAGCGCGTCATAGCCGGGGCCTACCTTTGCGCTGGCGACGCTGACGCAGGCCAGCGCCCCCTGCCCGCCCGAACCACCGGTGAGGCGCAGGCTCCAGGCCGCCTGGATCAGCGCATGGTCGCCCGGCACCGATTCGAAGCGGCGCACGTCCAGCATGATGCGCAGGCGCGGCTTGCCGTTGCCGGGCAGGCCGCTCATGTCCGCGACGCCCAGCGCCTGGGCCAGGTCAGCGGACAGCGCGCCGCGGATCTCGTCGCCCAGCGGCGCGACCCAGCGCTGTCCGTCGAGCAGTTGCATGCCCTGCCCGCCCGTGCGCACCACCAGCTGCGGCACGTCCACCTGTGCGGGCACGTTCACCGGCAGCAACTCGAACGGATACGGCGCCGGCGCGGCGCGCCCGGCCGCGGCGACCGGCGGCGTCAGCGTGTAGTAGTGCACCGGCGCCGAGGCACAGCCGGCGAGGCCCAGCGCGGATGCGCCGGCGAGTGTCCAGTAACGCAGGCGACTCATGGCTGGCTCCTGTCCGGTTGGGTGGCGTGCCGCTTCGGCGCGACAGGCGCGGGATCGGCCTGGCGGCCGCGCAGCAGCGCTTCGGGATGCACGTCGAGGTAGTCGGTGAGCACGCGCAGCGAACGCATCGTGCGCTGCAGCTCCTGCATCGAGTTGCCCAGGTTCTGCTGCAGCGGCGAATCGGCGGAGAGCGTGTCGTTGGCCGTGCCCAGCGTCTTGCGCGCGTCGTGCAAGGTGTCGTCGAGCGCCGGCAGGGTCTTTCCGTTCACCTGCTTGAGCGTGACGTCCAGCCCGGCGAGGGTGTCGTCGAGGTGCTTGCCGATGCTGTCGAACGGAACCTTGTCCAGCTTGCCCACGATGTCCGCCATCTGCTCCTGCAACTTGTCGAAACTGCCCGGCGCGGTGGGGATCTCCAGCGGGCGCGCGTCAGGGTTGTAGCTCGCCTTGGGCGGATGTGGCAGGAAATCCAGCGCGATGTAGAGCTGGCCGGTGAGCAGGTTGCCGGTGCGCGCCTGCGCGCGCAGGCCATGGGCGATCAGCGTGCCGACCATGTGCGAGAGGTCGGCGTTGTCGCCTCGCAGCTTCGCCTGCGCCAGCAGCTTGGCATGCGCCTGGCCCAGCCGCTCCGGATAGATCAGCGCGCCGACGATGATCGGGAAATGCTGCGTCCTGGGGTCGTAGTCCATGCGCACCGAAACGACCTTGCCGAAGTTGATGCCGAGGAATTCCACCGGCGCGCCCACCGCCAGCCCGCGCAGCGACTGGTTGAAGCGCATGCGGATGTAGGTCGGCGGACCGCTCGGCGGCGCCATCGCAGCGGCCTGGTCGGCGAACAACTGGAAACTGGCCCCGTCGGCCGCCGGCGTGTTGTCGTGCGGCCCGCCCGGATCCTGGAAGGCCACGCCGCCGGCTAGCACGGCGGCCATCGACTGCGTATTGAGCTTGAGTCCGTCCGCGCCCAGCGAAACGTCCACGCCGCTGGCGTTCCAGAAGCGGGTGGAGTCGTTCACGTAGCGGTCGTTCGGGCTGTCGATGAAGACGGCGAACGTCACCCCGTTGCCGTCCTTGTCCAGCTGGTAGGACACCACGCGTCCCACCTGGATGCGGCGGAAGTACACCGGCGAGCCGATGTCCAGCGAGCCGAGGTCGTCGGCGTGCAGCACGAAGCTCTTGCCCGGTTCGCCGTGGGTCACGGCGGGCGGGATTTCCAGACCCTTGAACTTCTGCTGCGGCGTCCGGGAGTTGCCGATGTCCGCGCCGATGTAGGCCCCGGAGAACAGCGTGTCCACGCCGGAGACGCCGCCCAGCCCGATGCGCGGACGCACCACCCAGTAGCGCGTACCCGCGGTGGCGAACGACCTGGCGCTCTTGTCCAGTGCAACCTTCACCAGCACGTGGCTGCGGTCGTCGCTCAGGCGGATCTTCTCCACCTTGCCGATCACCACGTCCTTGTACTTCACCGGCGTCTTGCCCTCGGCCAGTCCCTGCGCGCTCTGGAAGCTGATGGTGATCTGCGGACCGGCCTGCAGCCAGGCGTTCACCACCAGCGACAGGCCTACGATCGCCGCCAGCACCGGCACCAGCCAGATCAGCCATGAATGGCTGCGCTGTTTGCGCATCACCGGGCGCGGCAGGGTGCCGGGTTGCTCGTCAGTCATCGGAATCTTCCTTGCCGTCCCAGATCAGGCGGGGATCGAAGCACATCGAGGCAAACATGGTCAGCACCACGGTGAGGCCGAAAAACACCACGCCCGGCAACGGCTCCACCAGGCTGAAATAGCCAAAGCGTACCAGCGCGGTGAGCAAGGCCACCACGAACACGTCGAGCATCGACCAGTAGCCGATCAGCTCCACCAGCCGGTACAGCTGCGTGCGTTGCCGCCGTGCCCAGTTGCTGCCGCGGCGGCTGCTGATGAGCAGCGTGCCGAGCGCGAGGAACTTCAGCATCGGCACCACGATGCTGGCGCAGAACACGATCACCGCCAGCCCCGGCGAGCCCTTCACCCACAACTCCACCACGCCGCTGAGGATGGTGTTGTCGTCGATATCGCCCAGGCTGGCGGTACGCATGATCGGCAAGATGTTGGCGGGGATGTACATCAGGAACGCGGCGATCAGCAGCGCCCAGCAGCGCGCATAGGCCGCCGGCTTGCGCCGATGCAGGGTCGAACCGCAGCGCGGGCAGGCCAACGCGCCATCGTCCGCGTCGGTCATGCTGCAAACCTGCCCGCAGACATGGCAGCCGATCAGGCCCAGCTCGGCTGCGCGCGGCCAGGCGCTCATGGCGCCTCCTCGCGGGTCTCGTCCCACAACCGGGTCAGGTCCACGCCCGCGAAGATCGTGATCAGCAGCATCAGCGCCGCGTAGGCGTAGATGCCCGGATCGGGCTGCACGTCGAAATACAGGTGCGCCTTGACGATGGATACCAGCGCGCCCAGCACGAACACTTCGCTCATCGTCCACGGGCCGAGCCGGTGCAGGGTCACCATCAGCAGGCGGAAGCCGGGCGCGCGACGGCCGCTGCGCGCATACAGCAGCAACCAGCCCAGCATGAAGATCTTGCAGAGCGGGAACACGAACAGCGTGAGCGCGGCCAGCACCGCCACCACCTGCGAATGATCGGTCCACATGGTGTGGATCACGTCCCACAGCGTGGCGTCCACGTGCTGGCCGTTGAGGCCCAGCGTGACGATCGGCCACAGCGTGGCCTGCGCAAACACCAGCAGCGCGGTGAGGATCAGCGCCAGCAGGGTGTTCGCGCCGAGGCCGCGGCAGCGCTCCAGCACCGCGCCGCAGCGCGCGCACTCGGCCACCTCGCCTTTCGCCAGCGGGCAGCGTCGGTGCACGGTGTCGCAGTGCTCGCAGATCAGCAGCGCTTGCGCGGCCGTTGCGTCGGTCGTGGCATCCGGCGGGGACAGATCCATGCGGTGATTCTCGCAAATCCCATCGCGCCCCGGGGCGGCGCGTTGCGGGCTTGATATGCTGGGCGGCACGCTCCATTTCAATCGCCTTCATCATCTTCCGGACGGAACCCGCCGTGACCGACGCCACCCTCGCCCCCGTCTTCGACGTCACCGAACAGAACTTCGAGGCCGACGTGCTCAATGCCTCGCTGGACACGCCGGTGCTGGTGGACTTCTGGGCCACCTGGTGCGGCCCGTGCAAGACCCTGGGCCCGCTGCTGGAACAGCTCGCCACCGAATACAAGGGCGCGTTCCGTCTCGGCAAGGTGGACGTGGACAAGAACCAGCAGCTCGCGGCGATGTTCGGCATCCGCAGCGTGCCTACCGTGGTGCTGGTGAAGGACGGCCAGATCGCCGACGGCTTCGCCGGTGCGCTGCCGCTGGGCCAGTTACGCGAATTCCTCGAGCGCCACGTGCAACCCCGCGAGGCCGACGACGACGATGTGATCGAAACAGCCGCCGCACCCGCCGAAACGCCGGAAGCGGCGATCAACCGGCTGCAGCAGGCGATCGCCGCCGAGCCGGAGCGCGCCGAACTCAAGCTCGAACTCGCCATGGCGTTGGCGCAGGCCGGCCACAGCGACGCCGCCGCTACCGAACTCGACGCCTTGCCCGCCAACCTCGCCACCGATGCCCGCGCGGTGCGCCTGCGGCACCAGCTCGAACTGGCACGTTCGCTGAAGGACGCCCCCGCGCAAACCGCACTCGAACAACGCATCGCGGCCAATCCCGCCGACTGGGAGGCGCGCGACCTGCTCGGCGTGCGCCTGTTGTTGGGCCACGATCCGGCGGCCGGCCTCGAACAGTTCCTCGCGATTCTCGAAAAGGCCCGCGACTGGAACGACGGCGCCGCAAAGAAGCGCCTGCTCGCCGCCTTCGCCACGCTGGACGACGCCGAACTGGTCGGCCGCTATCGCCGCCGCATGGCCTCGCTGCTGTTCTGATGCCCGCGGCCACGCTGGCCGCCCCTCAATCCATACGCTAAAGTACGGAGCAATTCCGTCGCTCCGTCTCCCCATGCGTGCCTCCGCCTTTCGCCGGCTGCTGAACCTCTGGCCACCCTTCCTGTTCAACAGCATCCGCGTGCAGTCGTTGAGCGCGGACTACACGCAGGCGAAGGTCGTGCTGCGCCTGCGTCCGTGGAACCGCAACTACGTCGGGAGCCAGTTCGGCGGCAACCTTTTCGCGATGGTGGACCCGTTTTGGATGCTGCTCGCAATGCACCGGCTCGGCCCCGACTACTACGTGTGGGACAAGGC
>JAJZET010000163.1 GCA_021805685.1 Pseudomonadota bacterium
ACCAACGATGCCAGGCGTCGTGCCAGCTGATCGATATTCAGCCTATCCATCATGGATGGCGCCTCGAACTTGTCGAGGAGAAGTATTCACGAACAATTGACGGGCATGCCATCGGTAGACTCCGCGAGTTGATGTAGGGATTGTCCTACACGCACCGATTCCGCGACAGCAGCGCGACATGCGGGCAAAATGGCCTGCCGCGTCGAACCCGACGTCTCACGCTCCGAGGAAAACCCATGAAGCTGGTCGTGGCGATCATCAAGCCGTTCAAGCTCGACGACGTGCGCGAAGCGCTGGCCGAGGTCGGCGTGCAGGGCATCACGGTGACCGAGGTGAAGGGCTTCGGCCGCCAGAAAGGTCATACCGAGCTCTATCGCGGAGCCGAGTACGTGGTCGATTTCCTGCCCAAGATCAAGCTGGAGGCCGCGGTGGCCGACGAGCAGCTCGAGCGGGTGCTGGAAGCGATCCAGCACTCGGCCCGTACCGGCAAGATCGGCGACGGCAAGATCTTCGTGAGCCCGCTGGAACAGGTGATCCGCATCCGCACCGGCGAACTGGACCAGGACGCCTTGTAAAGGTTATCCACAAGTTATTGGGTTGACCCGACCAACTCATCCCGATATGTTGTGGCCGTTGGTGTCCCGCCAGACGCGATCGTCGGCCGGGCTTAAAAGGGAATCCGGTGCGAATCCGGAACTGCCCCGCAGCGGTAAGTGGAAACGAACGTCTCGATAGCGCACTGATCCACAGCGATCGGGAAGCGGAGACCAGTAGGCGGGCCAAAGGCCCTCGTCCGCGAGTCCGAAGACCTGCCGACGCGTCGTGGCCACAACGCCATGACGGGTGGTGGCGGCTTCCGCGGGGAAGCGCGTCGGATCGTCGGGCCACTGCGCCCGATGGGCGACCGTCCGCGGGCAACCACTGCATCAGCCCTGCGCGCGGGAGCAGGCCGTTGATTGCCACGGCCTGGAGCCACCAACCATGCAGCCTCTCGATACCGCCATCCGCGAGCGTCCCGGCGCTAGCGCAGCGTCGTCCCCGTTTCCCGCCGAAACGCTGGACTCCACCGGCGAATCCTTCGCCCTGACCCCGCCGCACAATCCCGGCCAGATGCGCGTGACCAAGCGCAACGGCCGCCAGGAGGTGGTGGACGTCAACAAGATCGTGCGCGCAGTGACCCGCAGCGGCGAAGGCCTGCACTCCGTCGATCCGCTGCGCGTCGCGCTGAAGACGATAGGCGGCCTGTACGATGGCGCCACCACCGCCGAACTGGACCAGCTGTCGATCCGCACCGCCGCCGCGCTCACTGCCGAGGAGCCGGAGTACGGCCAGCTCGCCGCGCGCCTGTTGAGTGCGTTCATCGACAAGGAAGTGAGCGGCCAGGAGATCCAGAGCTTCTCGCAGTCGATCGCGCTGGGCGCCGAGGTGGGCATCCTCAACGCGCGCCTGCGCGACTTCGTGGCGGCCAACGCGCGCAAGCTCAACGACGCGATCGATCCGCTGGCCTCACGCCGCTTCGAGTACTTCGGCCTGCGCACGGTGTACGACCGCTACCTGCTGCGTCATCCCACGAAGCGCTACGTGATCGAGACGCCGCAGTACTTCTTCATGCGCATCGCTTGCGCGCTGGGTGGTAACGAGATTAGCGAAACGCTGGAGCTGTACCGCCTGCTGTCGGCGCTGGAGTACATCGCCAGCTCGCCCACCCTGTTCAACGCCGGTACCACGCACGAGCAGCTGTCATCGTGCTTCCTGCTCGACTCGCCCACCGACTCGCTGGAATCGATCTACGACAAGTACGCCGACGTGGCGAAGCTGTCGAAGTTCGCCGGCGGCATCGGCCTCGCCTACTCGCGGGTGCGTTCGCGCGGTTCGCTGATCCGCGGCACCAACGGCCACTCCAACGGCCTGGTGCCGTGGCTGAAGACGCTGGACGCCTCGGTCGCCGCGGTGAACCAGGGCGGCAAGCGCAAGGGCGCCGCTTGCGTGTACCTTGAGCCGTGGCACGCCGACATCGAGGAATTCCTGGAACTGCGCGACAACACCGGCGACGAGGCGCGCCGCACGCACAACCTCAACCTGGCCAACTGGATCCCCGACGAGTTCATGCGCCGGGTCGAGGCCGACGGCGACTGGTCGCTGTTCGACCCCAAGGTGGTGCCGCACTTCGTCGACCGCTGGGGCGAGGCGTTCGAGAAGGCTTACCGCGAAGCCGAAGCCGCCGGCCTTGCCAGCAAGAAGGTGAAGGCACGCGAACTCTACGCGCGCATGCTGCGTACCCTGGCGCAGACCGGCAACGGCTGGATGACCTTCAAGGACCGCAGCAACGCCACCAGCAACCAGACGGCAAAGGCGGACAACGTCATCCACTTGTCGAACCTGTGCACCGAGATCCTGGAAGTCACCAGCGCCGGCGAAACGGCGGTATGCAACCTGGGCTCGGTGAACCTGGCGCGCCACGTGGTGGACGGTCAGTTCGATTTCGACAAACTTACCGCCACCGTGCGTACCGCGGTGCGCCAGCTCGACCGCGTGATCGACCTCAACTTCTATCCCATCGCCACCGCCAAAGTCGCCAACGCCAAGTGGCGTCCGGTCGGCCTGGGCGTGATGGGCCTGCAGGACGTGTTCTTCAAGCTGCGGCTGCCGTTCGACTCGGCCGAGGCGCTGGCGCTGTCCACGCGCATTGCCGAGGAAATCTATTTCAACGCGCTGTCGCAATCGAACGAACTGGCCGCGCAGCACGGCGCTCACCCCGGCTTCGGCGAAAGCCGCGCCGCCAACGGCGAGCTGCAGTTCGACTACTGGCCGGACGCCCAGCCGCACGACGAAGCCCGCTGGAGCACGCTACGCGAGGCGATCAAGGCGAGCGGCCTGCGCAACTCGCTGCTGATCGCCATCGCCCCCACCGCCACCATCGCATCGATCGCCGGCTGCTACGAATGCATCGAGCCGCAGGTGTCCAACCTGTTCAAGCGCGAGACGCTGTCGGGCGACTTCCTGGTGGTCAACCGCTACCTGGTCGAGGAACTCAAGACGCTCGGGCTGTGGACGGCCGAGATACGCGACCAGATCAAGCTGGCCGAGGGTTCGATCCAGGCCATCGCAGCGATTCCCGAGCGCCTGCGGATGATCTACCGCACGGTGTGGGAACTGCCGCAGAAGGCGCTGATCGACCTGGCCGCGGCACGTGGCGCCTACATCGACCAGAGCCAGTCGCTGAACCTGTTCATGGAGAACCCGAACATCGGCCAGCTGTCGTCCATGTACATGTACGCATGGAAGGCGGGCATCAAGACCACCTACTACCTGCGCTCGCGGCCGGCGACGAAGATCGCCAAGGCGACGGTGACGGCAGCGAAGGCCGCCGCGACTGATCAGGAGACGGCCACCGCCGCAGTGTTCTGCTCACTGGAGAACCCCGAGTACTGCGAAGCCTGCCAGTAGCACCCTACCGTCGTCCCAGCGAAAGCTGGGACCCCGTCTCTTTGGCTCTTGATGCATAAAGGCACTGGATTCCAGCTTTCGTTGGAATGGTGGTGAGGACTGGAATGGTGGCTAGGGATTGCCAGCTCATCGGCAAATCACCGCGTAAAGATCCCGCCAATACGGATTGGATTTCTCGATGAGTTCGATCTTCCAGGCCCGCCTCCATGCTTTGACCGCCTTCTCGCGCACGATGGCCGATTCCATCGTGTCGTGCATTTCGAACCAGACGAGGGAGTGCACATGATGCCGCTGCGTAAAACCTTCAACCACATCGTTGCGGTGTTGCCAGATACGCGCCGGCAAATTGGAAGTGACACCGGCGTACAACACGCCATTGCGGCGGCTGGCAAGAAGGTAGACACAAGGCTGGCGCTCTTGCATGCGATGAATCCATTCAGTTCATCTGGCCAAGCCCAAACGTATCAACGAAGCCCCCGTCATTCCAGCGAAAGCTGGAATCCAGCACCTCAGGCTTTTGCCTTGCCACGGCGTAGGCCAAAGCCACTGGATCCCAGCTTTCGCTGGGATGACGAACAAAATTCAAGGAATCTCCCATGCCCACCCAACCCGACCGCCTCCGGCACATTCTCGATCCCGGCTTCGAACTCACCCTCCGTCCGATGCGCTACCCGGCGTTCTACGAGATGTACAAGAACGCCATCAAGAACACCTGGACAGTGGACGAGGTCGACTTTTCACTGGACACCACCGACCTCAACACCAAGATGTCGGCAGCCGACCGCCACCTGATCCACCGGCTGATCGCGTTCTTCGCCACCGGCGACACCATCGTGTCGAACAACCTGGTGCTGAACCTGTACCAGCACATCAACGCGCCGGAAGCGCGCATGTACCTTTCGCGCCAGCTGTACGAGGAAGCGCTGCACGTGCAGTTCTACCTGACCCTGCTGGACACCTATATTCCCGATCCGGGCGAACGTGCCAAGACCTTCGCGGCGATCGAGAACATTCCGTCGATCCGCCAGAAGGGCGCGTTCTGCTTCAAGTGGATCGACTCGATCCAGGACCTGCGCCGGCTGGAAACGCGCGGGCAGCGGCGGCAGTTCCTGCTCAACCTGATCTGCTTCGCCGCCTGCATCGAGGGTCTGTTCTTCTTTGCCGCCTTCGCCTACGTGTACTTCCTGCGTTCGCGCGGCCTGCTGCACGGCCTGGCGTCGGGTACCAACTGGGTGTTCCGCGACGAGTCCGGACACATGGCCTTCGCCTTCGAGGTGGTGCGCACGGTACGCGCAGAGGAACCGGACCTGTTCGACGACGCCATGCGCTCGCAGATCGAGGACATGCTGGAAGACGCCATCGCCTGCGAAACGCAGTTCGCGGAGGACGTACTGTCCGGCGGCGTGGCCGGCCTGTCGGTGAAGGACATGCGCCAGTACCTGGAGTACTGCGCCGACCAGCGCCTGGCCCAGCTCGACCTGCCGAAGAAGTACGGCGCCAGGAACCCGTTCGACTTCATGGACCTGCAGGACGTGCAGGAAGTGACCAACTTCTTCGAACGCCGGGTCTCCGCCTACCAGGTGGGCGTCGGTGGCGAGGTGGCGTTCGACATGGCGTTCTGATCTTTGCGACGACCGTCGCACGCCGTACACACTTTGTCACACGGCGCTGCCTAGAATGGTGGCCGACGTGCCGGGGGGCGCGTCGGCCAGTCCGTCTTCCACGATCGCTTCCCATCCGGGAAGCGCCGTCGTTTTGGGCTGGCAGAACCACTTTGCCAAACCAAAGGAATCCCATGACTGTCACGAACCGCGTCCGTTCGCTCCCGTTCGCCATTGCCGCGTTGCTGGCGATGTCTCCCGCCATCGCCCAGAACATCACCACGTCCGGCGCGGTCGGCCGCGTGGTGGACGCCAACGGCAAGGCGGTGGCCGGCGCCACCGTCAACATCGTGCACGTGCCCTCCGGCACCACCAAGACAGTGACCACGGATGCCGACGGACGCTACGTGGCGCAGGGGCTGCGCGCGGGTGGCCCGTTCACCATCGTGGCGACCAAGCCCGGCCTCAGCGGCGTGGAACAGGACAACGTCTACCTACAGCTGGGCCAGCCTTCCTCGATCAATCTCCGCATGGGCGAGGGCGCCGCGGCGGCCCTGACGCTGAGCTCGGTGACGGTGAACGCCTCCACGCTGGCGCAGACCTTCACCTCCGACAACAAGGGCCTGTCCACCACCATCTCGCAGCGCCAGCTGCAGGCCACGCCGCAGGGCAACCGTTCGATCGACGACGTGGTGCGGCTCGACCCGCGCATCAACGTGACCGATCAGGGTTCCGGCGCCATTTCCGCTGCCGGCATGAACAACCGCTACAACAATATTGCGGTGGACGGCGTGACGCAGGGCGATCCGTTCGGCCTGAACGCCAACGGCCTGCCCTACCAGAAGTCGCCGATCTCGCCGGACACCATCGCGGAATACAACATCTCCACGGCGAACTACGACGTCACCTCCGACGTGGTCGGCGCAGACGTCAACGCGGTGACCAAGTCCGGCACCAACCAGTTCCACGGCTCGGTGTACTACGTCTACCGCAACGCCAACGACCTGGTCGGCGACGCCGGCTGGCTGCCCAGCAACAATCCGGGCTACCACTACAAGGGCTACCAGAAGGACGACACCTACGGCTTCACCGTGGGCGGCCCCATCGTCAAGGACAAACTGTTCTTCTTCCTGGCGGCCGAGCACGAAAAGACCACCGGCATCGGCGCCGATTCCGCCAACGGTCTGGACAGCACGCTGGGCAACGGCCCATCCACCAGCAACAAGGTGTCGCCGGGCGACCTGCAGCAGGTGATCGACGCCGCCACCAAACTCGGCCTCACCCCGGGCACCTTCGGCGGCGCCACCGGACTGGCCTACGACGACAAGCGGTACCTCGGCAAGATCGACTGGAACATCTCCAACAACCACCGCGCCAGCTTCACCTACCAGCGCACCAAGGAGCTGCTGCCGGCCGTGGGCGGCAACAGCTCGAACAGCGTGGGCCTGAGCAGCTACACCTATACCAAGGCCATCACCACCGACAACTACGTGCTGCACCTGTACGACGACTGGAGCGACAGCTTCTCCACCGAGGCCAAGGTCGGCCTGCAGAAGTACAGCCAGATCACCACCGCGCCGTACCAGCAGCCCTCGGTGAAGGTATTCATATCGCCCACCGGCACCGGTCCATCGGTGTACCTGGGCGAAGAGCAGTATCGCCACTACAACAAGATCGATACCAAGAAGCTCAGCTTCTTCTTCGCCGGCACCTGGTACCTGGGTGACCACACCATCAAGGCCGGCGTCGATTTCCAGCGCAACCGCATCTACAACCTGTTCGGCCAGTCCGAGTTCGGCGTCTACACGTTCTGGGGCATTCCCAACTTCCAGGCCGGCAACTACGACGCTTACTCGCTCTACCACCCCGCGCCGGGCTACACGCTCAACGACATCGTCGGCAAGTGGACGTATACCCAGACCAGCCCGTTCCTGCAGGACAGCTGGCAGTTCAACGACGCGCTGTCCGTGCAGTACGGCGTGCGCCTCGACATACCGCACTCCAGCGCCAAGCCGCCGTACAACGCCGGCTTTGCGCAGGCCTTCGGCGTGGCGAACAATTCCACCGTCGGCTCCGCCAACCGCATCGTGGAGCCGCGCCTGTCGTTCAACTACAGCTTCGACAGCGCCTACAAGACCCAGCTGCGCGGCGGCGCTGGCCTGTTCCAGACAGACCCGCCCACGGTGTGGTTGACCAACCCGTTCCAGAACAACGGCATCACCCTGCGCAACTACACGTCGTACAACCCGGCCAACGCGCCGTTCAGCCCGAATCCGTTCGCGCAGAACATTCCCACCGCCACCGGCGGCGCGGGCTCGATCGACGCGATCTCGCCCGACTTCCGCCTGCCCAGCGTATGGAAGATGAGCCTGGCGCTGGACCGCGAGCTGCCCTGGTGGGGCATGGTGGCTTCGGCGGAATACGAGCACATCCAGGTGCGCGACGGCATCCTGTACGAGGCGGTGAACTTCGGCGCGCCCACCGGCACGCTGCCCGATGGCCGCGAACAATTCTGGAAGACGCCCGGCGAGGCACCGAAGACCGCCGACATCCTGGCCAACCACAATCCAGCCTTCAGCACCGCCTCCACCCTGCTCACCAACACCCACCGCGGCAAGTCCGACAGCTTCACGCTGTCGCTGGACAAACCGTTCTCCGCCAGTTGGTCCGGCAACGTCAGCTTCACCCTGAGCCACGCCAGCGACGTCGACCCCGGTGCCGACACCATCGCCTACAGCGGCTACTCGCGTGTGGCACGCCTGAATCCGAACACCAACGTGCTGGCCACCTCGAACTACAACGTGCCCAAAGCGCTGAAGGCCTCGCTGACCTGGCAGCACGCGTTCTTCGGCGACTACAACACGATGGTGTCGATGTTCTACAGCGGCCACAGCGGCCTGCCCTACACCTGGGTGTTCGGCAACGACGCGAACGGCGATGGCATCGGCGGCTGGGACCCGGTCTACATCCCGTCGGCCAACGACCCCAAGGTGACCTACGTCGCCGGCACCAGCCAGCAGGTGATCCAGCAATTCCAGAACTTCCTCGCCAGCGATGCCTACCTCAGCCGGCACCGCGGCCAGGTCGCGAACCGCAACGGCGATCGCACCGCGTGGGTGAACGAGCTGGACATGAGCTTCTCGCAGGAAGTGCCCGGCATCTTCAAGGGCAACAAGGGCGTGCTGCGGCTGGATGTCTACAACGTGCTCAACCTGCTCAACAGCAGCTGGGGCCAGCAGCGCAACACCGGCATCTACCCGACCCGCATCCTCGCCAACTACGCCGGCGTGAACGCTCAGGGCCAGTACGTGTATTCGCTGCCCACCGACAAGGGTGGCGTCAATTACCAGCCGCAGCAGCTGCAGACCTACGACGGCGGCTTCTACGATCCCAGCCGCGTGGTATCACGCTGGTCGGCCATGGTGACCCTGCGCTACACCTTCTGACCGTCCGTTGCGATTGCATCGGGACACGGGCGCCTGCGGGCGCCCGTGTCGTTTGCGGGGCCGCATGGGTCGCACTTGACGTGTAACGAACGTTACATGTAACGTTCGTTACATGCCGCCACGCAAAGATGCCCTGATCGAACCCATCGTCGGTTACCTGCTGGAACACGGGCTGGCCAACCTCTCGCTGCGCCCACTCGCGACCGCGATCGGCACCAGCGCGCGGCTGCTGGTCTACCACTTCGAATCGAAGGAACGCCTGCTCGGCGAGGTACTCGAAGCCATGCAGACCCGGCTCCGCCAGTCCATGGCGGAGTTGCTGGATCGCCAGTCCGCACAAAAGCCGGAGCAGCCGCTGAAACTGCTCTGGCGCTGGGCCATCGCCGAAGCCAACTATCCCTACCTCAAGCTGATCTACGAGCTGCAGATCCTCGCGGTGCAGAACCCGGGTACCTATGCGCAATACGTGCAGCGCAACGCCGCGCACTGGATGGACTTCATCCTGTCGATGTTCCCGGCCTCCCGCCGCGATCCGGCCTTCGCCACGCTGTGCGGCGCCGTGTTCGACGGGCTGTTCATCGAACTGATGGCCACGGGCGATCGCAGGCGCACGACCCGTGCCATCGACCGCTTCATACAGATCGTCCTCGACGCCCGCATGCATCAGGCAGGCGCCTGACGCACCCGGCTCCATCGACATGCAAGAGACCACATCCATGCAAAGCGCAAACGCCCATCCGCGGGCCGCCGGCAGGCGCCAGTGGTCCACCACCCTTGTGGGCCTGCTGCTCGCCCTGGGCCCGGTCAGCCTGCCCTTCAGCACCTGGGACCACGAGTTTGCCGACGTCCCGCACCTGGTCGGCAACGAGGCGATCTGGTGGGTCTACGTCGCCGCGGTGCTGCTGTACGTACGGCTGGTCGAGAGGCGCCCGCTGACGTCGGTCGGCTTTCGCCGCCTGGGGGCCACGAACGCTGCCATCGGCATCCTGGGCGGCGTGGCGGTACTGGCAGTGCTTGCCACGATGTACTTCCTGGTGCTTCCCGTACTCCATCTGAACGACGCGGTGGCCGCCACGGCGAACGGCGGCGCCCTGATGGCCACGCCGTTCTGGTGGCGCCTGATCTCGACGGTGCGTGCGGCGGTGTCGGAAGAAGTATTGTTCCGCGGCTACGCGATGGAACGCATCGAGGAGCTCACCGGCAGCCGCACGGTCGCGACCGTGCTCTCGCTCGCCGTGTTCACGCTCGACCACGTGGCCTACTGGGGTTGGAGCCACGAGCTGATCGTCGCCGTCGGAGGCCTCGCGTTCTCGCTGCTGTACCTGTGGCGCCGCAACCTGTGGGTGAACATCGTCGCGCATTTCATCGTGGATGCCGCCTCGGTACTCGGATAGCCGCGCTCGCGTGCTTGACTACACGTGTCGCCAGGCGTAGCGTGGCGACACGTGTAGTCAAGCCGGGTGCCCCACATGTCCAGACCATCCATCGGCGACCAGGAACTCGCCCTGCTGCGCTACCTCGCCGCGCACGAACCCGCCT
>JAJZET010000165.1 GCA_021805685.1 Pseudomonadota bacterium
AGGAGAAATTCAAGGCGGCGAACGAGGCGCAGGAGGTGCTGCTGGATGCCGAGAAGCGTCGTGCCTACGACCAGCTGCGCGCCGGCGGCTACCGCGGCGGCGAGCAGTTCCGGCCGCCGCCGGGCTGGGGCCAGGGCCAGGGGCAGCCGTTCGACTTCGGCGGCGATGGCGACTTCAGCGATTTCTTCGAGAGCCTGTTCGGCGGTCGCGGCGGCCAGCGCGGCCAGCCCCGCGCCCGGCGCGGGCAGGACGTGCAGGCGCGGGTGGAGATCGACCTGCAAACCGCGTTCGACGGCGGTCGCACGCGGGTCTCCCTGCACGATGGCCGTGGCGAGGAGCGCGTGCTGGAAGTAAAGATCCCCGCCGGCATCCAGCCGGGGCAGGTGATCCGCCTGGCCGGGCAGGGACAGGCCGGCAGCGGTGGTGGCCCGAAGGGCGACCTGCTGCTGGAAGTGGGCATCCGCGACGACGCACGCTTCAAGCTGGATGGTCGTGATGTGCTGCACGTGTTGCCGCTCAGTCCCTGGGAGGCGGCGTTGGGTGCCACGGTGCCGGTGCCGACCCTGGCCGGCACGGTGGAACTGCGCGTTCCGGCGGGCTCGCAGTCGGGTCGCAAGCTGCGTCTGAAAGGGCGTGGCCTGCCGGGTGCGCACCCGGGCGACCAGCTGGTGGAACTGTCGATCCGCGCCCCGGCGGCGGACACCGACAAGCAGCGCTCGGCCTGGGAGGCGTTGCGCAAGCAATACGCGGACTACGACCCGCGCCGCTGACGTTCCGCCGATGCGGGTGTCCCTTGGCGCGTTGCGCGAACAGGCGCCCCCGCAAAAACAAGAACGGCGCCGCAAGGCGCCGTTTTTCGTGGATCGTGCCGAGCCCGGTTCAGGCCGGCAGCAGGTCCTTCAGCGTGGCCACCAGCTCTTCTTCCTTGATCGGCTTGGTGACGTAGGCCTTGGCGCCCTGGCGCATGCCCCATACGCGGTCGGTTTCCTGGTCCTTGGTGGTGACCAGCACCACCGGGATGTGCGCGGTGGCGGCGTCCTTGCTGATCGTGCGGGTGGCCTGGAAGCCGTTGAGGTTGGGCATCACCACGTCCATCAGGATCAGGTCGGGGATCTCGCGCTTGGCCACCTCGACGCCCGCGGCGCCGTCCTCGGCGGTGAGGGTCTCGTGACCGAGCTTTTCGACGATGCGCTTCAGTCCCAGCAATTGCGAAGGCGAGTCGTCGACGATCAGGATGCGTGCCATATGCCTGTTGTCCCCTTGTTAGCGGTTCGGTGGATTCTATGCTTGTGCTGCGGCGCTTCCAAGTCGCCAGGCGTCAATCGCCGCCGACCCGGACCAGGGTGCGGCCGAAGGAGTCGCCGGCCAGCATGCGTTCGAACACGCCGGGGAGTTCGTCCAGCGCAGCCTCGCGGGTGGCGATGCGTGCCAGGTGGCGCGGCTTCCAGGCCGTGGCCAGATGCCGCCACACGCGTTCGCGCATCGGGCGCGCGGTGCCCGCCGAGGCCACGCCCAGCAGGTTCACGCCGCGGATGATGAAGGGCATTACGGTGCTGTCGAAGGCGATGCCGCCGGCATTGCCGCAGATCGCCAGGTTGCCGTAGGGCGCGATCAGCGGCAGCAGGCCGGCCAGCATCGCTCCGCCCACGTTGTCCAGCGCGCCGCCGAAGCGGGCCGAGTCCATCGGCTTGCCGCTGAAGGCGAGCGCATGGCGGTCGATGCATTCGGCGGCGCCCAGCGATTTCAGGTGGTCGAAGTGGTCGGCCTTGCCGCTGATCGCATGCACCTCGTAACCGGCGCGACTGAAGATGTCGATGGCGAGCTGGCCCACGCCGCCGCTGGCGCCGGTGACGGCGATCGGGCCGAGCGCGGGCGTCTGGCCGTTGTCCTGCATGTGCAGCAGTGCCAGCGCGGCGGTGAAGCCGGCGGTGCCGAGGATCATGCTCTCGCGCAGGTCAAGGCCGTCGGGTAGCGGGATGGTCCAGCGCGCGTCCAGTCGCGCGTATTCGGCGTAGCCGCCGTCGCGCGTCTCGGAAAGGCCGCTGCCGGTGCACAGCACCGCGTCGCCCTCCTTGAACTTCGGATCCGTCGAGGCGACCACGCGGCCGGCCACGTCGATGCCGCCGTTCAATGGGTAGCGACGCAGGATGCGGCCCTTGCCGGAGCCGGCCAGTGCGTCCTTGTAGTTCACCGAGGAGTACGCGACCTTGACCAGCACCTCGCCCGGTGTCAGCGACTCGGTATCCATGGCCTCGATGCCGGCGCGATAGCCTTGGTCGTCGTTGTGGATGCGGAAGGCACGGAACGTCGTCATCGGATACTCCTCGTCGAAGGCGGCTCAGGCGTCGACGCTGGCGCGGTCGATCCATTTCGGCTGGTAGCTGCCTTCATAACCCTGCATCCAGTCGAACAGCGCGTCGATGTCCTCGCCGAACCAGATGCTGTCGCGCTGCTCGGCGCGCACGAAGCGCTCGCCGACCATGTGGTCCATCATCGTGCGCAGGTCGCGGTAATAGCCGCGCACGTCGAGGAAGGCGCAAGGGTAGCGGTGCAGGCCGAGCTGCGCCCAGGTCAGCATCTCGAACATTTCGTCCATGGTGCCGAAGCCGCCGGGCAGGGCGACGAAGGCATCGGACAGCTCGAACATGCGCGTCTTGCGCTGGTGCATGGTGTCGACCACCACCAGCTCGGTGAGGCCCTTGTGCGCCACCTCGCGCTCGACCAGTTGGCGCGGGATCACGCCGACCACCTTGCCGCCGCCGGCCAGCACCGCGTCGGCGACGATGCCCATCAGGCCCACGTTGCCGCCGCCGTACACCAGTGCGATGCCGCGCTTCGCCATCGCGGCACCGAAAGCGCGCGCCTGCTCGGCGTACTCGGGATGCCTGCCGGCGCTGGAGCCGCAGTAGACGCAGAGGGAGGTGGGCTGGGGCATGTCAAAGAGCTCGCTTTTTGCTCGTCATTCCGGCTTTCGCTGGGGTGACGGCGAGGAAGGCGAACGGCCCGCCCATGTCGCCACGAGCGGGCCGTATGGATCCCGGATCGACGCACATCCATGTGCTGTCCGGGATGAAGTCATCCTGACTTCAGTTGCCCTTGTGGATGGCGCGCTTGTCCACCGACAACGCGGCCTCGTGCACGGCTTCCGACAGCGTCGGGTGGGCGTGGACGATGCGGGCGAGGTCTTCGGACGAACCCTTGAACTCCATCGCCACCACGCACTCGGCGATCAGCTCGGACACGCCCGGGCCGACCATGTGCACGCCGAGGATGCGATCGGTGTCGGCATGGGCGAGCATCTTCACCTGGCCGATCGCCTCGTTCATCGCCACGGCACGGCCGATGGCGGCGAACGGGAAGGTGCCGACCTTGTACGGGATGCCGGCGTCCTTCAGTTCCTTCTCGGTCTTGCCGGCCCAGGCGATTTCCGGCTCGGTGTAGATCACCCACGGGATGGTGTCGAAGTTGACGTGGCCGGCCTTGCCGGCGATCCACTCGGCCACCGCCACGCCTTCCTCGGAGCCCTTGTGCGCCAGCATCGGGCCGCGCACGGCGTCGCCGATCGCCCACACGCCGTCGACGCCGGTGTGGTTGTGCTCGTCCACCACGATGCGGCCGCGCTCGTCCAGCTTCACGCCGGTATCGTCGGCCAGCAGGCCGTCGGTGTAGGCACGGCGGCCCACGGCCACCAGCAGCTTGTCGACCACCAGGCTCTGCTCGCCGTCCTTGTCGGCGTAGACCAGGTGCACGCCATCCTTCTTCACCTCGGCCTTGGACAGCTTGGCGCCCATCTTGATGTTCAGGCCCAGCTTGGTGAATTCCTTGAAGGCGATCTTGGCGATGTCCGCATCGGCGGCGCCGAGGAAGTCCGGCATGGCCTCGAGCACGGTCACTTCCGCACCCAGGCGACGCCACACGCTGCCAAGCTCCAGGCCGATCACGCCAGCGCCGATCACGCCCAGGCGCTTCGGCACGTCGGTGAAGTCGAGCGCGCCGGCGTTGTCGACGATGTGCTTGCCGTCGAACTTCGCGAACGGCAGCTCGATCGGCACCGAGCCGGAAGCCAGCACGACGTTGGTGGCGCTGATCGTCTGCTTGCCGCCGTCGTTGGCGGTGATCTCGACCTGGTTGCCCTTGAGCAGCTTGCCCTTGCCGTAGAACGCGGTGACCTTGTTCGCCTTGAACAGCTGGCCGATGCCGCCGGTGAACTGCTTGACGATCTTGTCCTTGCGGCCGATGAAGGTGGCCATGTCGACCTTGGCGCCATCGACGGTGATGCCGTGCACCGGCAGGTTGTGCGCGATGTTGTAGAACTGCTTGGACGAGTCCAGCAGCGCCTTGGACGGGATGCAGCCGACGTTGAGGCAGGTGCCGCCGAGGGCCTGCTTGCCGTCCTTGCCGGTGAAGGCGTCGATGCAGGCCACCTTCAGCCCGAGCTGCGCGGCGCGGATCGCGCCGACGTAGCCGGCGGGGCCGGCACCGATGAAGATGACGTCGAATTTGTCGCTCATGTCGTTTCTCGCTTTTTCCCTCTCCCGTCGGGAGAAGGTGGCCGAAGGCCGGGTGAGGGTACGGGCGGAGCGAGGTGTTGCGGCGGTGCCGAACCCTCACCCCCCAACCCCTCTTCCTCGCTCGTCAAAGCAGGACCATCCATGGCCCCTCTTCGCGTCCGGAGGGAGAGGGGGTCGAGGACTCAGATGCCCAACAACATCTTGTGCGGGTTCTCGAGCTGGTTCTTGATGTCGACCAGGAACAGCACCGCGTCCTTGCCGTCGATGATGCGGTGGTCGTAGCTGATCGCGAGGTACATCATCGGCGCGGCGATCACCTGGCCGTTCTCGACGATGGCGCGCTCCTTGATCGTGTGCATGCCGAGGATGGCGCTCTGCGGCGGGTTCACGATGGGCGTGGAGAGCAGCGAGCCGAAGGTGCCGCCGTTGGTGATGGTGAACGTACCGCCCTGCAGGTCCTCCAGCGTGAGCTTGCCGTCGCGCGCCTTCTTGGCGTAGTCGGCGATGCCCTTCTCGATGTCCGCGAAGCTCATGTTCTCGGCGTTGCGCAGCACCGGGGTGACCAGGCCCTTGTCGGTGGAGACGGCGATCGAGACGTCCTGGTAGCCGTGGTAGATGATGTCGTTGCCGTCCACCGAGGCATTGATGATCGGGTGGCGCTTCAGCGCCTCGACGGTGGCCTTGACGAAGAAGCTCATGAAGCCGAGCTTGACGCCGTGCTCCTTCTGGAACTGCTCGCCGAGGTCCTTGCGCATCTTGCTGACCGCGGCGAGGTTCACTTCGTTGAACGAGGTGAGCATGGCGATCGAGTTCTTCGACTGCATCAGGCGCTCGGCGATCTTCGCGCGCATGCGGGTCATCGGCACGCGCTCTTCCGGACGCGCGCCCGGCGTGGGCGCCGCCGTCGGTGCGGCTGCAGCGGCGGGACGCGAGCCGGCATTGACCACGTCTTCCTTGATGATGCGGCCGTCGCGCCCGGTGCCGGAGATGGCGGAGGTGTCGACCTTGTTCTCGGTGGCAACGCGCTGCGCGGCGGGCGACAGCTCGGCGGCAGCCTTCGGCGCGACCGGGGCGGGGGCCGCGGCGGCGGGCGCCGGTGCGGCGGCGGCCGGTGCCGGGGCGGCGGCCACGGCGCCTTCCTCGATCACCGCGATCACCTGCTGGCTGTTCACCGTGTCGCCGCTCTGGAACCTGATTTCCTTGAGCACGCCGTCGACCGGCGCCGGAACCTCCAGCACCACCTTGTCGGTTTCCAGGTCGACCAGGTTCTCGTCGCGCTTCACCGCGTCGCCGGCCTTCTTGTGCCAGGTGGCGATGGTGGCGTCGGAGACCGACTCGGGCAGAACGGGGACTTTGACTTCAGTGGACATGGGTTGATCCTGTGGTTTTGCGCCCGGCTAGGACGCGAAAGTCGAACTGGGTGATTTTATTCTGCCGAGTGATCGGTGCCGACCGGTGCGACCAGCGCCTGTTCGACCAGCGCCGCCTGTTCGGCCACGTGGTCGTTGAGGTGCCCCGCGGCCGGCGCGGCCGAGCGGGCGCGACCCGCGTAGGAGAGACTCTGCTTGGCGCCCACGCAGGCCTGCAGGTGGTGGCGGATCTGGAACCAGGCGCCCTGGTTCATCGGCTCCTCCTGGCACCACACCACTTCCTTGGCGGAAGGGTACTTCTCCAGTTCGGCCACGACTTCGGCGCGCGGGAACGGATAGAGCTGCTCCACGCGCACGATGGCGACATCGTTGGTACCGCGCTTTTCGGCCTCTTCCAGCAGGTCGTAGTAGACCTTGCCGGCGCACAGCACCACGCGCTTGACCTTCTTCGCGGCCAGTTCGCGGTGTTCGCCGATCACCAGCTGGAAGCTGCCGCTGGCCAGCTCGTCCAGCGTGGACACGGCCAGCTTGTGGCGCAGCAGCGACTTCGGCGTCATCACCACCAGCGGCTTGCGCACCGGGCGCAGCATCTGGCGGCGGATCATGTGGAAATCCTGCGCCGGCGTGGTGGGCACGCAGACCTGCATGTTCTCCATCGCGCACAGTTGCAGGAAGCGTTCCAGGCGGGCGGAGGAATGTTCCGGACCCTGGCCTTCGTAGCCGTGCGGCAGGTACAGAGCCAGGCCGCACAAGCGGTCCCACTTGGCCTCGCCCGAGCTGATGAACTGGTCGATCACCACCTGCGCGCCGTTGGCGAAGTCGCCGAACTGCGCTTCCCAGATGTTGAGCGTGTGCGGGTCGGTGGTGGCGTGGCCGTATTCGAAAGCCATTACCGCTTCCTCGCTCAGCAGCGAGTCGATCACTTCGACGTCGGCATCGGCGCGCAGCGTGGCCAGCGGCATGAAGGTGTGACCGTCCTTCTGGTCATGCAGCACGGCATGGCGGTGGAAGAACGTGCCGCGGCCGGCGTCCTGGCCGACCAGTCGCAGGTTGTGGCCTTCGTCGATCAGGGTGGCGTAGGCCAGGTTCTCGGCGAAACCCCAGTCGCCCGGCAGCTCGCCGGCGGCCATCTTGCGGCGGTCGTCGTAGATCTTGGCCACGCGCGACTGCAGCGTGATGTCCTTGGGCAGGTCCAGGATGCGCTGGGCCAGTTCGACCAGCTTCGCTTTCGGTACGCTGGTGTCGGCCGGGGTGGACAGCTTGTTGCCGAGGAAGCGGCTCCAGTCGACCTCCACGTCCTTGGTCAGCGACGGGTGCAGCTCGGTCATCGCCGAACCGGCTTCGAGGCGGTCGCGGTAGGCTTCGAACTGCTTCTGCGCGTCGCCATCGGCCAGCACGCCCTGCTGCACCAGCTCCTTTGCGTACAGCTCGCGGGTGGTGGGGCGCTTCTTGATGACCTGGTACATAACCGGCTGCGTGGCGGAGGGTTCGTCCGCCTCGTTGTGGCCGTGGCGGCGGTAGCACACCAGGTCGATCACCACGTCCTTGCGGAACTGCTTGCGGAACTCGTAGGCGAGGCGGGTGACCTGGACCACCGCTTCGGGATCGTCGCCGTTCACGTGGAACACCGGGGCGTTGACCATCTTGGCTAGGTCGGTGCAATACAGCGTGGAGCGCGCGTCCTGCGGATTGGAGGTGGTGAAACCCACCTGGTTGTTGACCACGATGTGCAGCGTGCCGCCGATCTTGAAGCCGCGCGCCTGCGACATGTTGAACAGCTCCATGTTCACGCCCTGGCCGGCCATCGCCGCATCGCCGTGGATCAGCACGGCGAAGGCCGAGGTGCGGTTGCCGTCCTTGCGGCGCACCTGGCGCGCATGCACGGAACCGGCCACCACCGGGTTGACGATCTCCAGGTGCGAGGGATTGAACGCCAGCGCCACGTGGGTGCCGCCCTGTGGCGTGCGCACGTCGGCGGAGAAGCCCATGTGGTATTTCACGTCGCCGGAATGGGCGCCATCGTCGTGGTTGCTGTGTTCGAACTTGCCCTCGAACTCGTTGAACAGGGTCTTCGGCGGCTTGCCGAGGATGTTCACCAGCACGTTGAGGCGGCCGCGGTGGGCCATGCCGATCACCACGTCCTTGATGCCGTTGTCGCCGGCGGCGCGCACCACGTCGTCGATCATCGGGATCAGGCTGTCGCCGCCCTCCAGCGAGAAGCGCTTCTGGCCGACGTACTTGGTGTGCAGGTAGCGCTCCAGGCCCTCGGCGGCGGTCAGGCCGTCGAGGATGCGCTGCTTGCCGCCCTTGTCGAGTCCGGCGCTGCCGTTGGCCTGCTCCAGCCGGCTGTAGATCCAGTTCCGCTGGGCGTGGTCGCTGATGTACATGAACTCGGCGCCGATCGTGCCGGTGTACACCTTCTTGAGTCGCGCCAGCAGGTCGCGCAGCTTCAGACGCTGGCCACCACCGGCATAGGTGCCGCAGTCGAACTCGGTATCGAGGTCGGCGTCGGAAAGGCCGTGGAAGGCGAGGCCAAGGTCGGGCGCCTCCATCTTGTGGGCGAGGCCCAGCGGGTCGAGGTTGGCGGCGAGGTGGCCGCGCGAGCGGTAGGCGGTCAGCAGGCGCAGCACGCCGGCCTGCTTGCGCGCGTGCTCGTCGCTGAGCGGCGCGGCGACCGCGACATGGCGCTGCTTCTGGGCCGCCTCGATGCGCGCGATGGCGTTGCCGTGCGGGACGTCGCCGGCCTCGCGGCCCCTGAACGTCTCGAAATACTTGCTCCACTCGGCAGGTACCGATGCGGGATCGGCGAGCCAGGCGTCATACAGGGATTCGACGTAATCGGCGTTGCCGCCAGCGAGTTGGGAAGATTCGAAGAACTCGCGGATCAGGTTTGTACTCACGTCACCACCGGCTGGGGAAGGGAGGCTTGCGACGATCCCTGGCAGGAATCGTCGGCGAAAAATCCCGTTAATTATAGCCTTGGGCTGCTGCACAGCGGCAACCCGCCAGTGGCCCGATTTGCGGCCAGGCGGCCCTTGGGCGAGCGCGGCAGGGCAAGCGTTCAGCGAACGCTACAGATCCAGCGTCGACAGCTCGCTGGCGCGGGCCGAGCGTTCCCAGACCTCGTCGAACTGCTGCTGCAGCGGCACCTGCCCCGGGCGGTCGGCCAGCGCCATGCGCCCCTGCGGCTGGTTGGCCTCGGGCAGGTAGAGGTAGCCACCGGTATCGTTGACCAGCCAGGCGGCGGTGTTCTGGCTGTCCACCTCGTCCACCGGCGTACGGATCGCCATGCTGCTGGAGAGGCGCTGGAACAGCAGCACCAGCCGGTGGCCGTCGCGCAACGCGGCCGCCGGGTCGTGCAGCAGGATGCGGATCTCCGCGCGCCGGCCGGAGGTGGCGATGCGCTTGAGTTCCGCCAGTTCGGCGTCGTTGCCGTAGTCGTCGCGGCCCAGCAGCGGCAGGTGCAGCACCAGCCGGTGGCGGGTGGCAGCCAGCAATTGCAGGCGCGCCGCGGCCAGGGCTTCGCGGCCGTTGATCGCACGCGGCCCGTCCGGTGGCATCGTGTCGGCCGGGGTGTTCACCGCCGGCGCACCTTGCGCAGTACCAGGTGGCCATCGTTGACCAGTGCCAGCAGCGTCGCGATCGCGGGAGCCGTTGATGCGGCATCCGGCGCGATCTCGCGTTGCGCGCAAAGCTGCCTGGCCAGCGCAAGCGGCGCAGGCCAGGCCTGGCCATTCGCATACAGGGTGCAGCCGGACTTGCCGCGGCTCCATGCCATGCGCGACCACGGATGACGCAGCAGGCGCGCGCCGGCGGCGAGCCGCTTGCGCAAGCCGGCTTCGTCCAGCATGCGGTCGGGCACGGCCGGGAGCTGCGCGTTGCGATAGCGGGTGATGAAGCGGCCGAACCAGTCGCGCAGGGTTTCCTCGTCCAGCGCGGCGGCAAACGGCAGCGCCTTGCGCAACCGGGCCAGCGCCGCCGCGTCGATCTCGCCGGGTGCCTTGGCTGGGGCGAGGTCGGGATCGGCGTAGCGCTGGTCATCGTGCAGCCGCTCGGCGAGGTAGTCGGCGAGGTCGCCGGTCAGTTCCGCCT
>JAJZET010000160.1:0-9640 GCA_021805685.1 Pseudomonadota bacterium
AACGCCCGATCTGGTGCTGCAGGCAAGGCCGCGAGCGGTTGCGGAAGTAGCTGTCCTCGCACTGGCGCACCTTGAACAGCTTCTGCATCAGGCCGAGGCTCTCGCGCACCGCGAAGGTGCTGGGATAGGGCCCGAAGTAGCGCCCCGGCAGGTTCCTCGCCCCGCGATGGAAAGCCAGCCTTGGATAGTCCTCGCCGCCCGACAGATAGATATAGGGATAGCTCTTGTCGTCGCGCAACATGATGTTGTAGCGCGGCTTCAGCGACTTGATCAGCTGCGATTCCAGCAGCAGCGCCTCGCCTTCCGTGCGCGTGACGGTGATCTCGCAGCGGGCGATTTGCGCGATCATCGCGGCGATGCGCGGCTCCAGCCGCGGCTTGAGGAAATAGCTCCCCACGCGCTTCTTCAGGTTGCCGGCCTTGCCGACGTACAAGAGCTCGCCGTCCGCGTCGAAATAGCGGTAGACGCCGGGCGAGGAAGTAAGGGTGCGGACGAAGGCCTTGCCGTCGAAGGCTTGCGGCGTGTCGGATTCCATGCAGGGATTTTAGCGACTGGCGTCGCGCAAGCGTTCGATCAGGCCGGCAACGCCACGCTCCGCCAGCTGCACGGACGCTTCGAAACCGGCCGCATCGCCGTACCAGGGGTCGGGGAACTCCAGCGGCGGCGCCGCATCCGTCCACTCCAGGAACAACGCGGCCCGCTCCGCCTGCAGCGACGTGGCGGCGAGCTTGCGCAGCTCGCGCAGGTTGTCGCGATCCATCGCAAGCAGCAGGTCGTAGTCGGCAAAATCGCGCGCACGCAGCTGGCGCGCGCGGTGCCCGGACAAGTCGTGCCCCGCGACTCGCGCAGCCGCAACCATGCGCGGATCAGCACCCTCGCCCGCGTGCCAGCCGCCGGTACCGCAGGAAGCCACCGACACGTCCAGGCCTGCTTCGGCCAGGCGTTTGCGCGCCACGGACTCCGCCAGCGGCGAGCGGCAGATGTTGCCGAGGCAGACGAAGAGCACGCGGCTCGCGATCATCCCCGGTCCCTCAACCATTGCGCGGCACGCGCCAGGTCGGCCTCGGTATCGATTCCCGGCGGGAACGGCTCGGGCGTGAGCCTCACCGCGATGGCATGGCCATGCTCCAGCACGCGCAGCTGTTCCAGCGATTCGGCCTGCTCCAGCGGCGTGCGCACCAGCTGCGCATACCGCGCGAGGAACCCCGCGCGATACGCGTAAATGCCGATGTGGCGCAGGAACGGCACTTCCGGCGGCAGCGCAGTGCGGTCGGCGGCGAAGGCGTCGCGTGCCCACGGCAGCGGTGCACGGCTGAAATACAGTGCACGGCCGCTCGCGCCACGCACCAGCTTCACCACGTTCGGATCGAACAATTCGTGCGCGTCGTGGATGGGCGCGGCCAGCGTGGCCATCGGCGCGTCGTCCTCGGCCAGCGCACGCGCTACCTCGCGGATGCCGGCGGCCGGCGCGAACGGCTCGTCGCCCTGCAGGTTCACCACGATGGCATCGTCGCTCCAGCCGCACTGGGCGGCACACTCGGCCAGGCGGTCGCTGCCGGAAGCGTGGTCAGCGCGGGTCATGCACAGCTTGACGCCCTGCCCGGCCAACGCCTCGGCGATGCGCGCATCGTCGGTGGCCACCACCACGTCCGTCGCGCCTGCCTGCAGGGCACGCTGCGCCACCCGCACCACGATGGGCACGCCGGCGATTTCGCGCAGCGGCTTGGCCGGCAGGCGGGTGGAACCGTAGCGGGCCGGAATGGCGACGATGAAGGGCGGAACGGGAATCATGCGGAGCGCTGCCGAAACGGGTGGATGATGCCACGGCGGGAACGGGTGCCCCCCGCCGCCCTCCTTCCCGACGAGCCGCGGGCGAGGTCCGGTGACGGAGTCTACACATACGACCTGCGCTCCCCCAGCGACCGGCCGCCACGACGATCGACCGCGATGCCGACCCGCTGGCCGGACCGATACGCCTGCTAAAATGCAAGACATGAATACGCCCATCCCCGCCCGTATCGCCGCGCTACGCGCCGCCATGCAACAGCACGGCGTCGCCGCCGTGATCGTCCCCAGCGCCGATCCGCACCTGTCGGAGTACCTGCCCGCACGCTGGCAGGCGCGCGCGTGGCTCTCCGGCTTCAACGGCTCGGCGGGGACGCTGATCGTCACGCGCGAACACGCCGGACTGTGGACCGACTCGCGCTACTTCTCGCAGGCCGAGCAGCAGCTCGCCGGCAGCGGTATCGCGCTGATGAAGCTGCACGTGCCGCACACGCCCGAGCACCTCGACTGGCTGGCGACACACCTGCACCGGGACGACACGCTGGCCGTGGCGGGCGACAGCGTGTCGCCGGCCGGCCTGCGCGCGATGGAAGGCAAGCTGTCCGAGCACGGCGTGCGCGTGCGTACCGACCTCGACCTGCCCGGCATGATCTGGAGCGACCGCCCCGCCCTGCCCCATGCGCGCATCGTCGAGCACCCCATTGCCCGGGCCTGCACCACGCGTGCCGACAAGCTCGCGCGTCTGCGCAGCGCCATGCGCAAGCAGGGCGCCACGCACCACCTGGTCTCCAGCCTCGACGACATCGCCTGGCTTACCAACCTGCGCGGCAGCGACGTGGAGTGCAACCCGGTGTTCCTTGCCCACCTGCTGGTGGCGGCCGAGGGCAAGGCCACACTGTTCGCCGAGCGCGGCAAGTTCGACGACGCGCTGGTGGCGCAACTCGCCGCTGATGGCGTTGCCATCGCGGCCTACGATGGCGTCACCGGCGCATTGGCCGAGCTCGGCAAGGACGACGCGCTGCTGCTCGATGCAGGCCGCGTGGTCTGCGCGATCAGCAACGCGATACCTGCCGCGGCGCGGCGCATCGAGGCATCCAGCCCCAGCACCGCATTCAAGGCATTGAAGACGCCGGCCGAGCTGGACCACGTGCGCGAGGTGATGCGCCGCGACGGCGCGGCGCTGGCCGGCGCATTCCGCGAGATCGAGCACCAGCTGGCGCAAGGCAAGCCGCTCACCGAGCTGGACGTGCACCGCCTGGTGCACGCCGCGCGCGCCGCGCAGCCGGAGTTCGTGGGCGAGAGCTTCGCCACCATCGCCGGCTACCAGGCCAACGGCGCGCTGCCGCATTACCGCGCCACGCAGGAATCGCACAGCGCCCTGCAGGCGAAGGGCCTGCTGCTGGTCGACTCCGGCGGCCAGTACCTCGGCGGCACCACCGACATCACGCGCGTGCTGGCGCTGGGCGAGACCACCGCCGAGCAGCGCCGCGACGCGACGCTGGTGATGAAGGGCATGATCGCGCTGTCCCGCGCCCGCTTCCCGAAGGGCGCCAGTGGTCCGCAACTGGACGCGCTGGCGCGCGCCCCGCTGTGGGCCGCCGGCTGCGACTACGGCCACGGCACCGGCCACGGCGTGGGTTATTTCCTCAACGTGCACGAAGGCCCGCAATCGATCCGCCCCCCGGTACCCGGTGGCGCCCTGGTGCCGCTGGAACCCGGCATGATCTCGTCCATCGAGCCCGGCCTGTACAAGCCCGGTCGCCACGGCATCCGCCACGAGAACCTCGCCGTGGTGGTCGAGTCGGAGCGCACCGAGTTCGGCGACTACTACGCCTTCGAGACGCTCACGCTGTGCCCGTTCGACCGCCGAGCGCTGGAACCCGGCCTGCTCAACCCCGAGGAGCGGGCCTGGCTGGACGACTATCACGCCACCGTGCGCGCGGCGCTGGCGCCGCTGCTGGACGGTGCCGACCTCGCCTGGCTGGAACGGCACTGCGCACCGCTCTGACTCGCTTGACCCTCCCCCGGTGCGCCGCCATGCTGCGACGCTTTCACCTGCCCGACGACCACGCATGAGCAGTCGCTACAACGCCGCCGACATCGAAGTCCTCTCCGGCCTGGATCCGGTCAAGCGCCGCCCCGGCATGTACACCGACACCACCCGCCCCAACCACATGGCGCAGGAGGTGATCGACAACTCGGTGGACGAGGCGCTGGCCGGCCATGCGAAAGCCATCGAGGTGGTGCTGCACGCGGACGGCTCGGTCGAGGTCACCGACGACGGCCGCGGCATGCCGGTGGACATCCATCCCGAGGAGGGCATCCCGGGCGTCGAGCTGATCCTGACCCGCCTGCACGCGGGCGGCAAGTTCAGCGGCAAGAACTACAACTTTTCCGGCGGCCTGCACGGCGTGGGCGTGTCGGTGGTCAACGCGCTGTCGCAGCGGGTGGAAGTGACCATCCGCCGCGACGGCAACGAATACCGCATGGCCTTCGAGCACGGCGACCGCGTCAGCGAGCTGCAGGTGATCGGCACGGTGCCGAAGAAGAAGACCGGCACCACCGTGCACTTCTGGCCCGACCCGAAATACTTCGACTCGCCGAAGATCTCGCTACCCCGGCTCAAGCACCTGCTGCGCGCCAAGGCCGTGCTGTGCGCCGGCCTCTCGGTGAAACTCACCGACGAGGCCAGCGGCGAAACCAGCGAATGGTTCTACGAGGACGGCCTGCGCGACTACCTGCGCGGCGAACTGGACGGCGGCGAAGCGCTGCCGGCAGAGCTGTTCGTGCACCACGTGGCGCGCGACACCGAGGGCATGGATGTCGCGCTGGCCTGGCTGCCGGAAGGCGAGCTGGTGCAGGAGAGCTACGTCAACCTGATCCCCACCGCGCAGGGCGGCACCCACGTCAACGGCCTGCGCTCCGGCCTCACCAACGCGATCCGCGAGTTCTGCGATATCCGCAACCTGCTGCCACGCGGCGTGAAGCTCGCGCCTGAGGACGTCTGGGAGCGGCTGGCCTTCGTGCTCAGCGCCAAGCTGCTCGACCCGCAGTTCGCCGGCCAGACCAAGGAACGCCTGTCCTCACGCAACGCCGCCGCGCTGGTCGAGAACGTCGTGCACGACGCCTTCAGCCTGTGGCTGAACCAGAACGTGGAGACCGGCGAGCGCATCGCCCAGCTCGCCATCGAGCGTGCCAGCGCGCGGCTCAAGGCCGCCAAGCAGGTGGTGCGCAAGAAGATCGTGCAGGGTCCCGCCCTGCCCGGCAAGCTGGCCGATTGCACCTCCACCGACCTCTCGCGCACCGAGCTGTTCCTGGTCGAGGGCGACTCCGCCGGCGGCAGCGCCAAGCAGGCGCGCGACAAGGAGTTCCAGGCGATCCTGCCGCTGCGCGGCAAGATCCTGAACACCTGGGAGGTGGAATCGACCTCGGTGCTGGCCTCCGAGGAGGTGCACAACCTCGCCGTGGCGATCGGCTGCGACCCCGGCAAGGACGACCTCAGCGGCCTGCGCTACGGCAAGATCGTGATCCTGGCCGACGCCGATTCCGACGGCCTGCACATTGCCACCCTGCTCAGCGCGCTGTTCCTCAGGCACTTCCCGCACCTGGTCAGCGAGGGCCACGTGTTCGTGGCGATGCCGCCGCTGTTCCGCGTGGACGTCGGCAAGCAGGTGTTCTACTGCCTCGACGAGAACGAGAAGCAGGCCATGCTGCAGAAGATCGAGCGCGAAAAGATGAAGGGCGCAGTCAGCGTCACCCGCTTCAAGGGCCTGGGCGAGATGAACCCCTCGCAGCTGCGCGAATCGACCATCCACCCCGACACCCGCCGCCTGGTGCAGCTCACCGTGGAAGGCGACGACGGCACCGCCAAGGTGATGGACCTGCTGCTGGCCAAGAAGCGCGCCGGCGACCGCAAGGCCTGGCTGGAGGAAAAGGGCGACCTGGCGACGCTGGAGGTCTGACCATGCCGGCCGACAACCGACATCTCGACCTCGGTTGCGGCCGGTTTCCGCGCAATCCCTACGGCCGCGCCGAACTGTGCGGGGTGGACATCCGCCCGCTGAGCGGGATCGACTTCGACTACCGGATCGCCAACCTGGCCCTCGATCCGATTCCCTACGCTGACGACAACTTCGGCTCGGTCTCGGCCTACGATTTCATCGAGCACGTGCCGCGCCTGCTGGCCACGGCGGATGGACGCAACACGTTCTTTCCGTTCGTGCGACTGATGGACGAAATCTGGCGCGTGCTGTCGCCCGACGGCCGCCTCTATGCGTTGACCCCGGCTTGGCCGCATGCGGAGGCGTTTGTCGATCCCACGCACGTCAACATCATCACCGAACGCACCCACGAATATTTCTGTGGCGAACGCCCGCTGGCTCGCATGTACGGCTTCAACGGGCGCTTCGAGGCGCTGCGCATCGAATGGGTACACGTCGAGGATGCCTACAGCGCCATTCCCGGCTCGCCGGAGAATGGCCGCCACCGCCGGCCCTACCCGCCGCTGAAGCGTTTTGCCAGGCAAGTCCGCCGCTTTTCGCGCTGGCTGCGCGGCAAGGACGATCCGTCCACGCGCAAGCCGCCCAATGCCTATCTGCTATGGGAATTGCGCGCGGTGAAAACGGGCGCCTGAGCCTGGCCGGGTACGCAGCTTTCCCGTCACGGCCACCGGCGCTAAGGTAGTCGTCCCTTCACGGTGCGCGTGACACATGGCCCTGACGCCTCCCTTCAACCTGCAACGCTGGATCGACGAGCACCGTCACCTGCTCAAGCCGCCGGTGGGCAACAAGTGCATCGTCGACGGCGACTTCATCGTGATGATCGTGGGCGGGCCCAACGCACGCACCGACTACCATTGGGACGAGGGTCCCGAGTTCTTCTACCAGCTCGAAGGCGAGATGGTGCTGAAGGTGCAGGACGATGGCGTGGCGCGCGACATCCCGATCCGTGCGGGCGAGGTGTTCTACCTGCCGCCGCGGGTGCCGCACTCGCCACAGCGCATGGCCGACTCGATCGGCCTGGTGATCGAGCGCAAGCGCCTGCCGCAGGAGAAGGACGGCCTGCTGTGGTTCTGCGAGCGCTGCAACCACAAGCTCTACGAGGAGTACTTCATCCTCGACAGCATCGAACGCGATTTTCCGCCGGTGTTCGCGCGTTTCTACCGCTCGCGCGAGGCGCGTACCTGCCGCGCCTGTGGGCATCTCCATCCGGCGCCGGAAGGCTACGCGTAGGGGCCCTGCCCCTCGCCTACGACTGACGCCGCAACCACTTGCCTGCCATCCGCCGCAGCGAGGCGTCGGCCTGCGGATCGCGGACAATCTCGTGTACCGGCCGCCAGGCCAGCGCCAGCGATTCCGCGTTGAGCGCGAATTCCTCGCTGCCGTGGCGCGTACCACGTAACGTACGTCGTAGTGCCAGTGTCCCGGCTCCTCGGCCCGCGCGGGAATGCGATGGCGGTCGATGTCGAAGATTTTCGGCTCAACCGCCAGTGCGGGCAGCCCCGACTCCTCCGCCGCCTCGCGCAGGGCCACGCGCGCCAGCTCGCTGTCGCCGTCGGCATGGCCGCCGGGCTGCAGCCAGCGCCGCAACTTGGCGTGGTGCATCAGCAGCGCGCGCTCGCCGTCCGCACTGACCAGCCACGCCGATCCGGTGAAGTGGCCGACGCGGTGGCTGCGCTCGAACACGGCGGCGTGCGAGGCCAGGAACATCTCGAACTCGGCGATGGTCTCGCCCTCTTCGGGATGGCGCGCCAGATAGTCGTCCAGCGCGGCGGCAAGTCGCGGAAACAGGTATGGCATGACTTGTGGCAGGGGCGCGAAAAAGCAAAGCCTATTCTAGCTGCATCGCGTCTTGTTCCCCTCCAACCGCTCGGCTATGGTTGGGCGTCCGTCGGCTCGTCGCGTCCCTCTTCGTCGCGTTTCCGTTCGAGCGTGACGCTGCAGTTTCCCGGGGAGCCACGCATGCTGTTCAAGCGCATCAAACCAATCGACCAGATCATCGCCACGGCGGAGAAGAAAAGCCTCACCCGCCAGCTTGGTGCCTTCCAGCTCACCATGCTAGGCATCGGCGCGATCATCGGCACCGGCATCTTCGTGCTCACCGCCGAGGCGGGCCAGAAGGCCGGACCCGGCATGATGATCGCCTTCGTGATCGCCGCGGTGGTCTGTGCGTTCGCCGCGCTGGCCTACGCCGAACTCGCCGCCATGGTACCGGTGGCCGGCTCGGCCTACACCTACACCTACGGCGTGCTCGGCGAAGGCGTCGCATGGGTCGTGGGCTGGGCGCTGGTACTGGAGTACACCATCGCCGCCAGCACGGTGTGCGTGGGCTGGGCCGGCTACGTCAACGGCCTGTTAGCCCACGCCGGACTCGGTCTGCCGCACTTCCTACAGGTGGGCCCGATGGATGGCGGCAGCTTCAACCTGCTGGCCTGCCTGATCGGCCTCGCGGTCACCGGCCTGCTGGTGGTGGGCACCTCGAAATCGGCCAAGGTCAATACCGTGCTGGTGCTGGTGAAGATCACCGCCCTCACCGCCTTCATCATCGTCGCCCTGCCGGCGGTGAAGGACCAGAACTTCACCCCGTTCGTGCCGAACGGCTGGGGTAGCCCGATGGGCGGCATCGGCGTGCTGGGCGCCGCGGCCTCCATCGTGTTCGCCTACATCGGCTTCGACGCGATCTCCACCGCGGCCGAGGAAACCAAGAATCCGAACCGCAATATCCCGATTGCCCTGATCGCCTCGCTGGGCGTGTGCACCATCTACTACCTGCTGGTGAGCTATGCCGCGGTGGGCTCGGTGGGCGCGCAGCCCATGCTGGGCGCGAACGGCATGGCGCTCGAACCCGGCACGCCGGCCTTCGCGGCGGCTTGCAACGGATCGCAGGCACTGGTGTGCAGCAAGGAGGCGCTGGCCCACGTGGTGCGCCTACTCAACCACAACACCATCGGCGCCTTCATCGCCTTCGCCGCTGGCATCGCGCTGCCTTCGGTGATTCTCACCATGACCTACGGCCAGACGCGCATCTTCTTCACCATGTCGCGCGACGGTCTGCTGCCCCGCGGACTGGCCAAGGTGCATCCGCGCTTCCATACCCCGCACATCATCACGCTGATCACCGGCGTGTTCGTGTCGCTGTTCGGGGCGCTGTTCCCGGTGGGCATCCTCGCCGACATTACCAATTCGGGCACGTTATTCGCCTTCATGATGGTGGCGCTGGGCGTGCTAATCCTGCGCCGTACCCAGCCCGACCGCCCGCGTCCGTTCCGCACCCCGCTGCCCTGGCTGGTGTGCCCGCTCGCGGTGCTCGGCTGCCTGCTGCTGTTCCTGAACCTCTCGAAGGAAGCCAAGATCACGTTCTTCGCCTGGGGCGCGATCGGCCTGGTGGTGTACTACCTGTATGGCTACCGCCAGAGCAACCTGGCCCGAGGCATGGAAGCGGACTGACCCGCGCACGCCCCGCCCGTTCGCCATACCGCCGGCACGACCACGTCGTGCCGGTTCCATGTCTGGAAGCAACATGCTCAAGCAACTGCTCGCCCGCAAGACCGACTTTTCCGGCACCGACGCTGCGCATGGCATCGCGCTGCAGCGCACACTGGGCCCATGGGGCCTGACCGCGCTGGGCATCGGCGCGGTGATCGGCGGGGGCATCTTCGTGATCACCGGCCAGGCGGCAGCAGAACATGCCGGCCCGGCGATCATCCTGTCGTTCATCATCGCGGCGGTCTGCTGCAGCTTCACCGCGCTGTGCTATGCGGAGTTCGCCACCCTCATCCCGATGTCGGGCAGCTCGTATTCCTACGCCTACGCCACCCTGGGCGAACTGGTGGCCTGGTTCATCGGCTGGAACATGG
>JAJZET010000160.1:9650-9956 GCA_021805685.1 Pseudomonadota bacterium
GGCGTGTCCGCCTCGGCAGTGGCGGTGAGCTGGACCGGCTACTTCACCAGCCTGCTCGACAACATGGGCTTGCACCTGCCGGCGGTGCTGACCAATGCGCCACTGGCCTACCAGGGCGGCCATCTCGTGGCCACCGGCGCACTGCTCAACCTGCCCGCGGTCGCCATCACGCTGGCGCTGACCTGGCTATGCTACGTGGGCATCCGCGAATCCAGCGGCGCGAATCTGGCAATGGTGATCCTCAAGGTCGGCCTGATCGTGATCGTGATCGTGGCCGGCTGGCAATACGTGAACCCGAGCTTCTGG
>JAJZET010000249.1 GCA_021805685.1 Pseudomonadota bacterium
CGGCGACCGCTACCTGTGGCTGGTGATTGCCGGCAGCGGGTGGTTGCTGGCATTCCTGCCCTGGGTGTTGCGCTCGGCGTGGATCTATCTCACGCCGCGCAAGGATGGCAAGCCGGGCTGATGCGACGCCACTTGACCTGTGTCAGCGCCCGCACGGTGGTGCCGGTGCTTCAATGCCGGCATGGCTTCCGACGAACTCGACCTGCGCCACCTGGAGGCGCCCCAGCCGATGATGCGGGCGCTCGACGCCGCCAGCCGGCTGGCACCGAACGAGACACTGGTCATCGTGGCGCCGCGCTTTCCGCGACCGTTGCTGACCGAGCTGGCCCACCTCGGCTTCGATGCGGAGCCGCAGGCTCCGCAGGCCGACGGCAGCGTGCGCGTGGTGATCCGGTACCCCGGCGATGCCGAAGCTCAGGCTTGAAGGGTCTCCCGCGGCGGCGCTGCCGTTGCGCTTCCTGCTGACCACGCCGTGCTGGGGCATGGCCGGCGGCCTGATGCTGTGCATGGACGGCGACCTGCCTTTTTATTCGCGTTGGCATCCGGCCACCCTGGCCCTGGTGCACGTGTGGACGCTGGGCGTATTGGGCAACGCGATGTTCGGCAGCCTGCTGCAGTTCCTGCCGGTGGCGGTGGGGGCGGAGGTCCGCTGGCAGCGCAGTGCGCCATGGCTGCATGCGCTGTTCAACCTCGGCGTGCTGTTGCTCGTCGCCGGCCTGCACGGCGGCCTGCGCGGCCCGCTGTTGGCGGCGGGCATGGTGTTGCCGCTGGCCTTCGTGTGGCTGGCCGTGATGACACTGCCGGGCCTGCTCGGCGCGGCTGGCGAACGCCTGATGCGGGCCGGCATCGGCATCGCGCTCGGCTATGGCGTGGCGACGGCACTGGTCGGGGGCGGAATGGCCCTGCGGCTTGCCGGCGCCGGGCCGTGGCCGTTGGCCGTGGTTGACGTGCACGCGGCCTTCGGCGTGCTGGGCTGGATGCTGTTGCTGCTGGCCGCGGTCGGACGACTCGTCATGCCGATGTTCCAGGCCACCGGCAGCGTGCCGGCGCGTGCGCAGGCGGCATGGTTGGGCAGCGTAGCGATGGCCTTGCCCGCAGCGGCGGCATGGCACCTGTCGCATGGCTTGGATGTCCTGCTGCCGGCGCTGGTGGCCGTGGGTGCCGCCGTGTTCGCGCTGGCCGGGTTGTGGCTGCAGTGGCCGGTGCCGACGGCGCGCCGCAGCGCGCTGTTCCGGCACTGGCGCATCGGCTTGCTGGCGATGCTGCTGGCTGCCGTGGCGCTGCTCGGCGGTGGTGGCCTGCTTGCCGGAGCGCTCGCGTTGGGCGTTGGTCTGCCGCTGCTGGTGGGCGCGATGGCGATGGAGATCGTGCCGTTCATCGCCTGGGTGGGCTTGCGCCGCCGGCTGCCGCGGGGCATGCAGATTCCCGGCGTGCAGCGCCTGTTGCCGCACACGGCCAGACAGCGCGTGCTGATGGTGCAGGCGTTGGCCGCGCCATGGCTGGTGCTTGCGGTGCTTTGGCCACAGCCATGGCTGGCCCGATGGGCGGGTCTCGGACAGCTGGGCGCCTGGGGCGTGCACGGCCACGCGTTGTGGAGCGCGTTGCGCAGTGCGCGTGGTTTTGCCCGCCGCGTCGAACAACCCGCTTGAGGATGTACCGATGAGCCACGACTTGCCCCTGGCGTATTCCTGCTCCGGCTGCTCCAGCGCGGCGCAGATGGCCAACCATCTCGCCTTGCAACTGGACCGCGCCGGTGCCGCCGAGATGTCCTGCATTGCCGGCGTGGGCGGCGGGGTGGCCGGCCTGGTGCGCACCGCGCAGGGCGGGCGGCGCATCCTTGCGCTGGATGGCTGCATGCTGAAATGCGTCGCGGCCTGTCTCGCCAGGGCAGGCGTGACGGCCGATATCCACCTGGTGCTCTCCGATCACGGCGTGAAAAAGCGCAGGCACGCCGATTTCGATCCCGTCGAGGCGCGGCGCCTGTATCGGGAACACGTGCTTCCCGCAGCCCGGGCCCTGCAAGGGGAGGGTGCCGACGATGCGTGCTGAGCGTTTTGCGCTGGCGCGCACCCGCACCGCCATCGATGCGGTGGACGACGGCATGCTGCTGTTGCTGGCGGCACGCCGGCGCCTGGTGCGGATGGTGGCGCAGCTCAAGCCGCGCGCTGGTGTACCGGCACGCGATCCCGCACGCGAGTCCATGGTGCGCCAGCGTGGGCAACGACTGGCGCGACGGCTCGACCTCCCCGCCGGCACCGCGGCGCGACTGTTCGACCTGGTGATCACCGATGCATGCGTACAGCAAGGCCTGCGGGATGACGCCGGTCAAGGCGGGCAGGGCACGACTGCTGCCATGCTCGACGGCATGCACCCACTCGACGACTCCCCCCGCGCTGCAACGTTGCTGCGCCTGCTGCCGCCGCCACGACGGATCGCACCGCTGTTGCGCGCATTCCCGGCACGCTGGCAGCAGGCGGTGCTGGAACGCGCGATGGCGCGCGTGCTCGCCGCGCCGATCGCCGATGGCGCGCTGGATTTCATGGCCGGACGCCGGCTCGGCATCGAGGTGAGCGACCTTGGCCTGCACTGGGTGCTGACCCTGCACGACGGGCGCCTGGTGGCGATCGACGGGCAGCCCGAGGCCAGCGTGCGCGGCAGCGCCACCGACCTGCTGCTGCTCGCCAGCCGGCTGGAAGACGCCGACACCCTGTTCTTCCAGCGCAGCCTGGTGCTCACCGGCGACACCGAGCTTGGCCTCACCGCGCGCAACCTGCTGGATCGCCTGCCGTGGGAGTCGGTGCCGCTGGGCTTGCGCATCGCGTTGAACCGCGGTGCCCGCTTCGCCCGTGCCGCACGCGAAGCGCATCGGCAGCGCTGACGCCGCCCGCTTCCCTCCTCTTCCTGCCGCCGCGGACCACTGTGCACCAGCTCGCCGACCTGCCCGTACCCGTATGGCGCGACGACCTCGAAGACGAGTACGCCGCGCTCGCCGCACGCCTGAAACCGCTGGTGCCGTGCCTGGAGATTCCGCTGCACCTGCCATGGATAGCCGCCATCAACACGCTGAAGCAGCAGCGTGGCGCGGTGATCATGGCGCACAGCTACCAGTCGCCGGAGATCTTCCACGGCGTGGCCGACGTCACCGGCGATTCGCTGGGCCTGGCACAGGCCGCGCGCGATTGCGATGCCGACCTGATCGTGATGTGCGGCGTGCACTTCATGGCCGAGAGCGCCAAGATCCTCGCGCCGGGCAAGACCGTGCTGATCCCCGATCCCGCGGCGGGCTGCTCATTGGCGTCATCCATCACCGCCGACGACGTGCGCGCGCTCAAGGCGCGGCATCCCGGCGTGCCGGTGGTGAGCTACGCGAATACCTCGGCCGCGGTGAAGGCGGAGTCCGACGCCATCTGCAGCTCGGCCAACGCGGTGCAGGTGGTCGAGGCGATGGGCACGCCGAAGGTGATCTTCCTGCCCGACGAGTTCCTCGGCCGCCACGTGGCCGGCCAGACCGCGGTAGAGCTGATCCTGTGGCACGGTCGCTGCGAGGTGCACGCGAGGTTCACCGCGGCGCAGGCGAGGCACGCGCGCGAGCAGTTCGGCGCCATGCTGGTGGCGCATCCCGAGTGCCCGCCCGAGGTGCTGGCCGAAGCCGACTTCGTGGGTTCGACCACAGCCATGGGCGCGTGGCTGGCGCGCAGGCAACCGGCACGGGTGGCGTTGATCACCGAGTGCTCGATGGCCGACAACCTGCGGGCCAGCTTCCCGCACACCGAGTTCATCCGGCCCTGCAAGCTGTGCCCGCACATGCAACGGATCACGCTGCAGAACGTCTACGCCGCGTTGCGCGACCTGCGGCATGCGGTCGAGATCCCCGCCGATACCGCCGCGGGCGCGCGTCGCGCGCTGGAGCGCATGCTCGCGGTGGGCCGGCGCGAAACCGCGTGAGGCATCCCCGCCTGCCCATCGTGGTGGTCGGTAGCGGCGTCGCCGGCATGACCACGGCACTGGCCGCAGCGCCCGCACCGGTACGCCTGCTCTGCCGTAGTGCCGACGGCACCGGCAGCGCCAGTGCGCTGGCCCAGGGCGGCATCGCGGCTGCGCTGGGGGAGGGCGATGGTGTCGAGGCGCATGTGCGCGACACGCTGGAAGCGGGTGCCCGTCACAACGATGCGTCCGCCGTGCGCTGGCTGTGCGAAGCGGCACCGGCCACGGTGGCCTGGCTGGACGCGCTGGGCGTGGCGTTCGACCGCAGGCCCGACGGCGGCCTGCAACTCGGGCGCGAGGGCGGTCACGGTGTCTCCCGCATCGTGCACGCGGGCGGCGACGCCAGTGGTGCGGCTCTGATGCGCGCGCTGCGCGCGAAGGTGCAAGCCGCTCCGCACGTGCAGTGGCGTGGCGGGGTGGATGCGGAGGCGCTACTGCTGCGCGGTGGCCGTGTCGCCGGCGTGCGCGTGCGCGACGCACGGGGGCGGCAGCAGCTGATCGAGGCCGCCGCGGTGGTGCTCGCGACCGGCGGCCTCGGTGCGCTGTACGCGCGCACCAGCAACCCGCCAGGCGCGGACGGCGCAGGCCTGGCGCTGGCGATGGCCGCGGGTGCGGCCACGCGCGACCTGGAGTTCGTGCAGTTCCATCCGACCGCGCTCGCCGTGGACGGCCACTGCCTGCCGCTGCTCACCGAGGCGTTGCGCGGTGCCGGCGCCCGTCTGGTCGATCGCGCAGGCGTGCCCTTGATGCAGGGCCTGCATCCGCTCGGCGACCTTGCCCCGCGCGACGTGGTGGCGCGGCGCGTGTGGCAGGCGCGGCAGCAGCCCGCCGGCGGGGCCTGGCTGGATGCCCGATCCATCGAGGGCGACTGGCATGCCCGCTTTCCTACCGTGCTGGCGACCTGTCTGGCCCATGGACTGGATCCACGGCGCGAACCGCTGCCGATCACCCCGGCAGCGCACTTCCACATGGGCGGCGTGGCCACCGATCTCGACGGGCGCAGCTCGCTGCCCGGCCTGTATGCGGTGGGTGAATCGGCCTGCAATGGCGTGCACGGCGCGAACCGCTTGGCCAGCAATTCGCTGCTGGAGGCGGTGGCCGGCGGACGCCGGCTCGGTGCGGTGCTGGCGGCCGGAATCGCCGCGTCCACACCGGGTGCCTATCGTTGGGTCGAACGCGGCGCATCCCTGCCGCCGGAAAACCTGCTCGCCCTGCGCGAACTGCTGTGGCACGCAGCGGGGCCGGTGCGCGAAGACATGGCGTTGCGCATGGCATGGCGCCGCTGCGCGGCTGCCGCCGGAGCCGGTTGGCAAATGCGCCTGGCCAGGGCGCTGCTGCAGGCGATGCGGCTGCGCTGCGACAGCCTCGGCGCGCACTGGCGCGGGGATCCCGGCTGCGCAGCGCAGGCCGGGTCCTGAGCGGCGGTTTCGTCAGGCGGGCGTTGCGCTGACGTGCGTCAAGGAGACTTGCTGCTGTGCCGGGCAGACTGCAGGCTTCCTGATCAGTGAGTTGCCCATGAACCGGCCTTCCTCCTTCGACTTCCAAGCCTTGCTCGCCTGCAGCCGCGGCGAACTGTTCGGCGAGGGCAACGCGCGGCTGCCTGCGCCGCCGATGCTGATGTTCGACCGCATTACCCGGATCGCTGAGGATGGCGGCGCCTACGGCAAGGGCGTGATCCACGCCGAGCTCGACATCAACCCGCAGCTGTGGTTCTTCGATTGCCACTTCCAGGGCGATCCGGTGATGCCGGGGTGCCTCGGCCTGGATGCGATGTGGCAGCTCTCCGGCTTCTTCCTGCCGTGGCTGGGCGAGCCAGGCCGCGGGCGCGCGCTGGGCGTGGGCCAGGTGAAGTTCACCGGCCAGGTGCTGCCGGGCGCGAAGCGGGTGCGCTACGAAATCGACATACGCCGTGTGATGCGCGGCAGGCTCGCGCTGGTGATCGCCGACGGCAGGACCCTCGTGGACGACCGCCCGATCTACACCGCCAGCGACATGCGCGTGGGCCTGTTCCAGTCCACGGAGGGCTTCTGACATGCGCCGCGTGGTGGTGACCGGCATGGGCATCGTGTCCTGCCTGGGCGACATGGCGGATACGGTATCGCACGCGTTGCAGGAACTGAAAAGCGGCATCCGCGCGATTCCGGACTACGCCGCGCGCGGCCTGCGCAGCCAGGTGGGGGGCATGCCGCAGGTGGACCTGGACACCGCGATCGACCGCAAGCTGCGCCGCTTCATGGGGGACGCCGCGGCCTACGCCTACCTCGCGATGCGCTCGGCCATCGCCGACGCCGGCCTTGGCGGGGACACGGTGAGCCATCCGCGCACCGGCGTGGTGGCCGGCTCCGGCGGCGGCTCGGCGCAGTGGCAGATCGAGACGGCCGACCTGTTGCGCGGCAGGGGTGTGCGCAAGGTGGGGCCGTTCATGGTGCCGCGCACGATGTGCTCGACGGTGTCGGCTACGCTGGCCACCGCGTTCGGCATCCTCGGGCTCAGTTATTCGATCTCCGCGGCCTGCGCCACCTCGGCGCACTGCATCGGCGCGGCAGCCGACCTGATCCGGCACGGTGCGCAGGACGTGGTGTTTGCCGGAGGCGGCGAGGAAGTGCACTGGGGCATGACCGCGCAGTTCGACGCGATGGGGGCGCTGTCCAGCGGTCGCAACGATGCGCCGGCGACAGCCTCGCGGCCCTACGACGCCGGCCGCGACGGCTTCGTCATCGCCGGCGGCGGTGGCATGCTGGTGCTGGAGGATTACGAGCATGCGAAGGCGCGCGGTGCGCGCATCCATGCGGAACTGGTCGGCTACGGCGTTACCTCCGACGGCGCCGACATGGTGGCGCCCTCCGGCGAAGGCGCGGCGCGCTGCATGCGGATGGCGCTGGCGAACGTCGAGCATCCGGTCGACTACCTCAACACCCACGGCACCGCCACGCCGCTGGGCGACATCGTGGAGCTGGCGGCCGTGCGCGAAGTGTTCGGCGCGGCGGTGCCGCCGCTGTCCTCGACCAAGTCGCTGACCGGCCACTCGCTTGGTGCCGCCAGCGTGCACGAGGCGGTCTACAGCCTGTTGATGCTCGGCGGCAACTTCGTCGCTGGCTCGGCCAACATCGACGAACTCGATCCTGGCGCCGCGGGCTTCCCGATCCTGCGCGAGAGCCGTCCGGCGCGACTGTCGACGGTGATGTCGAACAGCTTCGGTTTCGGTGGGACCAACGCCAGCCTGGTGTTCGCCCGCGTATGAAAGCCGGTGCGAAGCCGTACCTCGTCGCGCGCAGCCACGATGGGGTGCCGTCGGATGTGCCTGCCGCACGGTGGCCGTCCCGGTGGCCCGACACCGCGGCGGCGGAGGCCATGGCGGTCGACGCAGCGGCGGAAGCAGGTCTTTCCAGCCTGGAACTGTTGCTTGGCAGCGAGCTGGGCCGGCTCGATGCGCACACCTCGGCCCACTGCGCGCGCGTCGCCCGGCTGGCCCTGGCGTTGGCCACGGATCTCGGCTTGGCCGGCGAACAGCGGGAGATCCTGTACCTCGCGGCCCGGGTGCACGACGTGGGGAAAGTCGGCATTCCCGACGCAATCCTGCACAAGTCGCAAGCGCTGAGCGGTGTCGAGTGGGAAGTCATGAAAAGCCACAGCCTCCGTGGCGAACACATCGTGCGCACGGGACTGCGTGTTCCCTTCGGCGAGCAGATCGCCCTGGTGGTGCGCCACCACCACGAGCACTACGACGGCGACGGGTATCCGGACGGCTTGCGCGGGCACGCGATCCCGTTGGCTTCGCGGATACTCGCGGTGGTCGACAACTACGATGCGATACGTGTGGCCCGCGATTACCATCCGCCGCGGTCGCATCGATCCACGCTGGCCATCCTGGCCAGCGAGCGGGGCACCAAGCACGATCCGTTGATCCTCGATGCGCTGCTGTCGCACGACAGGCATTGGTTCGAGCAGCAGGCGGCGCTCGACTAGCGGAAGGCGCTCAACCGTTTCCCGTCGTGCGCATCCCCGGCTCGCCGTGCCAATAGCCGCTGCGCGCGGCGATGCGCGGCGGCGGTTGCGGTGAGCGGCGCGCGAGATGGTAGTGGGCGACGACCTCGGCCATGCCCTCGGCCTGTGGATACAAGCGCAGCACGTCCACGCCCAGTGCGCGCAGCTGCAGCAGTTCCGGACCGAGGTCGGTCACCTCGTCGCCCTGGACCTGGATGCCGTTGACGCGCAGGAAGGGCCGGCCGTCGCGGGTGGCCAGCGGCAGCCCGTCGGGATAGTCGATGCAGCGGAAGCCGCACTGGTCCTTGGGTACGTCCAGCGCGCGCGCGGTGAAGCAGCGCGCGGAGTACGACAGCGGCAGGCGGCCGTAGGCGATCACTTCCAGCTCCGGCATCGAGAGGCCTGCCGCCAGCACCGCGTCGCGCAGCTCGCGGATCAGCCCATGGCCCTGTTCCACGCCCGGCACCCAGCGCACCAGGCCGTCGTCCATCAGCAGCCTCAATGCCACGTGGTTGTAGACGTTGAGGGTGGGGCCGGCGACGAAGGGCACACCGCGTTCGCGGGACAGCTGCACGGCGGAGAGGTCGTTGGCCTCGATCCAGCCCTGGCCCTCCGCGATGAGGCGCTTCAGCACGCCCAGCTCGGATTCGGCCTCGATCAGCGCGAGCGAGGAGAGCACCACCTGCTTGCCGCTCGCAGCCAGTTCCGCAGCCAGCGCGATCCAGTCGTTGGTGGACAGCTCGCGACGCTTGCTGCACACCGTTTCGCCGAGGTAAACGATGTCGACCGGCCAGTCCGCCGCCTCGCGATAGAAGGCGAGGGTGCGTTCGCGCGGCCAGAAATACTGCAGCGGGCCAAGGCTGAGCTTCATCGTGTCGTACCTGTCTAGTGCCAGTGGCGGTGGTAGGGGCCAAGCGTGGTCTGGTGGCCTTCGGCATGCCGGGTCAACGTGGCCTGCCAGGCCGGCTGGGCCGACCAGGCGGCGGGCACGGCGCGGTAGCGATCCAGCGCGTCGCGCCAGGTGCGGGTCACCGAGGCGACATAAGCCACGCCGCGCTGGCGGCCTTCGATCTTCAATGCCGCCACGCCGGCCTGGGCGAGCCGCGGCAGCAGCTCCAGCGTGTTGAGGCTGGTGGGTTCCTCCAGCGCATGGAAGGTTTCGCCGCGCACCTCGAAGCGGCCCTTGCAGACCGTGGGGTAGCCGGCCGGCTCGGCCGGTTCGAAGCGGTCGATCAGCACCTCGTTGAGGTGCACGCTGCGGCGGCCGTCTGCGTGTTCTTCCCAGCGCACGAACTTCGCCGGCGAGCACACGCCGTGTCGGTTCGGCGAGGCGCCGGTGACATAGCTGGAGAGCTGGCAGCGGCCCTCGACCATGATGCACAGGCTGCCGAAGGCGAACACCTCCAGCGGCACCGGACTGGTCTCGCACAGGCGCTCCACCTGCTGCACCGAGAGCACGCGCGGCAGCACCGCGCGGCTGATGCCGAAGCGTTCGTGCATGTAGCGCAGCGCCGGCGCGGTGGTGGCCGAACCCTGCACGCTGAGATGCCGCGCCAGCGCGGGATACGTGCGCGTGGCGTAGTCCAGCACCGCCAGCTCGGCGGCGATGATCGCGTCGCAGCCCAGCGCCGCGGCCTTGTCCACCGCAGCCAGCCATGGCGCCAGGCGCGCGCTGTCCGGGTAGGTGTTCAGCGCGAGGTAGACCTTGCGGCCGCGCGCATGCGCATAGGCGATGCCCTGCGCCAGTTCCGCATCGGAAAAATTGAGGCCGGGAAAAGCCCGCGCATTGGTCTCGTTGCGCAGGCCGGCATAGACCGCGTCGGCGCCGGCGTCGATCGCCGCCTGCAGGGCCGGCAGGTTGCCGGCGGGACAGACCAGTTGCATGGGCGGCGCTCCGAACAGGGAAAGCCGCATGGTGGGTGCGGAAGGCCGCCGCTGCGTTGAC
>JAJZET010000061.1 GCA_021805685.1 Pseudomonadota bacterium
GGCGGCGATCTCCAGCAGGGTGAGTGCGCGGCGCACGTCGCCGTCAGCGGCCTGGGCAATCAGCTGCAGCGAGGCATCGTCCACCTGCAGCTGCTGCGCGCCGAGGCCGCGCTCGGTGTCCGCCAGCGCGCGTCTGAGCGCGGCCACGATGTCGTCCGCCGACACCGCCTCCAGCACGTGCACGCGGCAGCGCGAGAGCAGCGCGGAGTTCAGCTCGAACGAGGGATTCTCGGTGGTGGCGCCCACGAACAGGATCACGCCTCGCTCGATGTGCGGCAGGAAGGCGTCCTGCTGGGCCTTGTTGAAGCGGTGCACCTCGTCCACGAACAGCACGGTGCGCCGCCCCTGGGCGAAGTTCGCCTCAGCCTCAGCCAGCGCCTTGCGCACCTCGGGCAGGCCGGAGAGCACGGCCGAGATGGCCTTGAAGTCGGCATCGGCGTACTGCGCCACCAGCAGCGCCAGGGTGGTCTTGCCGCAGCCGGGCGGCCCCCACAGCACCATCGAATGCAGCCGCCCCGCCTCCAGCGCGCGGCGCAGCGCGCGGTCCGGCGCCACCAGTCGGCGCTGGCCGACGATCTCGTCGAGGTTGCGGGGACGCATGCGCTCGGCCAGCGGCTTGAGCGCTTCGGGTTCGGCGAACAGGGAGGCCGTGGGCTGCAAGGGACTGCGCGACATGGCCACATGATACGGCGACCGCCGCCAGCCCGCCCCCGCACGGGAATATTGCGGGATATCATGCCGCCGTAAACCACGTCCCGCGTCAAGGCGCTCGCATGTCCGGTGGAATCAGCCCCCGTCACGATCCGCACCGCCATCGCCGCAAGCACGACGCAAAGACGTGTCGCGCGTGATCCGGTTCGCCAGCCTGCGCGCGATCCTGCTGACGGCGCTGCTGGCGCTGTTGCCCTTGCCGGTCCTGCGCGCGGCCAGCGCCCCCGACCCCTGGCGCCCGCTGGAACAGCCCTGGTTCGACAGCCTGGGCATGGCGCAGGGCCTGCCGCACACCATCACCACCGCGCTGGCGCAGGATCGCCACGGCCTGTTGTGGATCGGCACCATGGGCGGGCTGGCGCGCTACGACGGCTACCGCGTCCAGACCTACGAGCTGGCCGGCACCAGCACCACCGGCCTGCCCGACACCTATGTGCGCTGCCTGCTCCCGTTGCCGGACGGCAGCCTGCTGGTGGGCACCAATGCCGGTGGACTGGCGCGCTTTGATCCGCAGACCGGCCACTTCCGCACCTACCCGATCGGCCCCGGCGGCACCGGCAACCGCAAGATCTACACGCTCGCCCCGGATGGTTCCAGGGGCGTGTGGATCGCCACCGACAGCGGGCTGGATTACCTGGACCTGCGCAGCGACCGCATCAGCGCAGTGGATATCGGGCCACGCTCCTCGATGCGCAACTTCGCGGTGTACCAGGATCGCGCCGGCAATGTCTGGCTGGGCAACGACCATGGCCTGTTCGTGCGTTACGCGGGCAAGCGGGATTTCGTGCGGCCGCCGCACCCGGCAGGCACGGTGAACCAGGTGCTGCACGACGAAATCTGGGCGGTGCGCGAAGACGCCGAAGGCCGACTCTGGGTGGGCAGCGCGCAGATGGGGGCGGTATACCGCGACACCGATGGCACGTGGCACACCATTCCGGGCTACAGCGGCCTGGCTGGCGTGGCGCGGCAGGCCACCACGCGCGACTTCCTCGAGGTGCGGCCGAACCGCATGTGGATCGCCACCGACGGCAGCGGCATCGTCGCCTATACGGCCGGCGACGCCGCCACCCGCATCTTCGACCACGACACCTCGCTGCCCTCCTCGTTGCCCGGCAACACCGTACGCGCGCTGCTGCTCGGCAACGCCGGCAACGCCTGGGCAGCCACCGACTTCGGCGTGGCACGCACCTCGGCCCGCACGGGCGTGGCGTTTTCGCTGCCGCCCGCGGCCGATACCACGCACGCGTTGTCCAACCCCAACGTGCGCAGCGTCTTCGTGGACAGCCGCGGACGCGCCTGGCTGGGCATGGCCGCCGGCAATATCGATGTCATCGACCCGGCCACCGCCAGCGTGCGCCAGCTGAAACTGGCCGGCACGCAGGTGCGCCGGGACATCCAGAGCGTGGCCGAAGCGCCCGACGGCTCGATCTGGGTCGGCACCCAGGGAGTGGCGCGCATCGATCCGCGGACCTTCGCCATCCGGGACGCGATCCTGCCCGCGCTGGACAACAGCCCCGTGCTGACCCTGCTGCGAGCCGGCCCGTACATGCTGATCGGCACCTACAACGGCGCCTACCGCTACGACACGCGCAGCGGCGAACTGGTCCATTACGTCCACGACGCCCGCCAGCCCGGCAGCCTGGCGAACAACACCGTGCACGACATCCGGCGCGTGGGCACGCAGATCTGGTATGCGACCAACAACGGCATCAGCATCGCGCGCGACCCGCTGCAGACCGGCGGCTTCATCAACCTCACGCAACGCAAAGGCGACCCCACCAGCCTGCCGCAGAGCCTGGTGACATCCATCGCCACCGACACGCACGGCCGGGTCTGGGTGGGCACACTGGGCGGGCTGGCCATGCTGCCGCAAGGCAATCGCCCACCGTGGCGCTTCCAGCGCATAGGCATGGATGACGGCTTGGTCAGCGACAAGATCACGGCCGTGCTGCCCGACGCGCGCGGCAACCTGTGGGTGAGCACGTCGAACGGCATCGCCGAGATCGATGGCAATACCCTGCAGATCCGCAACCTGGGCGTGCGCGACGGCCAGCGCATCGCCAGCTACATCTTCTATGCCGCCGCCGCGCGCATGCCCGACGACACGCTGCTGTTCGGTGGCCTGGGCGGCCTCACCGTGGTGCGCCCGGCATGGCGCGAACTGGACGGCCCGAATCCTCCGTTGCGCATCACCAACGCACTGGTGAACGGGCATCCATTGCCGTTCGGCCAGTTGCCCGGACAACACGGCACGCTGGCGCTGTCCGCGCACCAGCGCAGCCTGCGCGTGGATTTCGCCCTGCTCGACTACCAGGCGCCCCAGGAAACCGCCTACAGCTACCGCATGGACGGCTTCGACAACGACTGGATCGACGTGCCCAGGGGCAGCGCGCCCAGCGCGATCTACACCAACCTGCCGCATGGCAGCTACGTGCTGCACCTGCGCGCCGAGCCGCGTGGCCTGCACGCGCATGGGGTGCAAAGCACGCTCGCCATCACCGTGGCGCCGCTGTGGTACGAAACCGTGTGGGCGCGCCTGCTGGCGGCGCTGCTGCTGGTGGCGCTGGTCGCGCTGCTGGCGCACCTCCGCACGCTGCAGTTGCGCCGCCGCGCCGCGCAACTGCAGGCGCAGATCGACGCGCATACCCGCGAACTGCGCGCCGCCAACCAGCGCCTGGACCTGCTGGCCGGCACCGACGAGCTCACCGGCCTGTTCAATCGCCGCCGCTTCCTCGAGCAGGCCGAAGGCGTGCGGCACGCCTCCGACAGCGCCTGCGCCGCCCTGCTGGACCTGGACCATTTCAAGCGCGTCAACGACGAGCACGGCCATCTGGGCGGCGATGCGGTGCTGCGCGTGGCGGCCGGCATCATCCGCCAGCAACTGCGCGTCGACGACCTGGTCGGCCGCTACGGCGGCGAGGAGCTGGTGCTGTGCCTGCCGAACAGCACCAGCGAGCACGCGATGACCGTTGCCGAGCGCATCCGCCTGTCGCTGCGCGACGCCTGCGTGCAACACGAAGGCCGCGCTATCCGCGTCACCGTGAGCATAGGCGTCGCCGTGCTCAAGCCCGGCGAAAGCATGGACTCCTGGCTGGCGCGCGCCGATGCCGCGCTCTACCAATCCAAGCACCGCGGCCGCGACTGCTGCACCCTCGCCCATTGACGCCCAGGCGGTAGCGCCTTCCGCGGGTCCGTGCGCCCCATGCCCCGTCCGCCCGGCCTACGGCGTGCCCGGATTTTCCACCGAGACGAAATGGCGATATGTGGTGTAGGCCAGCCCGCAGATGCCGGTGAGCGCCGCCGGGATCAACAGGCTGCGATCCTGCATGTAGCCGAACACGACCGCGCCGATGGCGCCGCCCAGCATGAAGAACGTCGCCACCAGCACGCATACGCGCAACCGCAGCGTGTCCACCGGCAGGCGGCGCAGCAGGTGACCGAGGTAGATGCCGATGTCGGTGAAGATGCCGGTGACGTGCGTGGTTCGGATGATCATGCCGCTGTAGGCGCTGACCATGCCGTTCTGCAATCCGACCGCGGCCGAGGCGAGGTACAGACCCAGCGGGTCGGAGGCATCCAGCAGCGGCACCGCGGCGAACAGCAGCACGGACTCCATCAGCAACGCCACGCCGTAACGGCGCCCCAGGCGCAGCGTGCTCTGCTGCACGACGATGCCGCTCAGCATCGCCCCGAGCACGAAGGAAGCAACGGTCAGCGCCCAATGCAGCGCCTCGCCGGTATCGGCCTTGCCCAGCGCGATGCCGAGCAGGCTGGTGTTGCCGGTCATGTTGCTGATCGACTGGTGCCGGAAGCCGAGATAGCCCGCCGCGTTGACCATACCGGCGATCAACGCCAGCACGGCCGTGCCGAACCAGGCCCAGCGTGGCAGTTGGCGCAGCACGGGCATCAGGGCATCTCCAGTATTTGGGCATGGCACGCTGCGGGTAGCGTGCATGCACCTGCAGGGTACAGGCACGGCCCCATGCATCGCGGCCCGGCAGCCGTGGCAAGGCGACGCACCCCGTGCGGGAGCATCCGCCGCGCCCTCAGTCCTTCAGCGGCTCGACCTGCAGCACCGGCGCATCACCGATCACGTCGGCCCCCTTGGGCGGCACGAAGGTAAACACCGAGGCCGGGATGTCGACGTTGCGTTTCCAGTTGGAAAAACGGATGTCGGTGGTGGAACCGAGCTGGTCCTTGAAGGTCATCCGCGCCAAGCCGTTGGCGTCGAAGCCAAGGTCGGCATAGGCGAACTGCGGATCCTTGGCGGTGGAGGTGAGGCGCAGCCACGCCAGGCCGTCGTGTTCGCCCCGCTCCGTGACCTTGAACTCCCTGTCCATCTGCTTGAGGTCGGTCAGCACGGTCAGCGGACTGTGCGCCTCCTCGCTGGACTGGATGCGCACGGTCACCTGCTCGAGCTCGGGGTCGTACATCCACACGCGGCTGCCGTCGGCCACGATGGTCTGCCTGTACGGCGCGGTGGTTTCCCAGCGGAACTGCCGCGGCGCCTCCAGCGCCAGCGTGCCGCTGCTGGTCCTGCCGGCGTTGCCGTTCGGATCGACCAGGGTCTGAGTGAAGCTGCCGGTGAGCGAATGCAGGCCGGTGGCGAAAGCGTCCAGCCGCGCACGGGCGACGCCGGTGGCGGCCTGGGCGGTGCATACCACGGACAGCAGGAACACGGCGGCGACAATCGGGAAGCGTTTCATGGAAACCCTGAGCGCAATGCGGTTCGCGCATTGTAAGAGGGAAGGCTTAACCGATCGACGCTGCACTCCTTACTCCCGTTGGGAAGAAGGCCGGGACGGGGGGAATCTTGCGCAGTCGTCTAGTTGGAGCGATCCGGCTTGCTGGCTTCCCGCAAGGCAGGCGCCTCACCCCAACCCTCTCCCCAAAGGGAAGAGGGAGCAAACCGCTAGCCCCTGGGCGGCGGCGGTGCCAGCACTTCGCGGTTGCCGTTGTGCTGCGGGGCGCTGACCACGCCATCCTGCTCCATCTGCTCGATCAACCGGGCGGCGCGGCTGTAGCCGATGCGCAAATGCCTCTGCACGCCCGAGATCGAGGCGCGACGGGTCTGGGTGACGATGGCCACGGCCTTGTCGTAGAGCTGAGCGTCGGCGTCGCCGCCCTCCTCGCCGTCCTGCGGCAGGCCGGAGTCGTTGATGAACTTGCCGTCGGCAGTGGCCTGCACTTCTTCCAGCACGCCCTCGATGTACTGCGGTGCGCCCTGCGCCCGCAGCCAGTTCACCACGTTGTGCACCTCGTGGTCGTCCACGAAGGCGCCGTGCACGCGCTCAGGCATCGCAGTGCCGGGCGGCAGGTAGAGCATGTCGCCAAAAAGCTCAAGCGTTTCAGCGCCGCGGCACCCTAGAATTTCGAGTGAATCATTCTGTTTGGATACATGGGACACCAAACGAGAAAAAGCTCTCACGTTCAAGCGATTGAAAGCCCTATCAACAGCAAATGGCTCGCACGAAAATATCATGTGAATGCCAGCAACGTGCGCTCGTTCAGAAAGGTGAAAAAGCAGCTCAAGCGAGCTCAACTTGTGAGATTTGTCATCGGCAATATTTAGTTGATCCAAATAGCCGTCCAAGACAATTACCACATACGGCAACGGCTCCAGCGGCTCGGCCGCCAAACTCGGCATCCAAGGACTTGGGCGAAACAGTGGATCCAGCAGTGGCCGACCTACAGTCTCCGCATCCTTCACTTTTCTGTTGAAGCCGTCGAGGTTGCGTACGCCCACCGCGGCCATCAGCTTGTAGCGGCGCTCCATCTCAGCCATGCACCAGCGCAACGCATTGGCGGCCTCTTGCATATCGGTGATCACCGGCGCCAGCAAATGCGGGATGCCCTCATAAACCGAAAGCTCCACAATCTTTGGATCGACCATGATCAGTCGCACATCCACTGGGCTGGCTTTGTACAGCAGGCTCAGCGCCATCGAGTTCAGCGCCATCGACTTGCCCGAACCGGTGGCGCCGGCTACCAGAAGGTGCGACATCTTGGCCAAATCGACCACTATGGGGCGACCGACAACGTCCTTGCCCAAAGCCAGCGCCAACGGCGACTTGGTCTGATCGTACTTGTCCGAACGCAGAATCTCGGACAAGTAGACGATCTGCTTTCTGGTGTTCGGAATCTCCAGACCAATCACGTTCTTGCCAGGGATCACATCCACCACGCGAGCAGAAGGCACTCGCAACTGATACGCCAACACACTTTGTAGCTGGATTAGTTGCGCCACTCGCACGCCAAGGGCCGGTTCCAGTTCGAAGCGGGTGATCATCGGGCCAGGATATACGCCCACCACCTTGGCCCCGATGTGGAAATCCATGAGCTTCAACTCAATCTGGCGCGACAGCACCTCCAGGGTTTCCTCCGAGTAAGCCGGCCCCTGCTTCGGCGCCTCGTCCAGCAGCGACAACGGCGGCAGCTCGCCGAAGGCGAAAGCGCCTGTGAATAGCGGAATTCGAGGTTTAGCCTGATCTACCTGCTTTTTCGCTGCCTGCGGAGGCGGTGGATTGATGCGCCCTGCCTCATGAAGATTTGAGAGGTGCTCCGGCCCCACATAGCCACATGATGAGCACACAAGTGGATTGCTTTTGAAACGCAGATCTCGTTGACCATCCCGCCTTTCGTGCTGAAATCTTGCACCGCGCTTGCCACAAGCAGGACACTTCTTCCTTGTGAATGGCAGCAACAATGCAATAACTGCGACGAATACGATCAAGCCGATCAAATTCAAAGGCGCAAACCCTGCATGGACAACCATCCTGGCCCCCTAAAAGTCCATCACTCTGCAATTCTTTCGATACGTCAGCCCTTGGGCGGCGGCGGTGCCAGCACTTCGCGGTTGCCGTTGTGCTGCGGGGCGCTGACCACGCCGTCCTGCTCCATCTGCTCGATCAACCGGGCGGCACGGTTGTAGCCGATGCGCAAGTGCCTCTGCACGCCCGAGATCGAGGCGCGGCGGGTCTGGGTGACGATGGCCACGGCCTTGTCGTAGAGCTGGGCGTCGGCATCGCCGCCCTCCTCGCCCTCCTGCGGCAGGCCGGAGTCGTTGATGAACTTGCCGTCGGCGGTGGCCTGCACTTCCTCCAGCACGCCCTCGATGTACTGCGGCGCGCCCTGCGCCCGCAGCCAGTTCACCACGTTGTGCACCTCGTGGTCGTCCACGAAGGCGCCGTGCACGCGCTCGGGCATCGCGGTGCCGGGCGGCAGGTAGAGCATGTCGCCGTGGCCAAGCAAGGCCTCCGCGCCGCTCTGGTCGAGAATCGTGCGCGAGTCGATCTTGCTCGACACCTGGAACGCGATGCGGGTGGGAATGTTGGCCTTGATCAGGCCGGTGATCACGTCCACCGAAGGCCGCTGGGTGGCCAGCACCAGGTGCACGCCGGCGGCGCGCGCCTTCTGCGCCAGGCGGGCGATCAACTCCTCGACCTTCTTGCCGACGATCATCATCATGTCGGCGAACTCGTCGATGATGATCACGATGTACGGCAGCGGCTCCAGCGGCTCCGCGGCCAGGTTGGGCATCTCGGGATTGGGGCGGAACAGCGGGTCCAGCAGCGGCTGGCCGGCGTTCTCGGCGTCACGCACCTTCTTGTTGAAGCCGCCGAGGTTGCGCACACCCACCGCGGCCATCAGCTTGTAGCGGCGCTCCATCTCGGCCACGCACCAGCGCAGCGCGTTGGCGGCTTCCTTCATGTCCGTCACGACCGGCGCCAGCAGGTGCGGGATGCCCTCGTACACCGAGAGCTCCAGCATCTTCGGGTCGATCATGATCATGCGAACGTCCTTGGCGCTGGCCTTGTACAGCAGGCTCAGCACCATCGCGTTCACCGCCACCGACTTGCCCGAGCCGGTGGTGCCGGCCACCAGCAGGTGCGGCATCTTGGCGAGGTCCGCCACCACCGCGCGGCCGCCGATGTCCTTGCCCAGCGCCAGCGCCAGCGGCGACTTGGTCTGGTCGTACTTGTCCGAGCGCAGGATCTCCGACAGGTAGACGATCTGCTTCTTGGTGTTGGGGATCTCCAGGCCGATCACGTTCTTGCCGGGGATCACGTCCACCACGCGCACGCTCACCACCGACAGGCCGCGCGCGATGTCCTTGTCCAGGCTGGACACCTGCGAACCGCGGATGCCGGGGGCCGGCTCCAGCTCGAAGCGGGTGATCACCGGGCCGGGATACACGCCCACCACCTTGGCCTCGATGCGGAAGTCCTTGAGCTTCAGCTCGACCTGGCGCGACAGCACCTCCAGCGTTTCTTCCGAATACCCCGGACCCTGCTCCGGCGCCTCGTCCAGCAGCGACAACGGCGGCAGCTCGCCCGGTTGCGAGGCGCCGGTGAACAACGGAATCTGCGTTTCCAGCCTGGCGCGCTCGCTCTTGGCCACCGGCGCCGGGGGCGTCTCGATGCGCACCGGCTCGCGCCTGGCCTGCTTCGCCGCATCGGCCTTCTTCGCCACGTCGCGCTCGGCGCGCGCCTGCTGCGCCTTGATCGCCTCGGGTGCCTTGCGCAGCTTGCCGCGCAGCCATTCGACCAGGCGCAACGTCGCCTGCCCGGTCCAGTCCATCACCTTGAACCACGACAGCCCGGTGGCCAGCGTCACCGCGACAAGGAACAGCGCCAGCAGCAGCAGCGGCGCGCCCTTGTCGCCGAACGCGGCGTGCAGGCCCCTCGCCACCGCCCAGCCGATCACCCCGCCGGCGTGCGCCGACCCGGTTCCGCCTTGCGGAAAGTTGAGCTGGAGCAGGCCGGGCGCCGTGATGAAAAAGAACACCGCGCCGACCAGGCGCAGCGAGGACTCCCAGGGATGCACGGGTTGCACGCCGCGCTGGCGCAGCACCCGAACGCCCAGCCACAGCAGCAGCAGCGGGAAGAAATACGCCACGCCGCCGAACAGGAAACGCAACAGGTCGGCGACCCAGGCGCCCACCGCGCCGCCGAGGTTGTGGATGTGCGCGGACCCGCTGGTGCTCGACCAGCCGGGATCCCTGACGTCATAGCTGAACAGGCACACCAGCAGGTACA
>JAJZET010000002.1 GCA_021805685.1 Pseudomonadota bacterium
GTGTGGCTCTTGCGGTCATGCCTGACCACGAAGATCACATGGGCAGCCATCCATCGCTGCATTTTTTACAAAAGCTTCCCCCATCGTAGCCCGTCGGAGAAATCGCATGACAGTCCAACCCAACCTCGGCATGCAGGTCACCACCTTCGAGAACCCGATGGGGATCAACGGCTTCGAGTTCGTCGAATTCGCCGCGCCGGCCGGCCGCGCCAGTGAGTTGCACGCGCTGTTCCGCAGCATGGGCTTCACCGCCGTGCTCAGGCACAAGGCCCGTCCGATCACCGTGTACCGCCAGGGCGACGTGAACCTGCTGGTCAACGAGGATCCGGACTCCTATGCCGCCGAGTTCGCCAAAATCCACGGCCCCTGCGCCGCCGGCTTCGCCATCCGCTTCCGCAAGCCTGCCGACGAAGTGCGTGCCACCGTGCTCGGCAACGGCGGCGAGGCAGTGGGCGAACTGGCCGAGCGCTCCAAGGCGGTGGCTGCCCCGGCAGTGAAGGGCATCGGCGACTGCATGCTGTACCTGGTCGACCGCTACGGCGACAACGGCAGCATCTACGACGGTGACTACGAACCGGTTCCGGGCGCCGAGCCGCACCCGAAGGGTTTCGGCCTCACCTTCATCGACCACCTCACGCACAACCTCTACTTCGGCAACATGCAGAAGTGGTCCGACTACTACGAGCGCCTGTTCAACTTCCGCGAGATCCGCTACTTCGACATCAAGGGCGCCAAGACCGGCCTGGTGTCCAAGGCGATGACCGCGCCGGACGGCATCGTGCGCATCCCGCTCAACGAGTCGAGCGATCCCAAGTCGCAGATCAACGAGTACCTCGACGCCTACCACGGCGAGGGCATCCAGCACATCGCCCTGTTCACCGACAACATCTACGACACGGTGGAGGCGATGCGCGCGCAGGGCGTGGAATTCCTCGACACGCCGGACGCCTATTTCGAAGTGATCGACCAGCGCATCCCGAACCACGGCGAGGACGTGGCGCGCCTGGCCAGGAACAAGATCCTGATCGACGCCGATCCGGAGACCAAGCAGCGCAAGCTGCTGCAGATCTTCACGCAGAACAACATCGGCCCGATCTTCTTCGAGATCATCCAGCGCAAGGGCAACGAGGGCTTCGGCGAAGGCAACTTCCAGGCGCTGTTCGAGTCGATCGAGCGCGACCAGATGAAGCGCGGGGTGCTGTAAAGGCCTGAGCCGTTCGACTTCGCCTTTCCTGAGCCGATCGAAGGGCTCGGGATGAACGGTTTCCTCCTCACCGTTCGCCCTAAGCGTAGACCCAGAGGGCCGAAGTCGAAGGGCCAAGCCAAGAGGCGTAAATGGATTTTGTCCTCTATATCCTCGAATGCGCCGACGGTAGTTTTTACATCGGCCATACGGACAATCTGGACAAGCGGATGGAGCAGCACGACGAAGGCAAGGGTTGCGCCTATACCGCAGTGCGGCGTCCTCTCAAGCTGATCCACGCAGAAGCGTTCGAAACGCGTATCGAAGCCCTGGCGATGGAGCGAAAGCTCAAAGGCTGGAGCCGCGCGAAGAAGTTGGCGTATATCGCCGGAGACTGGGGCGCCTTAAGTACCCTGGCGATGGAGCGAAAGCTCAAAGGCTGGAGCCGCGCGAAGAAGTTGGCGTATATCGCCGGAGACTGGGGCGCCGTAAGTACCCTGGCCAAGGGCAGGCATAGGCATCAGCGCGCACGCCAGGGCGCTTCGACTGCGCCCGCTGCGCGAGCTACGCTCAGCGCGAACGGTGATGTTGCCGGCGCGCATGAACCCGATCAGGAAAGTGACGCATGAACTACCAAACCGGCTTCGCCAACGAATTCGCCACCGAGGCCATGCCCGGCACGCTGCCGGAGGGGCAGAACTCGCCGCAGCAGGCGGCGCATGGCCTGTACGCCGAGCAGCTGTCCGGCACCGCGTTCACCGCGCCGCGCCATGCCAACCGGCGCAGCTGGCTGTACCGCATCCGTCCGGCGGCGATGCACCAGCCGTTCGAGCCGATGGCGGCCGGACGCTTCCACAACCGCTTCGACGAGGTGCCGGCCAGTCCCAACCAGCTGCGCTGGAATCCGCTGCCGCTGCCGTCCGCGCCCACCGACTTCGTCGACGGTATCGTCACCATGGCCGGCAACGGCGGCGCGGCGGAGCAGTCGGGCGTCGGCATCCACCTGTATGCGGCGAACCGCTCGATGCAGGACCGCTATTTCTATGACGCCGACGGCGAGCTGCTGATCGTGCCGCAGCAGGGGCGCCTGCGCCTGGCCACCGAGTTCGGCGCGATCGAGCTGGAGCCGTTGGAGATCGCGGTGATCCCGCGCGGCGTGCGCTTCCGCGTAGAGCTGCTGGACACCGCCGCGCGCGGCTACATCGCCGAGAACTTCGGTGCGCTGCTGCGCCTGCCGGACCTCGGCCCGATCGGCAGCAATGGCCTGGCCAACCCACGCGACTTCCTTACCCCGGTGGCGGCGTACGAGGATGTCGAGGGAGATTTCGAGCTGGTGGCCAAGTTCCAGGGCAACCTGTGGCGCGCGAAGATCGGCCATTCCCCGCTCGACGTGGTCGGCTGGCACGGCAACTACGCGCCGTACAAGTACGACCTGCGCCGCTTCAACACGATCGGCTCGATCAGCTACGACCACCCGGACCCGAGCATCTTCCTAGTGCTGCATTCGCCCAGCGACACCGCAGGCGTGAGCAACCTGGACTTCGTGATCTTCCCGCCGCGCTGGCTGGTGGCGCAGCATACCTTCCGCCCGCCGTGGTTCCACCGCAACATCGCCAGCGAGTTCATGGGCCTGGTCACCGGCGCCTACGACGCCAAGGCCGAGGGCTTCGTGCCGGGCGGCGCTTCGCTGCACAATTGCATGAGCGGCCACGGCCCGGACGCGGCGACCTACGAGAAGGCCTCGACGCGCGACCTGTCCCAGCCCGACGTGATCACCGGCACCATGGCCTTCATGTTCGAGACGCGCCGCGTGCTCCATCCGACCCGGCAGGCGCTGGAGTCGAAGGAGCTGCAAGGCAACTACCACGAATGCTGGCAGGGCATCCGCAAGCATTTCAGCGGCAAGTAAAGACGAGCCACCGGATCAACCAAACATCAGGGCCGCCCGCCGAGCGCGGCCCGCGGAGCAAGACATGAAACTGGGTTCCCTGAAGGAAGGCGGCCGCGACGGCACGCTGGTCGTGGTCAGCCGAGACCTCGGCATCGCGGTGAAGGCCACCGGCATCGCCGCCACCCTGCAGGCGGCGCTGGACGACTGGTCGAACGTGGCGCCCCGCTTGAATGCCTTGTCCGACGACTTGAACGCCGGCAAGGCCACCGGCGCGTTCGCGCTGGACATGACGGCGCTGGCCTCGCCGCTGCCGCGTGCCTATGAGTTCGTCGATGGCTCGGCCTACCTGCCGCACGTGGAGCGCGTGCGCAAGGCGCGCGGCGCCGAGGTGCCCGAATCGTTCTACACCGATCCGTTGATGTACCAGGCCACCAGCGCCGGCTTCCTCGGCCCGCGCGATCCGGTGGTGGTGCCCAGCGAGGACTACGGCATCGACCTCGAGGCCGAGGTCGTGGTGGTCACCGACGACGTGCCGATGGCGGCCACGCCCGCCGAGGCGGCCGGGCACATCCAACTGGTCGGCCTGGTCAACGACGTCTCGCTGCGCGGGCTGATCCCGGGCGAGCTGGCCAAGGGCTTCGGCTTCCTGCAGTCGAAGCCGCGCTCGGCGCTGTCGCCGGTGCTGGTGACGCCGGACGAACTGGGCGACGCCTGGCAAGGCGACAAGCTCCACCTGCCGATGCGCACCTGGCTCAACGGCCAGTGGTTCGGCGAAGCGGAGTGCGGCGTGGACATGCAGTTCAGCTTCGCCCAGCTGGTGGCGCACGCGGCCAAGACGCGTCCGCTCACTGCCGGCACCTTGGTCGGCTCCGGCACCATCGCCAACCAGGACACCTCCAAGGGCGCCTCCTGCCTCGCCGAGCAGCGCACGGTGGAGACGCTGCGCGACGGCAAGCCCGCGACGCCGTTCCTGAAGTACGGCGACACGCTGCGCATCGAGGTCACCGACGCGCATGGTGCCTCGATCTTCGGCGCGATCGAGCAGCGCATCGCGCCGCTGGCGCGTTGAGTGGCGGCACGGATGCGCCGGCCCGCGCGCCGGCGCAGACCGGGCGCCTCCGTTCCTCGCGAGGCGTCTCAAGCATCGCGGCCGCCTGTGCGCCGCGGTGCTTGACTGCACGGCCGATGGCTTGGGTGATGCCGTCCGGCCCTGCCGTAGGGCGCACGCGGGTGATGGAAGCGCCCGGCAGGCAGCGCTTCTGCACCAGGCATCGGCAACGCGATGCGTCCGGCCCGTATCCCGCCGCCGGGACTGACCCGGCTCAGATGTCGAAGCGGTAGTCCAGCTTGACCAGCAGTTGCTCGTCGCTGCGCAGCGAGAAGCTCTGCTCGAACATGTTGCGCACGCCGCTGTCCTGCACGTAGTCGTCCATCACGTAGCCGCCGCGCGCATACACCACGTACAGGTAGGACAACGGCGCGAGCTGGTAGCGATAGCGGACCTGCAGCCCCATGTTGCGCACGCCCAGGTTGCCCACCGGATCGTTGCAGGCGACCGCGCGGCCATTGGCAGCGACGCGGTAGGCTCCGCGGATGTGCGCATCCAGCCCGAGACCTTCCAGCTTCATGCGCAGCTCCTGCCGGCTGCCGATGCTCCAGTCGAACCCGGCCAGCAGTTCGAGCGTGTGCTCGTCGAAGCGGCCGATCAGGTTGTCGTGTTGCCACACCAGCCAGTCGGGCTGGTGCTCGTAGTACGGGCCGGCATACAGGTTGAAGCTGTCGCCGAGATAGAGCGTCGGGATGAACTCCACGTCGTAGCCGACGCTGCGGTTACCGGCCAATCCGCCGCTCAGCGATTCCGCGACCAGCTTGTACGCCAGCGCGCCATGCCGCGGCGTGATGTACTTGTAGAACAGATCGAAGGTTGGCGGCAGGAACAGCGCGCCGTGGCCGCGGGTGAGCAGGTCGTCCCATGCCGCACTGTTGACGTTGAGCTGCACCTCTTCGGTGGCGCCGTTGCGCAGGCTGCTGTCGCGCAGCACCCGGAACTGCCGCCGCAGGTTCAGCCCGCGCGTGTCGTCCAGCGCGTCCACGCGCACGTGCCAGTCGTGCGAGTTGTAGATCGAGTCCGCCGGCAGGTCGGTGTCGCGCTTGCGCACCTCCCAGTGCGCGTAGTTCAGGTCGTTGCGCGCGAGGTAGCCGAAGTCGTTGACCTGCAAGCCCCGGTTGAAGTGCATCGCCGCCCACTGTTCGCGCCAGCCGCCGCCGTGGTCGGCGTCGACCAGCAGGGTGGCGCCGCTGCCGCGGGCATGCCGGCCGTCCTGCGCGATGTCGCTGCCGACCACGTTGGCCGCCACGGTGACGCGGGCGGTGGGATGCCAGTGGTCGTCGATCCCGACCACGCGCGCATCGCGGCCGAGCCAGGGATGGTCGACGTCGGTCAGCATCAGGCCGAGGCTCTGCGTGCCGAAGTCGTGGACCAGCCGCGCGGCACTGAACCGGCGCCCGTCCGCGCCGGCCTCGTCGGCAGCGAGCAGGCCGTAGCTGGTGCCGCCCACGCTGCCGTTGAGCTTCACCGCGCCGTTGATGCTGCTCACGCCGTGGCCGTCGTCCGCCGGCCCGCCGACGCGGCGCGTGTAGACCAGCTGGCTGTTGTCGTCGAGCAGGCCGAAGTCGAAGATGCCCTGGTTCTCGGTGAAGAACGGCCGCTTGTCGCTGTAGTAGGTCTCGGTGGCGCCGAAATTCACCACCAGGTCGTCGCTTTCCACCTCGCCGAAGTCCGGGTTCAGGGTGGCAGTCAGCTGGAACTGGCCGTTCGGCTTCCAGAAGATGTCGGCTCCCTCGGTGAGCCGGCTGCGCCCGTGGACGTTGTCGTACACGCCCGACACGTAGGGCGTGACCGCAAGCAGGGATTGGTGGTACCGCGCGAGCTTGACGCGCCGGAAATCGGACAGGAAGCGGGCGCGCTGGTAGCTGGCCACCGGCCATGCGTCGCGCTCGCCGGTGGCGGCCACCACGCGATCCAGGTAGAGGCCGACGACGCGCTTGCCATCGTGGCCGTGGCGCATGCGCGAGCTTGACGCGCCGGAAATCGGACAGGAAGCGGGCGCGCTGGTAGCTGGCCACCGGCCACGCGTCGCGCTCGCCGGTGGCGGCCACCACGCGATCCAGGTAGAGGCCGACGACGCGCTTGCCATCGTGGCCGTGGCGCATCGGCGCGGTGTACCAGGGCACCAGGATCTCCGCCGTCCAGCCTTGTGCGTCGTGGCTCACCGCGGATTGCCAGAGCCCGTCCCAGTCCTTGTTGAAGTCACTTTCGTTGGTGACCACGGCGTCGTAGACGCCGCCGCTGTAGCTGACCGTGAAGTTGTAGCCGGTGCGGCCGTCGCCGTTGAAGTCGACGATCAGGTTCACCCGGTCCACCGGATCCTCGAAGTCGCGCTGCACCTGCTCGGTGCTGCGCGGCACGCCGGGCGGCTGGGTGCAGCGGAACGCCACCGCCAAACCCTGCGGCGTGGCCAGCACCCAGGCCTCGGTGGGCAGCGTGGCCGGCTTGCCGGTAAGCGGCTGGGTCTGCCGGAAATCGGTGATGTGCAGCGCACCCCGCCACTCGGCCGGATGGATATGGCCATCCATCGTCACCGCGAGGGCCGGCGACGACAGCGAAACGAGGGCGAGCAAAAGCAGGCATGCCAGGCGCATGTCGAGGGAGTCCGCATCGGTGGGGCGCGCTGGGGGATGCGCGCGCCGGGCGAAGGATTCGCCCGGTCATCAGATGCTCAGCTTGCGCCAGGGGTTTGGATGTCCGCGACGGCCGGAAGTCACGCTTCCGGCTGTGATGCCTCGGGCAGGCGGCGCCACAGTCGTGCGCGCAGCAGCAGTGCGAGTACCAGCACGCCGGCGAAGGCGCCGTAGCCGCACAGCGCGGGCAGCACCTGCTGCCAGATCGCGCCGCTGCCGCGCAGCCCGGCCGGGTCTGGCGGTGGCAATCGCACCGCGTCGTAGCCAAACAGGCCAGCGTAGATCGTGGCGCCGAAGGCGAGCAGCAGTACCAGCGCATCGAACAGCCGCCGCGCCGGCGTGCGCGGCATCGACTTCGGATAGCTCGCGTAGGCCCAGCCGAGGATCAGCAGCCACGGGGCGAGCAGCAGCAGGGCGAGGTAGCGCATCAGCTGTCCCGTCAGTCCTGTGCGGCCAGCTGTTGCAGCGCTTCGCGCACGCGGCCGAGCATGGCGTCGCCGGCCTGCGCCGAGCGGGCGACCACGGCGCCGTCCAGCTCCAGCACCAGCGCATCGCCGTCCTCGCGTAGCGAGGCATCGCCGCCCAGCGTGCGCAGGCGCTGTTGCAGCGCGCCGGCGGCCTTGGGATCGGCGAACGGCATCGAGAGCAGCAGTTCCTCGCCGTCGGCGGCGAACAGGCGGAAACGGAAGCCGGCATCGCCGTCGCGGAAGCTGGCGAAGCGCGGTGCCTTGCCGGTCTTCGCCGTGGCCGGCTTGTTCGGCCTGGCGGCAGGCGCCGCGACCATCGCGCGCAGGCCGATGGCGTCGCGGATCGCGGCGAGCTTGGGCGTGGCGATGGCGCGCGCCTTGGCAGCGCCTTCGCGCAGGATCGCCTCGATCTCGTCGGGCTTGGCGATCAGTGTTTCGTAGCGCTCGCGCATCGGCGCCACGTCGGTCTCGATGCGTTCGAACAGGCGCTGCTTGGCCTCGCCCCAGCCGATGCCGTCGAGCAGCGACTGGCGGAACGCCGCGCTTTCGGTCTCGTCGGCGAAGGCGCGGAAGATGGTGTAGAGCGACGAGCTGTCCGGATCCTTCGGCTCGCCCGGCGCGCGCGAGTCGGTGACGATGCGCATGATCGCTTCGCGCAGCGCCTTCGCGCCGCCGGCAAACAGCGGCACGGTGTTGTCGTAGCTCTTGGACATCTTGCGGCCGTCCAGGCCGGGCAAGGTGGCCACCTGCTCCTCGATCACCACTTCGGGCAGCACGAAGAAGTCGCGGCCGTAGATGTGGTTGAAGCGCTGGCCGATGTCGCGCGCCATCTCGATGTGCTGGATCTGGTCGCGGCCCACCGGCACCTTGTGCGCGTCGAAGGCGAGGATGTCGGCAGCCATCAGCACCGGATACATGTACAGGCCAGCGGTGACGCCCGCGTCGGGGTCCTCGCCGATCTCGCCGTTGCGGTCCACCGCGGCCTTGTAGGCATGCGCGCGGTTGAGCAGGCCCTTGGCGGTGACGCAGGTGAGGAACCAGGTCAGCTCGGGGATCTCCGGGATGTCCGACTGGCGGTAGAAGGTGACGCGCGCGGGATCCAGCCCGGCGGCCAGCCAGGTCGCCGCGATCTCCAGCCGCGAACGCTCGATGCGCGCGGCGTCGTCGCTCTTGATCAGCGCGTGGTAGTCGGCCAGGAAGAAGAACGCATCCACGTCCGCGCGGCGGCTGGCGGCGATCGCCGGGCGGATCGCGCCCACGTAGTTGCCCAGGTGCGGGGTGCCGGTGGTGGTGATGCCGGTGAGGACTCGGGTTTGCATGGCTCGGTGTCGTTGGGTGGCGTGCTCAGCGCAACAGGGTGGACTTGCCGAACAGCGACTCGACCAGGTCCACCGCGAGCTTCGCGGTCTGGTTGCGCTTGTCGAACGCGGGGTTGAGCTCGACGATGTCGAGCGAGCCGAGCTTGCCGCTGTCGGCGATCATCTCCATGCACAGCTGCGCCTCGCGGTAGTTCGGGCCGCCGCGCACGGTGGTGCCCACGCCGGGCGCGATGCTGGGATCGAGGAAGTCCACGTCGAAGCTCACGTGCAGGTGGGTGTCGTCGTCGATGCCGGCGAGCGCCGCTTCCATCGTCGCGCGCATGCCCACCTCGTCGATGCTGCGCATGTCGTGCACGGCGACCTGTGCCTCGCGCACCAGGCGCTTCTCGCCCTCGTCCACCGAACGGATGCCGATCTGGCGGAACACCTCGGGCGAGGTTGCCGGCACGTGGCCGCCGATCTGCACCAGTTCCGCCGGGCCGTTGCCGCACAGGCAGGCCACCGGCATGCCGTGGATATTGCCCGAGGGCGTGATGGTGGCGGTGTTGAAGTCGGCATGCGCGTCCAGCCACAGCACGCGTAGCTTGCGGCCGCGCTCGCGGCAATACCGCCCCACCGCGCTGATCGAGCCGATCGCGAGACAGTGGTCGCCGCCCAGCATGATCGGCAGCCGGCCGTGCGTCAGCTCCTCGTGGATCGCCGCGTGCGTCGCCTGGTTCCACGCCACCACCTCGTCGAGATGGCGATAGCCGTTCACCGGCGGCAGCCATGGATTGTGCGGGCCATGCAGGTTGCCGCGATCGACCACTTCCAGTCCGCGCGCGCGCAGCTTCTCGGCAATCTGCGCCACGCGCAGCGCCTCCGGCCCCATCGAGGCGCCGCGATGGCCGGCGCCGATATCGGTGGGTACGCCCACCAGGGCGATGATCTGCTTGCTCATGATTCGATGCCCACGTCGCTGAGTTGCCAGCCTCCAAGTGTAGCGGCTCGGCTGCGACGCGGCGGTTGTGGCTGGGGATGGTGCGGCAGCAGGCATGGAACAATGTCCCGCG
>JAJZET010000283.1 GCA_021805685.1 Pseudomonadota bacterium
CGATCAGGATCAGCGGCCAGTATTCCTTGCCGAAATCGCCGACCAGCCAGTCGGGCTTCAGCCGACGCGCGGCGGCGAGGGTGGCGCGGTAGCCGCGCAGGTCGAAGACGTTGCGGAAACGGCCCGGGTGCAGCCGCAGCGCGGTGTCCGCCAATGCCTGTGCCAGCGGCGCGCCGGGATGTACCACCGCCTCGACGGTATGGCCGGCCTTGGCCAGGGCCAGCGTCAAGGTGACGAAGTGTGCCTCGGCGCCGCCGTTTTCACGGCTGGTTCCCACGAACAGGAACTTCATCCGTGGCGATCCTCGTAGCCGGTGAGCGCGCGCCAGGCGAACTGCGGCAGGAGGTGGCTGCGCGCGACCGCCACGCGGGGCAGTCGCCACAGATCGTCGCCCGCGCGCGCGCGACCTCGCCGGATCGTGGTCGCCGCCGTGTAACCGGCTTCGCGCGTGGCGGCGACCACGCGGTCGTCGTGGTCGCCGTAGGGGTAGCAGAACTGCGGCACCGCCGCTCCGATCGCGTCTTCCAGCTCGGCCTTGTTGCCGGCGATCTCGTCGCGCAGTTGCGCGTCGCTGCACTGGCTGAGGCGTGGATGCGTGCGGGTATGCGCCCCCACCTCCATGCCGCCTGCGTGCCATGCGCGCAGTTGGGTGACGTCCATCATCGGCTTGCGCACGCCGAGCTTGGCGGCATCCCAGTCGTTGCAGCGACCCAGCGCACCGCTCACCGCGTAACAGGTGGCGCTGAAGCCGTGGCGCTGCAGGACCGGCAGCGCATTCTCGAGGTTGTCCAGGTAACCGTCGTCCAGCGTGATCGCCACGACCCGGCCTTGTTGCTCGCCGCGCAGATACGGCATCGCGGCGCTCATCGACAGGCCGCGGTAACCGAGCCGCTTCAGCAGCGCCATCTGCCGTGCGAAGGAACGCGGATGCACGTACAGGCTGCGCCAGCGCTTCAGCTCGCGCGGGGCCGGCGCGATGTTGTGGTACATCAGGATCGGTATGGGCATGGCGCGCATGATGCGAGCGTCCTCTTTGCGCCAGCTTTCACCGGCGTTGATCGGGTGTGTCGACACCGGCGCGTTGGTCAGGCATCCGGCGCGTCAGTACACCGGCGGCAGGCCGGGCGGTCGGGTCTTGAAGCGCTTGTGCACCCACAGGTACTGCTCCGGCGCCTCCCGCACCATCTGCTCGATGCAGGCGTTGACGCGCACGGTGTCGTCCTCCGCGCTCGTCCCGGGGAAGCCGTCGAGCGGCGCGCCGAGGCGCAATGCGTAACCGCGGCCACCGGGTAGGCGGCGATGGAAGAACGGAATGACCGCGGCGCCGGACATGCGCGCCAGGTGATGGGTGGCGGTGATGGTGGCCGCCGGCACGCCGAAGAACGGCACGAACACGCTGTCCTTGCTGCGCATGTCCTGGTCGGGTGCGTACCACAGCGTGCCGCCGCTGCGCAGGTATTTCACCGTGCCGCGGATGTCGTCCTTGTCGAACATCGCATCGGCGTAGCCCAGCCGTGCGCGCAGCACCGTCCATTCGAACACCGCCGAATCCATCCTGCGGTACATGCCCGCGATGCGGATGCGCCGCGACACCAGCCGTGCGCACAGTTCGAGGTGCGAGAAATGCCCGCCCACCAGCAGCACGCCGCGACCTTGCGCGCGGGCGGCCTCGAGATGCTCCAGGCCTTCGATCGTCACCGGCACGCGTTCGATGGCGCGATCGGAGCCGAGCCAACCCAGCGCGAATTCCATCAGCATCAGGCCGAGGTCGCGCAGATGGGCATCGAGCAGGGCGGCCTGTGAGCCGGCGTCGAGTTCGGGAAAGCACAGCGCGATGTTGGTCCGTGCCACCGGTCGCCGCGCGGAGGGTATCCGGGCGATCAGCGCCCCCAGCGCGCGGCCCAGCGCGGTCCAGACGGGATAGGGAAGCAGCGCCACCAGCTTGATCGTGGCGACGCCGATCCATGCCGGCCAGTGGCGAGGGGCGAGCAGGCGACGCTGGAAGTCGGGGCGGGGAGTGCCGGGCATCGGCGAATTGTAATGGACCGCCGGCGGCGGCCCGTATACTCGGGCGCTGCCTCCGGAGTCCGCCTTGCGCTTCCTCTACACCTTCGCGATGTACCTGGTGACGCCGCTGATCGTGCTGCGACTGGCGCTGCGCGGGTTCCGCTCGCGTCCGTACTACTGGCGCTGGGCCGAGCGGTTCGGCTTCTTCAAGGCGCCGCCAGACCTGCGCGACAGCCTGTGGGTGCATGCGGTGTCGGTGGGCGAGGTGAACGCGGCCGAGCCCCTGATAAAGGCACTCAAGCGCGACTACCCCGATGCGCCGCTGGTGATGACCACGGTGACGCCCACCGGCACCGCCCGCGTGCGGCAGCTGTTCGGCGACGGCGTGTTCCACATCTACCTGCCGTACGACCTGCCGTTCGCGGTGAACCGCTTTCTCTCCAGGGTGCGTCCGCGGCTGGGGCTGATCGTGGAGACTGAGATCTGGCCGAACCTGTACTTCGCCTGCAAGCGTCGCGGCGTGCCGTTGATGATCGTCAACGCGCGACTGTCCGAGCGCTCGGTGCGCGGCTATCGGCCGCGGCCGCTGCGCGGCATGGTGCGCGCAGCGCTGGGCTGCGTGAACCTGATCGCCGCGCAGTCGCAGAGCGATGCCGCGCGCTATCGCCTGATCGGCGCGCCGGCGGCGCGCGTACTGGTCTGCGGCAACTTGAAGTACGACATGCCGGTACCGCAGGACGCATTGTCGAACGGCATGCTGTTGCGCGAGCGTTGGGGCGCGCGGCGACCGGTGTGGATCGCCGCCAGCACCCATGAGGGCGAGGAGCAGGCGGTGCTGGAAGCGCACATGGCGGTGCTGCGGCGATTGCCGGATGCCTTGCTGTTGATTGCGCCGCGCCATCCGGAGCGCTTCCGTCCCGTGGAACAGGCCGTGCGCAGCCAGGGATTCAGCACCGCCACCTATGGTGCCGACGGCGGTGCGGCGCCCGCGACGCAGGTGTTCCTGATCGATGCGATGGGCCAGTTGATGCCGTTCTACGCGGCGGCGGGGTTGGCCTTCGTGGGCGGCAGCCTGGTGCCGATCGGCGGCCACAATGTGCTGGAGCCGGCGTCGCTGGGAACGCCGGTGCTGGTGGGGCCGCATACCTTCAATTTCGAGGAAATCACCGCCAGCCTGATCGAGCAGGGTGGCGCGCTGCGCGTGCCGGACAGCGCAGCGCTGGCCGACGCCGTGCTGCAGCTGCTGTGCGACGACCAGCGGCGCCGCGCGATGGGGCAGGGCGCACAGCAGGTGTTCGAGCGCGAACGCGGTGCCGTGGGGCGATTGATGCGGTTGATCGCCACGCAGCTGCAGGGGTGAAACGACGAAGGCCGGGCAAGCCCGGCCTTCGTCCCGTGGTCGCGGCGCCGCCTACTGCAGGAGGGCGTTGATGTTCTGCAGGTCCTCGAGGCTGGCGCTGCCGGCGCTCTGCTTCAACAGCAGGCGGTTCAGCACCAGCTGGTGGCGCGACTGCGAATAGCTGCTCTCCGCCTGGGTCAGGGTCTGGATCGCCAGCAGTACGTTGACCATCGTCTGCGTGCCCACGTCGAAACCGGCGCGGGTGGCGTCCAGCGCCTTCTGCGCGGATTCCACCGCGGCCTTGCCCGACCGCACCTGGCTGATGCCGGCCAGCACCGAGCGGTAGTAATTCAGCGTGTTCGCCTTTACCTGGCGGCGTTCGATTTCCATCGAGTCCTGCGCGGCGTCGCGGTTGTAGATCGACTGGCGCACCTTGGACTGGGTGAGGCCGCCGGAGAAGATCGGCACGTTGAGCGTCAACCCGATCGTGGTCTGCGACGGGATGTTGGAATGGATCGCTGCGTTCTGGTACCAGCTCGAGCTCTTGCCGTAGCTCACGCTGGCGGTGATCGTGGGCAGATGGCCGGAGCGCGCCGCGGTGACGTTTTCGTCGGCAGCCTTCACGTTCTGCACCTGTGCCAGCAGGCTGGGGTTGTTGGTCAGCGCCTGCCGCACCCATGCGTTCGGATCGGCGGGATCGGGCAACCCCATCGGCAGGTTGTCGCGCAGCTTCTTGAGCGTGCCGGTGGGCTTGCCGGTGATCTGGCTGAGCACCTCGCGGTCATTGTCCAGCGTGTTCTGCGCCGCGATGGTCTGGGCCTTGGCGCCCTCGTAGTAGCTCTTGGCCTGGTACTCGTCGGTGATCGCCGACAGGCCGGCCTTGAAGCGTGCAACAGCCTGGTCGTACTGCTGCTTGTACGAGTCCTCGTTGGCCTTGGCGTAGGTCAGCTGGTCCTCGTCGTTGAGCACGGTGAAGTAGGCCGAGGCCACGCGCACGAACAAGTTCTGCAGGGCAGCCTGGTAGGTCTCGTCCTGTGCGTTCGCCGAAGCGTGCGCCGACTTGAGGTTGGCGTACTTCGAGAAGTCGAACACGGTCTGGCTGAGATCCGCGCTGAGGCTGCGCGTGCGGCTGTGGCCGAACGTGCTGGTGCTGATGAACTGGGTGGGGTTGTTCGGATCCTGCACGCGGCCGCTGCCACCGCCACTGGCCTGGCTGAGCGAGAGGCTGCCGTTGATCTGCGGCAACAGCAGCGCCCGCGCCTGGTTGACGCCTTCGCCGGTGGCGAGACGGGTGGCGTCGGCCTGCGCCAGCACCGGGTCGTTGGCGCGCGCGTCGCGGTAGGCATCGAGCAGGTCTTCGCCATGGCTGGGCAGCGAGATGGCAGCCAGTGCCAGTGCCAGGGTGAGCGACTTCAAACGCATGAGGTGCCTCGTGGGGATCGGAGGGGGCAATGGGTCTCAGAGCGCGAAGCGCTGCAACGGCGCGGCGTGCACGAGGTAGGGCAGATCGGTTTCGAGCAGGGCTTCCTCGCGCTCATGGGTGATCAGCGTCACCTTCTGCACGGGGGATTCGCCACGGATCGCCAGCAGGCGGCCGCCCGGCTTCAGCCAGCCCATCCAGCGCGGCGGCACCTCGGCCACGGCACCGGTGGCGACCACCACGTCGAACTGGCCCTCCGGCTGCCAGTCGTTGACGGCTTCGCCGGTATGCAGTTTTACGTTGGTCACGCCCGCGGCCCGCAGACGCTGGCCGGCGGCGGCGGTGAAGTCGGCGTGGATGTCCACGCTGACCACCTCGGCGGCGAGGCCGGCAAGGCAGGCGGTGAAGAAGCCGGATCCGGTGCCGATTTCCAGCACGCGCTCGTTGCCCTGCAGATCCAGCGCCTGCAGCATGCGGCCTTCCAGCACGGGCTTCATCATCACCTCGCCATGGCCCAGCGGCAGGCACAGGTCGGCAAAGGCGAGTTGGCGATGCTCGGGCGCCACGAAGTCCTCGCGCCGCACGCGGCCCAGCGTATCCAGCACGCGACCGTCCAGCACCTCCCACGGACGCACCTGGTTCTCGACCATGTTCGCCCGCGCCTGTTCGAAGTTCATCGCCATGTCTGCCAAGGTTCCGTAAGTGTCGAAAAAAGACCAGAAAGGATAAGGGCTTGGCCTCGCCTCGACAATGACTAGAGTGCGGCCCGCACGCCATGCAACTAAGTGCCGGAAGTCACCGCGATGCGTTGACGTAAGTCATGTTTGCAGCGATGTCCGCGGACACTTTGCCTGTTGCGCGCTGGAAATAAGTAAACCAGTGCGTATAATAAAGTTCTCGCATTGCTTTGGGAAGGCGTAGTCATGAGCAGCATCTCGCCGGTCAGGTCGCAGGGGCCGGGGCGACCGAAGGACCTTGAGAAACGCGCGGCGATCCTCGCGGCGGCCAAGGCGCTGTTCATCCGCAACGCCTTCGCCGGCACCAGCATGGATGCCATCGCGGCCGAGGCCGGCGTCTCCAAGCTCACCGTCTACAGCCACTTCGGCGACAAGGACAACCTGTTCCGCGAGGTGATCCGCGCGCGCGTCGAGGATCTGCTGCCCGAGAACACCTACGACTACGACGGCCACGCCACGATCGAGCAGATCCTGCTGCGCGTGGCGCTGATCCATGCGCGGCTCGACTGTGACGCCGAGACCGTGGGCACCTTCCGCGCCATCCTCGGCGATTGCCGCCAGGGCAACCCGCGCTTCGGCCGCTTGCTATGGGAGGAAGGCACCCTGCGCACGCACGGCCTGATGGAACGCCTGCTGCAGCGCGCGGTGGATGCGGGCCAGCTCGCCATCGACGACGTGCCGCGCGCCTGTGTGCAGTTCTTCGCGCTCATCAAGGGCGACCTGTTCATGCGCCGCATGTTCGGCTGCGTGGATTGCAGCGAGAGCTATGCCATCGAGATCGAGGCCACGGCGCGCGCTGGCGTGGCCACCTTCCTGCGCGCCTACCTGCCGCGCTGAGGCCCGGGCCGCACTCGCGGCCCAACCCCGCTTCGTGCTTGAATAGCCGCTCGAGAAGCGGGGGTGCCGGCGCAACGGCCGGCTGAGAGAGTCCCTTCGAACCTGATCCGGTTAGCACCGGTGGAGGGAGCTTCGCCGCACGGTGGACGGCTCGTCGTGCGCCTGGCGCCGCCGCTTTTGTCACTCCATGCGAATCCATTCGCGGGATTCCGCACATCCTTGTGCGGACTTTTCAAATGAAGCCTGTCCAAGCCGGAGTCAACCTGATGAATGCCTTGCCGTCCGACCTCGCGCGCGCCGCGCAGGAACTCTCCGCCGCCGTGACGCGGCCGATTCCCGGATCGCGCAAGATCCACGCGCAGGGCAGCCGTGCCGACCTTCGCGTGCCGCTGCGCGAGATCGCGCAGGCCGACACCCCGGCGATGTTCGGCGTGGAGAAGAATCCCGCGATCACCGTCTACGACACCTCTGGCCCGTACACCGATCCCGGCTACCGCGTCGACCTGGCCGCTGGCCTGCCCGCCCTGCGTGCAGCCTGGATCGCCGAACGCGGCGACACCGAAGCGCTGGACGGGCGCAGCTCCGAATTCGGCCGTCGCCATGCGAGTGCGCCGGAACTGGCTGCGATCCGCTTCCCGCAGCTGCCCACGCCGCGTCGCGCGAAGACCGGTGCCAACGTTACCCAGATGCATTACGCGCGCCGCGGCATCGTGACGCCGGAAATGGAATACATCGCGATCCGCGAGAACCAGCGCATCGAGGCGCTGGGCGACAGCGCATTGCGCGTGCAGCATCCCGGGCAGTCCTTCGGCGCCGCGATCCCGCGCATCATCACGCCGGAATTCGTACGCGACGAAGTGGCGCGCGGCCGCGCCATCATCCCCGCCAACATCAACCACCCGGAAAGCGAGCCGATGATCATCGGCCGCAACTTCCTCACCAAGATCAACGCGAACATCGGCAACTCCGCCGTCACCTCGTCGATCGCCGAGGAAGTCGAGAAGATGGTGTGGTCGATCCGCTGGGGCGGTGACACGGTGATGGACCTGTCCACCGGCAAGCACATCCACGAGACGCGCGAGTGGATCCTGCGCAACTCGCCGGTGCCGATCGGCACGGTGCCGATCTACCAGGCACTGGAGAAGGTCGGCGGCGTGGCCGAGGAGCTGACCTGGGAGCTGTTCCGCGACACGCTGGTCGAGCAGGCCGAGCAGGGCGTGGACTACTTCACCATCCACGCCGGTGTGCTGCTGCGCTTCGTGCCACTCACCGCGAAGCGTGTCACCGGCATCGTCTCGCGTGGCGGCTCGATCATGGCGAAGTGGTGCCTGGCGCACCACAGGGAGAACTTCCTCTACACGCACTTCGAAGACATCTGCGAGATCATGAAGGCCTACGACGTGTCCTTCAGTCTCGGCGACGGCCTGCGCCCCGGCTGCGTGGCCGACGCCAACGACGCCGCGCAGTTCGGCGAGCTGGACACGCTGGGCGAGCTCACCCAGATCGCGTGGAAGCACGACGTGCAGACCATGATCGAGGGCCCCGGCCACGTGCCGATGCAGCTGATCAAGGAGAACATGGACCGCCAGCTGGAGAAGTGCGGCGAGGCGCCGTTCTACACGCTGGGGCCGCTCACCACCGACATCGCGCCCGGCTACGACCACATCACCAGCGCGATCGGCGCGGCGATGATCGGCTGGTTCGGCACCGCCATGCTTTGCTACGTCACGCCCAAGGAGCACCTCGGCCTGCCGAACAAGCAGGACGTACGCGACGGCATCATCGCCTACAAGATCGCCGCACACGCGGCCGATCTCGCCAAGGGGCATCCGGGTGCGCAGGTGCGCGACAACGCGCTCAGCAAGGCGCGCTTCGAGTTCCGCTGGGACGACCAGTTCAACCTCGGCCTCGATCCGGAGAAGGCCAAGGAATTCCATGACGAGACGTTGCCCAAGGAAGCACACAAGAGCGCGCACTTCTGCTCGATGTGCGGCCCCAAGTTCTGCTCGATGAAGATCACCCAGGACGTGCGCGATTACGCCGCCGAGCACGGCACTGGCGAATCCGAAGCGCTGGTCGAGGGCATGGCCGAAAAGGCCGCCGAGTTCCGCGCGCAGGGCGCCGAGGTGTACCGCAAGGCCTGACGGCACTGGCAACTGCGGCAATGAAAAGGCCGGGTGAGGTTCCTCGCCCGGCCTTTTCGTGGGTGCGGTCGCTTCACCAGCCGAGCAACGCCAGCTTGCCGATGCTGCTGCCCGACTCCAGCCGGCGATGCGCCTCGCGCAGGTTCGCGGCATTGATCGGGGCGAGTGTGTCGCGGCGGATACCCTTCAATGCGCCGACGTCGATCAGTTGCGCCACGCGATCGAGGATGCGGCCCTGCTCGGCCATGTCCGGGGTGCGAAAGCGCGGGCGTGCGAACATGAATTCCCAATGGATGCCGATGCACTTGGCCTTGTACGGGTCGCCGATCTTCAGTGCCCCCTTCGGCTCCACGATCAGGCCGACGTGGCCCTGTGGCGCCAGCAGTTCGCCCAGCGCCTCCCAGTAGCGGTCGGTATCGGCCAGGTTGAGCGCGGCGTCGACCTGTGCGAAACCCAGCGCGGCCAGCTGCGGCGCCAACGGTTCGCGGTGATCCGCCACGTGCTGCGCGCCCATCGCGCGGCACCACTCGGCGCTCTCCGCGCGCGAGGCGGTGGCGATCACGGTGAAGCCCGCGCGACGCGCCAGCTGGATCGCGATGGAACCCACGCCGCCCGCGCCGCCGATCACCAGCAGCGACCTGCCTTCGCCGCCGCGCTCGCTGTCGAACGGCATGCGCTGGAACAGCAGCTCCCACGCGGTGATCGCCACCAGCGGCAGCGCGGCGGCATCGGCGAAATCCAGCGAACGCGGCATCGCCGCGGCCAGCCGGGCATCGACCAGCTGGAACTCGGCATTGCTGCCCGCGCGCGTGACGTCGCCGGCGTAGTACACGCGATCACCGGGTCGGAATCCCTGCACGCCGGCGCCGATGGCCTCGACCACGCCCGCCGCGTCGTAGCCGAGCACCTTCGGTTGCGCTTCCGCCTGCGGCTTGGGCGCGCGGATCTTGGTATCGACCGGGTTCACCGACACGGCTTCCACGCGCACCAGCAGGTCGTGCGCGCCGGGCACGGGTGTCGGCAACTCCGTGTCGACCAGCGACGCGGGATCGTCGATCGGCAGGTAACGGGTCAGGGCGACGGCTTTCATGGTTCGGCTCCATGGGCGACGCAGCAAAGGATAGATCCATGCCCGTGTGCGGGGCGTGGCCGTTCGCGGAGCGCCATGGCGGAGACGTGCATCGTCCGGCACCAGGTGGCCGTCCCGGCGCAGGATGCGCGCGGGCGTCGCGATCGGCACGGTACGGCTGCGAGAAGCTCGAGTGACGGGGCACAAGGATCGCTGGCGGGCACAAAAAAACGGCGCGTCGCTTCGCAGCGGCGCGCCGTTCCGATACGCAGCGATCAGGCCTGGGAACCCTTGTAGCGCTCCACGCCGGCGAGGATCTCGGCCTTGGCCTCGTCGGCGCCGACCCAACCGTCCACCTTGACCCACTTGCCCTTCTCCAGGTCCTTGTAGTGCTCGAAGAAGTGGCCGATGCGTTCCAGCCAGTGCGGCGAGACGCCCTTGATGTCGCTGATGTGGGCATAGCCCGGGAAGACCTTGGGCGAGGGGATCACCACCAGCTTCTCGTCGCTGCCGGCTTCGTCGGTCATCTTCAGCATGCCGACCGGGCGACAGCGGATCACCGAGCCCACGGTCAGCGGCAGCGGCAGGATCACCACCGCGTCCAGCGGATCGCCGTCGCCACCCAGCGTGCCGGGCACATAGCCGTAGTTGCAGGGGTAGCGCATCGGCGTGGAAAGGATGCGGTCGACGAAGATCGCGCCCGAGTCCTTGTCCACCTCGTACTTGACCGGCTCGGCATCCTTGGGGATTTCGATGATGACGTTGATTTCGTCCGGCACGTTGCGGCCGGCGGGCACCAGATGCAGACCCATGGGATGTCCTTGCGCGATAGTCAGGGGAAGTCAGCCCGCAAGGATACGGCAAAACGCTGCTGCAGTGCGTCAGCGAACGCTGAACATAGGGTCGAAACGCCCTAGTATGGCCGCTCGCGCAGCCACTTGGTGGCGATCCACTTCTCGCCGCCCAGCACCGGCAGGCCGGCATGCAGCGAGCTGGTGTCGCCGCTTTCGTAGGCGAAATAGACGGCCGAACCGCGCAGTGCGGTCACCGTGAGGCCGGCCGCCGGGAAGGCGGTGCCGCCGCCGGCCTCGGGCGTGTTGAGGTACATCACCACGCTGGCGATGCGCTGGCCGCCGCGTTCGGTGACGGCGGCGAAGCCGGGCTGTTCCGGATCGAACCAGTCGTAGTGCGGCGTGTATTCCTGGCCGGGCAGGTAGTGCAGGATCTGCAGGCCTTCGCCGTGGCTCACCGGGATCTCGAGCAGCCCGGCGATGCGCTGTTCGAGCTGCGCCACCAGCGGCAGTTCGCCCAGCTTGAAGAACATGCCGGCACTGGTGCGTCGGTGGTCGACCTGCAGGTTGCCGGTGGCGTCCACGGTGAGCGCGCGAGCCAGTCGGGGCCGCGCCAGCGCCACCAGTTCGTCGCATTCCTCGCCGGTTAGCAGGCCGTCGAGCACGCGCAGCGCAGGCTTGGTCACGCTGAGCGAAACGCGCACCTCGCGATCTGCGGCCATCGCCAGCGGCGCCTCCGGATGCCTGGTGCGACGCACGAGTGGCGCATCGGCATCCGCAAGCAAGGTCGCCAGCGGCAACTTCAGCACCTCGGCCACCACGCTGCGGCTTTGCCGCGGGTCGTAGCCATGCGAGCGCATCAGTTCGACCACGGTGCGTGGGGCATGGCCGGCGCGGCTGGTGGCGAGTATCCACTCGCGCAATTCGGGGCTGATGACGGTGCGTGCGGTCATGGTGCGAGGCAGGTCGTGGATGGGCCCAAGCTTACTTCACGGGACCTGGAACCCCGGTGGCGGTTTACCTCAACGTGTTCCACAGGAAGTCGTACACCATCGCGTGCATGTGGGCAGACTGCCGGTTGTCCGCACCGGTGCCGTGGCCACCTTCGAGGTTCTCGTAGAACCACACGTTGGGGATGCCCATGCCCTCCATCTTGGCCGCCATCTTGCGCGCCTGCGCCGGGCCCACGCGGTCGTCGCTGGTGGTGGTGTAGAACAGCACGGGCGGATAGTGCATGCCCTTGTGCAGGTTCTGGTAGGGCGAGAAGGTCTTCATGAAGGCCCATTGCTCCGGGTCGTCGGGGTTGCCGAACTCCGCGACCCACGAGGCGCCGGCGTCGAGGTGGGTGTAGCGCTTCATGTCGAGCAGCGGCACTTCGCAGGCGATCGCGCCGAACAGCTGCGGGTAGTGGGTGAGCATGTTGCCCATCAGCAGGCCGCCATTGCTGCCGCCTTCGGCGCCGAGGTGGCGGGCGGAGGTGACGCCGCGCCTGACCAGGTCCGCCGCCACCGCGGCAAAGTCCTGGTACGCCTTCGGGCGGTTGGCCTGCAGGGCGGCCTGGTGCCAGGCCGGGCCGTATTCGCCGCCGCCGCGGATGTTGGCGATCACGTACACGCCGCCGCGGTCCAGCCAGGCACGACCGATGGCGCCGCTGTAGGACGGCTGCAGCGAGACCTCGAAGCCGCCGTAGCCGTAGAGCAGGGTGCGGTGGCTGCCGTCGAGCTTCATGTCCTTGGGCGCGATCTCGAAGTAGGGCACCCGGGTACCGTCCTTCGAGGTGGCGAAGTGCTGGCTCACGCTGAATCTGGAGGCATCGAAGAAGGCGGGCTGGTGCTTGATCGCCTCCGCCGCGCCCTGGCCCAGCACGCCGCGTTCCAGCGTGGGCGGGGTGAGGAAGCCGGTGACGGTGAGCCAGTATTCGTCGCTGTGGTCGGGATCGGTATCGACCACGTCCACCGTGCTCATCGCCGGAGCACCCGGCATGGCCTCGCGCTGCCATTCGCCTGCCTGCGGAGTGAGCACCTCCAGCCTGCTTTGCACGTCGTGCAGTTCGTCGAGGATGAGGTGGTGCCGCGTCCACGCGTAATAGGAGAGTGCGGTATGCGCATCGGGCCGGAACAGCACGGTGAAGGTGCGCTTGCCAGCCATGAAGTCGTCGAACCGTGTGGCGATCAGCGCGCCGCCGGGATAGGTTGCGCCGCCCACCGTCCACGGCGAGCGCAGCGTCACCAGCAGCCATTCGCGATGGGCATCGGGGCTGGCGTCGCTGGGAACGTCGAGCTTCACCAGCTTGCCGTCCTTGCGCAGGTAGGTCTCGCCGTGGAAGAAGTCGGTGGCCACATGCACGAAGTCGCGCTCGTAACCGGGCGTGAGGTCGCGATAGGCGCTTACCGCGAGATCGCCGGGCTTGCCTTCGTACACGGTGGTCGCGCTGGCCAGTGGCGTGCCGCGCGTCCATTCCTTGGCGATGCGCGGGTAACTGGACCGGGTCATCGAGCCGGGGCCGAAGTCGGTGCCGACGTAGATGTGGTCCTGGTCGATCCAGCCGACCTGGGTCTTGGCGATCGGCAGTTCGAAGCCGCCCTTGACGAAGGACTTGGTGCGGGTGTCGAACTCACGCACCTCCACCGCGTCGCCGCCGTCGGGCGACAGCGAGAGCAGGCAGCGCGTGTAGGCGGGTCTCAGGCACTGTGCGCCCTTGAACACCCAGCGCTTGCCTTCGGCCTTGTTCAACGCATCCACGTCCAGCACGGTTTCCCACTTCGGGTCCGCCTTGCGGTATTCGTCCAGCGTGGTGCGCCGCCAGAGCCCGCGTGGGTGATCCTTGTCCTGCCAGAAGTTGTACAGGTATTCGCCCATGCGGCTCACGTAGGGGATGCGCGCGTCGGAGTCGAGCACCTCGAGGACCTGGTTGCGCGTGCGGTCGAACTCCGGGGAGCTGGCGAAGGCCTTCTCCGTGATCGCGTTTTGCCGCTTGACCCAATCCATCGCGCGTGCACCGTGGGTGGCCTCCAGCCACAGGTAGGGATCGTCCTTGCTGGCGGGCGTCTTGGCGGACGTGGCGTGGGCGGTATTCATGCCGCCCAGTGTGACGCCCAGCGCAAGCGCCAGCCAGCGGGAAGTCTTGCTAGTCATGGAAGCTCCTGGTCGGATCGTCGCTGGGTTGCCGCGAAGGCCCGAGTCTGGCCGTGCGGCGCGGCGCACGCCTGTGGCTGAAGTCAGGGGCCCGAAAAGCGACAGGCCCCGCGAGCGGGGCCTGTCGTCGTGGCGGGACGCTCAGTGCAGCAGCGGGATGATCAGCAGCGCCACGATGTTGATGATCTTGATCAGCGGGTTCACCGCAGGGCCGGCGGTGTCCTTGTAGGGATCGCCCACGGTGTCGCCGGTGACGGCGGCCTTGTGCGCCTCCGAACCCTTGCCGCCGTGGTGGCCGTCCTCGATGTACTTCTTGGCGTTGTCCCAGGCGCCGCCGCCGGTGGTCATCGAGATCGCCACGAACAGGCCGGTGACGATGGTGCCGATCAGCACGCCACCCAGCGCCTTCGGCCCCAGCAGCAGGCCCACCACGATGGGCACGACCACCGGTAGCAGCGAGGGCACGATCATCTCGCGGATCGCCGACTTGGTGAGCATGTCCACCGCCTTGTCGTACTGCGGCTTGCCGGTGCCATCCATGATGCCGACGATGTCGCGGAACTGGCGGCGCACCTCTTCCACCACGGCGCCCGCGGCGCGGCCGACCGCCTCCATCGCCATCGCGCCGAACAGGTAGGGGATCAGGCCACCGATCAGCAGGCCGATGATCACCATGTGGTCGGAGAGGTCGAAGCTGTAGGTGATGTCCGGGTGGTTAACCGCGAGGTTGTGCGTGTAGTCGGCGAACAGCACGAGCGCGGCAAGGGCGGCCGAGCCGATCGCGTAGCCCTTGGTCACCGCCTTGGTGGTGTTGCCCACCGCATCCAGCGGGTCGGTGACCCCGCGCACTTCCGGCGGCAGGTCGGCCATTTCGGCGATGCCGCCGGCGTTGTCGGTGATCGGGCCGTAGGCGTCCAGTGCCACGATCATGCCGGCCATCGACAGCATCGAGGTCGCCGCGATGGCGATGCCGTACAGGCCGCCGTGTTCGTAGGCGCCCCAGATCGCGATGCAGATCGCCACCACCGGCAGGCCGGTGGCCTTCATAGACACGCCGAGGCCCGCGATGATGTTGGTGCCGTGACCGGTGGTGGAGGCCTGCGCGATGTGCTTGACCGGCTTGTAGCCGGTGCCGGTGTAGTACTCGGTGATCCAGACGATGGCGCCGGTGAGCACCAGGCCGATCAGCGCGCAAATCCAGAGATTCACCGCGCCGTAGCTGAAGCCGCCCATCAGCTGCATGGTGATCGGCCAGAACGCCGCCGCCGCGAGCACGCCCGACACCGCCACGCCCTTGTACAGCGCGCCCATGATCGAACCGCCGGGCTTCACCCGCACGAACAGCGTGCCGATGATCGAGGCGATGATGGAGACCCCGCCCAGCAGCAGCGGATACAGCACGGCGGTGGTGCCGGCGTCGGTCAGCGTGAGGCCACCGAGCAGCATGGTCGCGATCACCGTCACCGCGTAGGTCTCGAACAGGTCGGCCGCCATGCCGGCGCAGTCGCCCACGTTGTCGCCCACGTTGTCGGCGATCACCGCCGGGTTGCGCGGGTCGTCCTCGGGGATGCCGGCCTCCACCTTGCCGACCAGGTCGGCGCCGACGTCGGCGCCCTTGGTGAAGATGCCGCCGCCCAGGCGCGCGAAGATCGAGATCAGCGAGGAGCCGAAGGCCAGGCCCACCAGCGCGTGCAGCGCCTTTTCGCCGACCACGCCGCTGCGTTCGAGGATCAGCCAGTAACCGGCCACGCCCAGCAACGCCAGGCCCACCACCAGCATGCCGGTGATCGCGCCGCCGCGGAAAGCCACGTCCATCGCCGGACCAAGGCCCTGCCGCGCCGCTTCGGCGGTACGTACGTTGGCGCGTACCGACACGTTCATGCCGATGTAGCCGGCTGCGCCCGAGAGCACCGCGCCGATCAGGAAGCCGCCCGCGGTAGCCCAGGAGAGGAAGAAGCCGATCAGCAGGAACAAGGCTGCGCCTACCAGCGCGATCGTGCCGTACTGGCGATTGAGGTAGGCGCGCGCACCTTCCTGTATCGCCGTGGCGATCTCCTGCATCCGTGCATTGCCCGGCGAGCGCGCGAGAACCCAGCGTGCCGACAAGGCGCCATACAAAACTGCCACCACCGCACACGCGAGCACGATCCACCAGCCATACTGCTGCAGCATCGGAGCCTCCCCATGGTTGTAATGGCCGTCCGGAGCGGGCGGTCGAGGGGAGTATAGGCAGAGCCTCGTGCACATTCTGTTGTGCGGCGCAGCGCGCGGCCTGCTGGTGACGCTCCGTGGTCAATATCCGGCGTGCTGCGGTCATGGAGTGGCCGATCTCAACCTGACGCAGGTTCGCGAAAGCGTGCTACCGCGATGTCACATGGTTTTCCCTGGCAACTGCGGCAAGGCCGGCTGTCGGAAAAGTCCGGTGCAAGCTTTTCGTCTCCATGCTGCCCGCCTGGTCGCGTCAACGCGTGTCGGCGGGCCTTCGGTACAGCCGTTCCACGTCCTCCGGACGGCACAGCTGGGTGCCGGCGGCGAGCAGCGCGGCTGCACCCGCTGCAATGCCGTAGCGCGCGGCCTCACGCAGGTCCAGGCCGCGGATCAATCCCACCAGGACGCCGGCCAGCATGGAATCCCCGGCGCCCACGGCAGTCTTTGCCGGGACCTGCACGGCGGGCAGGCGTTCGACCCCTTGCGTGCTCGCCAGCAGCGCCCCGCGCGCACCGAGGGATACGATCGCGACCTCGCAGCGCCCCTGCTCGATCAGGCCGCGTGCCGCTTGTTCTTCCTCGCGTTCGCCCTGCACCGGGTGGCCGAGCAGGCCTTCCAGCTCGCCCATGCTGGGCTTCAGCAAGTGGACGCCGGTTCCGGCGTGCCGCAGCGCCGGTCCGGAAGTGTCCAGCACCAGGCGGACGCCGAGTCGCCCGGCCAGATCCCCGACGTGCGCGTAGAAATCCTCGGGAGCGCCGCGGGGCAGGCTGCCGCTGGCGACGATGAAGTCGGCGCCAGCGGCAGCGGTTGCCAGCGCATCGAGGCAGCGCTGCTGGTCGGGGCCACCGATCTCCGGGCCGGGGAGGATGAAGCGGTATTGCTGGCCGCTTTCGCGCTCGGCGACGTTGAGGCTCTCGCGCGTGAATCCCTTGATCGGGACGGCCACATGCGCAACGCCTTCCTGCCGCAGCAGGTCACCGATCAGCTCGCCTGCGGCGCCACCCGCCGGAAATACCGCGCGGGCATCGACGCCAAGGGCGTGAACCACCCTGGCGACGTTGATGCCGCCGCCGCCCGGATCGTAGCGCGGTGCATCGCAGCGCAACTTCCGCTCGGGCTCGATCCGCTGGATCGACGTCGCGATATCCAGCGCCGGGTTCATCGTCAGCGTGACGATTCTCGCCATGGCGGCCTCCGCTGGCCGTGGATCGATCAGTGTTCGAAAGTCGGCAGCTTCTTCGTCACGCTGGTGTTCTTCAGGCGTCCGTACATCGGCAGCCCGTCGCGCCCGTGCGGCGGGTGCGCCTCGCCCTGGATCAGCGGGGCGAGATAGCGCCTTGCGGCTGCGGTGATGCCGAAGCCGTCGCGGGTGAGGAAACTGCCCGGCATCTTCTTCTCGCGGTTGGCGATCTTGTGCAGCGCCGCCGGTTCGACTTTCCAGCGGTACGGCGCATCGCTGCTGCGCACGATCACCGGCATCACTGCGTTCATGCCGGCCAGCGCGTAGTCCACGGCGGCCTGTCCCACCGCGTAGGCCTGTTCGGCGTCGGTCTTGGATGCCAGGTGGCGTGCAGAGCGCTGCAGGTAGTCGGGCAGCGCCCAGTGGTACTTGTAGCCCAGCTTTTCCTTCACCAGCGCGGCCAGCACCGGCGCCACGCCGCCCAACTGCGAGTGACCGAATGCGTCGCGTGTGCCCGCCTCGGCGAGAAACTGTCCCTCGGCATTGCGGATGCCTTCGGAGGCGACCACGGTGCACCAGCCCACGCGTTCCACCGTGGCTTTGACCTTGGCCAGGAAGGCCTGTTCGTCGAACACGCGCTCGGGGAACAGGATGATGTGCGGCGGCGCATCCGCGCCTTCGCCGGCCAGGCCGGCAGCTGCGGCGATCCAGCCTGCATGGCGACCCATCACCTCGAGGATGAATACCTTGGTGGACGTGTTGGCCATCGAGGCGACGTCCAGGCTGGCTTCCAGCGTGGACACCGCGGTGTACTTCGCCACCGAGCCGAAGCCGGGGCAGCAGTCGGTGACGGCGAGGTCGTTGTCCACCGTCTTCGGCACGCCGATGCAGCGGATGTCGTAGTCCATGGCCTTGCCCAGCTGCGAGATCTTCAGCGCGGTGTCGGCCGAGTCGTTGCCGCCGTTGTAGAGGAACCAGCGGATGTCGTGCGCGCGGAACACCTCGATCAGGCGCTCGTACTCGGCGCGGTTCGCTTCCAGCGACTTGAGCTTGTAGCGGCAGCTGCCGAACGCACCGCCGGGGGTGTGGCGCAATGCCGCAACGGCGGTCCTCGTTTCCTTGGTGGTGTCGATCAGTTCCTCGCGCAGCGCGCCGAGGATGCCGTTGCGTGCGGCGTACACCTGGACACCCTTCGCGCGCGCCGCTTCGATCACGCCGGCCGCGGTGGCGTTGATCACGGCGGTGACGCCGCCGGACTGGGCATAGAGCAGGCGGCCGGATAAGGCGGTGCGGGTCGGCATGGCGATCTCCTGGCGTGGGGGTCCAGTATTGCGCCAATGCGACGCAGGCCGGTACTTCGGCGCCGTTTCCGTTTGACGACAATGGCCTTCAAACGCTACCGTGAAAGCCATTTCCCAGGGAATCGGCGGCCGTCCGCCGCCATTGTGGAGCGATATGCGACTCGTGCTACTCGGTGCGCCCGGTTCGGGCAAGGGCACCCAGGCCGCCCGGCTGAAGAACGACCTGGGCGTGCCGCACATCTCCACCGGCGACATGCTGCGCGCGGCCGTGGCCGCGGGCACGCCCACCGGGCTGAAGGCCAAGGCGGTGATGGACGCCGGCAAGCTGGTCTCCGACGACATCCTGCTGGCCATGCTGGAAGAGCGCCTGGCCCAACCCGACGCGAACAACGGCTTCATCCTCGACGGCTACCCGCGCAACCTCGCGCAGGCCGACGCGCTCGACCACCTGCTCGCCCGCATCGGTCAGCCGCTGGACGCGGTGGTCAAGCTGGAGGTGCCGAACGAGGCGATCATCGGCCGCTGCGAGATCCGCTACGCCGCTGAGCACCGCAAGGACGACGATCCGGCGGTGGTGCGCGACCGCCTCAAGGTCTACGCCGAGCAGACCGCGCCGGTGGCGGATTTCTACGCCAAACGCGGCACGCTGCAGGTCGTCGACGGCGTGGGCGAGCTGGACGAGGTCACCGCCCGCGTGAAACGCGCGCTCAGGGCCGAAGCGGCGGCTGCCAACGGCTGAGGCCGCTTTCACCCGCTCCCGGTCGGAGAGTGGGTCGGGACGAGCGCCGGGCGGAGCGGATCCGTCCGGATCCGCGAAACCTCACGCCCCTGCCAGTTCCGCGCCCTCACGCAAGTCCCACACCCTCGCCCCCAGCCCCTCTCCCGGCGGGAGAGGGGAGCAAGCATCGGCGAGAGGAATGGGTTTCACGACATGCGTCTGCACATCCTCGGCATCTGCGGCACCTTCATGGGCGGCGTCGCCGCGCTGGCGCGCGAACTGGGACATGACGTCGAAGGCTCCGACGCCAACGTCTACCCGCCAATGAGTACGCAGCTCGAAGCGCTGGGCATCCGCCTGATGGACGGCTATGCGGCGGATCACCTCGAGCCCGCGCCCGACCTCGTGGTGGTGGGCAACGCGATGACCCGTGGCAACCCGGCGATCGAATACATGCTCGACGCGCAGCTGCGTTACATCTCCGGCCCGCAATGGCTGGGCGAGACGCTGCTGCCGGGACGCGAGGTGCTGGCGGTGGCCGGCACGCACGGCAAGACCACCACCACCAGCCTGCTGGCGCATCTGCTCGAGAGCGCCGGCCTGGCGCCTGGCTTCCTGATCGGCGGCGTGCCGGGCAATTTCGGTGTCTCCGCGCGGCTGGGCGCGGGCAAGCCGTTCGTGATCGAGGCGGACGAGTACGACACCGCGTTCTTCGACAAGCGCTCGAAGTTCGTGCACTACCGTCCGCGCATCGCCATCCTCAACAACCTCGAATACGACCACGCGGACATCTTCCCCGACGTGGCGGCGATCCAGCGCCAGTTCCACCATCTGGTGCGCACGGTACCGGGCAACGGACGGCTGATCGTCAACGCCCACGACGAGCGCCTCGCCGAGGTGCTGGCGATGGGCTGCTGGACGCCGGTGCAGAGCTTCGGCATCGGCTGCGGCGATTGGCAGGCCGAACTGGTCGAGGCGGATGGCAGCGCGTTCCGCGTGTTGCGGGGCGGCGAGTTGCTGGGCGAGGTGCGCTGGTCGCTGCTGGGCAACCACAGCGTGATGAACGCGCTGGCTGCGCTGGCCGCGGCGAGCGCGGCAGGCGCCGATCCACGCGCATTGCTGCCTGCCTTCGCCGGCTTCGAGAGCGTGAAGCGGCGCATGGAGCTGGTGGGCGACGTGGGCGGCGTGCGCGTGTACGACGATTTCGCGCACCACCCCACCGCGATTGCCACCACGCTGGCCGGCCTGCGCGCCAAGGTGGGCGAGGCGCGCATCGTGGTGGCCCTGGAGCCGCGTTCCAATTCGATGCGGCTGGGCGCGCATGCCGAGGCGCTGGCGCCCTCGCTGGCGGATGCCGATGCGGTGCTGTTCCTGCATCGCCCCGGACTGCCATGGGATGCGCAGCGCGTCATCGATGCCCTGCACGGCCGCGGCAGCACCGCGGCCAGCGTCGATGGGTTGCTGGCGGCGCTGCGCGTCGAGGTGCGGCCGGGCGACCACGTGGTGTTCATGTCCAACGGTGGCTTCGAGGGCGCGCCGCGGCGTTTCGCTGCATCGCTGGCGCGCTGAGCGGGTCGGAAGCCCCGCGTCCGCCGGTGCGTCAGGCCTGCCGCTGGGTTTCCAGGGCTTCCGCCTCGGCGCGCGCCCGGCGCAGCTTGCGGAGCAGCCGGCTGTGCAACTTGATCGCGGCGGAGGCCGGCCACCGCCGGCCAGGAAACATCGATCGCCGCTCCCTCCAGACGGCCGCCAGCAGCGGCAGGCTGCCCGATCCGCGGTAGGCGCGCTCGATCGCCTGCAGCATGGCGCCGGCGCGCCGGGTCTCGCCGAGTCCGCTGGACATCCATGCGCGCAACAGGTGTTGGCGTTCCCCGAACCAGACCAGGTTGCGATTGGCCAACCGCGTGGGCGAGGCCTTGCCGATGGCGGAAAACGCCTGTTCGTGCCGGCGAAACTGCACGAGGGCTTCATCGACGTAGACAATGCCCTCGCTGGCGGCCGCGTACAGCGCCAGCTGCCAGTCGTAGTAGAGCGCCGGCGCCAGCGGGCAGGCGCGCGCGAACAGCTCGCGCCGCAGCAGCATCGCGTGGCCGGACGCCGAGTTGGCGAAGACGAACTGCATCGGATTCGCGCCATGCAGCATCTCGATGTCGTCGGACACGCGCCGGCCCGTAGGGGTGCCTTCGTCGTCGATGTAGAGCGAATCGCAGTAGGCCATGTCGTGGCCGTCGATGGCTGCAAGCAGGCGGGACAGCTTGGTCGGGTGCCAGATGTCGTCCTGGTCGCTTGGCGCGAGAAACTCTCCGCCGCAGAGCGACATGGCATGTTCGAAACTGCGGGTGGGTCCCAGGTTTTCCGGATTGGCGTGCACGCGCACGCGCGGGTCGCGGGCGGCGTACGCATGCAGGATCTCGAGGCTCTCGTCGCCGGAGCCGTCGTCCACCGCGACCACCTCGATCCGCACGTCCTGCTGCGCCAGGATGGAATCCATCTGCGGCCGCAGGAACCTGGCGCCGTTGTAGACGCTGATCGCCACGGAGATCAGTGGCTGGGAGGGTGGGGGACTGTGCATGGCCAGGGAGCCGGGTAGGTGGTGGAGCGGATGGTTGACGGAGCCGGCAGATCATCGACGCCAAACCGTGCAGCGTCAAAGGGCGGCTGGACCGCGCGAGGTGGCGGCGCGCGGCTGTCCGGTGAGGGGCTGCGCCGCCGTGCGCTCGCTACACTCTGCGCATGGCTGGACGAATTTCCCGTGCCGAGCTGCCGCTGTTCCCGCTGTCGACGGTGCTGTATCCGGGCGGGCGGCTCGAGCTGCGCATCTTCGAACCGCGCTACCTGGACCTGGTGCGCGAGTGCACGCGTGACGACTGCGGTTTCGGCGTGTGCCTGATCCTGGCGGGGCGCGAGGCGGGCGAGCCGGCCCTGCCGGCGGCGGTGGGCACGCTGGCGCGCATCGTGGATTTCCATCACGGCGCGGGCGGCCTGCTCGGCATCGTGGCCGAGGGCGGCCAGCGCTTCCGGGTGCGACGCACGCGGGTGCGTGCCGATGGCCAACTGCGCGGCGAAGTGGAGTGGTGGCCGGAGGAGCCGCCCGCGCCGGTGCCGGTCGAGCTGGCCCTGCTGCAGGCGATTGCCGAACGCCTGGTCGAGACGATGGCGCCGCAGTGGAAGCATGTGCCGCGCGAACGCTACGACGACGCGCGCTGGCTGGGCTTCCGGCTCGCCGAGCTGCTGCCGCTGGGCGGCGACGAACGCCAGCGCCTGCTGGAACTGGTCGATCCGCTGCAACGCCTCGCCGAGCTGCGCGATATCCTGCCGCGCTTCCAGAAAGCCTGATCGCATCCATCGTCATCGGAAACTCGCATGAGCACATTGGCCGGCAAGACCCTGTTCATCACTGGCGCCTCGCGCGGCATCGGCCTGGCCATTGCGCTGCGCGCCGCCCGCGACGGCGCCAACGTGGCGATCGCCGCCAAGAGCAGCGTGCCCAACCCGAAGCTGCCCGGCACCATCCACACCGCGGCGGCGGCGGTGGAGGCGGTTGGCGGCAAGGCGCTGGCGCTGAAGTGCGACATCCGCGAGGAAGAGAGTGTGCACGCCGCCGTATCAGCCACGGTCGAGGCCTTCGGCGGCATCGACATCCTGGTCAACAACGCCAGCGCGATCTGGCTGGCCGGCGCGCTGGACACGCCGATGAAGCGCTTCGACCTGATGCAGCAGGTCAATGCGCGCGGCACCTTCCTGTGCGCGCAGGCTTGCCTGCCGCACCTGCTCAAGGCGGCGAACCCGCACATCCTCACGCTGGCGCCACCGCCCTCGCTGCAGCCGAAGTGGTGGGCGCCGCACACCGGCTATACCCTGGCCAAGATGGGCATGAGTTTCGTCACCCTGGGCCTGGCGGGCGAATTCGGCCCGCGCGGCGTGGCGGTGAACGCGCTGTGGCCGCGCACCATCGTCGCCACCGATGCGCTGAACATGATTCCCGGCGTGGACCTGAAGCGCTGCCGCAAGCCGGAAATCGTCGCCGACGCCGCGCACGCGGTGCTGACCCGGCCGGCCGCGGGTTTCGCGGGGCAGTTCCTGATCGACGAGGAAGTGCTGCGCGAGGCGGGCGTCGTGGATTTCGCGCCGTACGCGGTCGACCCCGCACAGACCCTGTTGCCCGACCTGTTCCTCGATTGAGCGCCGGGCCGACCGTCCTGCGGTCCCGACAGCCTGGCCGGACGCATCCGGCCTTTTTCCAACAACGGCGCTCCCCGGCGCCGAGGAGATGACGATGAAATACCTCCACACCATGGTCCGCATCCGCGACATCGACGCCAGCCTGCGCTTCTACTGCGAAGGGCTGGGCCTGAAGGAGATGCGCCGCATGGAAAACCCGGCGGGCAAGTACACCCTGATCTTCCTCGCCGCGCCCGGCTCGCCGGAGGCGGAAGTCGAGCTGACCTACAACTGGGACTCGACCGAGGACTACGGCAGTGCGCGCAATTTCGGCCACCTGGCCTTCCGCGTGGAGGACATCTACGCCACCTGCGCCCGCCTGCAATCCATGGGCTACACCATCCACCGTCCGCCGCGGGACGGGCACATGGCCTTCGTGCGTTCGCCCGACCTGATCTCGGTCGAACTGCTGCAGGACGGCCACCTGCCGCCCCAGGAACCCTGGGTCTCGATGCCCAACAGCGGAAATTGGTAGCCCAGCACCTTTCCGGCGCGAATTGCAAGCGCGTTCGTCATGAATCCGCCCAAGTGGTGCGCGTACAGTGCAAGTCGTATCGCATTTCATAGCGGTGGCGGGCAAGGCTGATCGCACCAGCGAGGACGGATTCGGTCGCCGGTCGGATCGCCACCCAGGGGCGAGCCATGGTCGGAATGATGGAAAAACCCAGGCGCTGTGTCGTCTGGTTCGGACAACCGGCCCCGCACGAACGGGCCGGATTGACCAAGGAAGGCTGGATGCTTCGGGTGGTTGCCACCGACGAAGCCGCGGGTATCGGCGTGCGCAACGGCGGCACCGTTGTGGCCCTGGCCGACCTGCGCGAGGGTGGCCAGGGCAGGATCCGCGCGATGGAGCAGCTGATGGCGGAACATCCGCGGCTGCCGTGGCTGGCGCTGGTTTCGCCCGATACGCCTGCACACGAGCCACTGCTGGAGCACATCCTGCAGGCCAGCGCGGATTTCTTCACCGCACCGCTGGACCTGCGCCGGCTGTTGCAGGCGCTGGGCCGGCTGGACGGTGATCTGCCCGACGCTGCCGCCCCCGACGATCTCGGCATCACCGGTCGCAGCCCTGCGATGCAGGCGGTGCTGGCCAGCATCCGCAAGTACGCGCCGGTGGACCTGCCGGTGCTGATCACCGGCGAGACCGGCACCGGCAAGGAAGTGGCGGCGCGTGCCCTGTGCGGGCTGTCGCCGCGCCGTGCGAAGCCCTTCGCGGCGATCAATTGCGGCGCGCTGCCGCCGAACCTGGTGCAGTCGGAACTGTTCGGGCACGAGCGCGGGGCGTTCACCGGCGCCAGCGCCCGGCGCATCGGCCATTTCGAGGCGGCGGCCGGCGGCACCGTGTTCCTCGACGAGGTGGGCGACCTGCCGCTGGACGCACAGACCAGCCTGCTGCGCCTGCTGCAGGAAGGGGCGCTGGAGCGGGTGGGTTCCAGCCACACGATCAAGCTCGACGTGCGCGTGCTGGCCGCTACCCACGTCGACCTGGAAAAGGCGGTGGCAGACGGCCGCTTCCGCCAGGACCTCTACTACCGGCTCAACGTGCTGCGGCTGCGCATGCCGGCACTGCGCGAGCGCGGCGACGACGTGGAACTGCTGGCGCAGCAGTTCCTGGACGCGTTCCGCGAACAGCACGACACCCATGCCCATGCATTCAGCCGCCAGGCGCGCGATGCGCTGCGCCGGTTCGCCTGGCCGGGCAACGTGCGCGAGCTGCTCAACCGCGTGCAGCGGGCAGCGGTGGTGGCCGAAGGGACGCTGATCGGCGCTGCCGACCTGGAACTGCAGCACGTCCTGTGCGACCCGACGCCGCCCGGCAGCCTGGGCACGACCCGGGTGGAGGCCGAGCGCGCCGCGGTGGTGGCCTGCCTGCGCGAAAGCCGCTTCAACATCAGCGAGTGCGCGCGACGCCTCAAGGTGTCGCGGGTCACCGTCTACCGCCTGTGCAAGAAGCATCGGCTGGCACTCGACGAGTTGCGTTGAGCGCTGGCAGGCGGATGTCTAGAACGTGTAGGGAATCTTGAAGGTCAGCGTAAAGTCCGGCGCATCGGCGGTGAGGCCGACGCCCAGCATGCTGACCAGGGTGGTGTGCCGGTCCAGCGCATACGTCACGCCCATGTTGAGCGTTGCCGCATTGGCGTCGCTGCCGATCACCTTGGTGCTGGGCTTGCCTTTCGGCTGCAGCGACGCCTTGCCGTTGATGCGGTCGCTGAAGGACAGGCTGAGGCTGGCGCGCTCGTTGAAGGCGAAGGCGACGCCCGCGCCGAAGTAATACGCATCGCCCAGCTTCACGCTGCCCGGCGTGCGGGTTTGCGGATCGGTATCGATATCGCCAAAGCTGCGCTCGAACGAGTGGATGTAGCCGATATTGCCGAACACGATGGCCGGATCGATCGTCTTCACCGCAGTCAGGCCCAGCGTGCCCTGCCACACACCGTTGCCGGTCGGCTGGCGTTCCGGCACGGCGAACTGCAGGTACTGGTCGCCGGACTTGCTCACGGTGTTCCAGTTGATGCCATAGGGTGCCCGTCCCGTGGGGGCGGTGACGCCGACGGTGAGCAAGGTATCGGGCCGCTGTGGCGTCTCGCTGAAAAGTTTGTAGTTGGCTGCGAAATTGACGTCGCCGATGCCGGTGCCGTCGGTGCTCTCCTCGCCGATAGCGGCGGCCGAACCGCCGGCCCCGCCTTTCTGGTAGGTCGTGCGGCGGGCCAGGTAGGGCACGTCGAGGTTGAGCGTGAGCCGCGGGCTTGCGCCGTAACGGGCCACGAAGTCGTAGGTCATCGAATCGGAGGCCACGCGGTCGATCGAGATGTTGCCCAGGAAGATCGCGTCCAGCGCCAGGAAGCCGTTGAGGGTGAGCTCCTTGCGGTCGTAGCGGCTGTAGGTCAGTCCGTTTTCGATGGTGAGCTTGCGGTTGAACGTGGCGTTCTGCTGCTGCAATGCATCCTCAAGGCTGCGGCTTTGCGCGTTGTTGCGGGCGGCCTGGGTCGCCTCCGCACGGGTGCCGGCCTGCGCGCTGGACGCTTCGTGCGGGGGCGCATTCGTGGCGGCGACTTCCGCCGATGCGGAGGGCGCGGGCAACGCGGTGTTGGCCGTCTGCCCGGTCAGCCGCGCCTGCATGGCCTGCACCTGCACGTCCAGCTCGCGCAGCTTGCGCACCTCCTCCGCATAGCTGGCTTTGAGCGCCTGCAGGTTGCGCTGCAGGGCGCGCACCTTGGCCGCATCCTCCTTGTCGGCAGCGGCTTCGCCGCCGTTCTCCTGGGGTGTGGCTGCGCGGCCGGGGAGGCTGATCAGCAAGCCACAGGCGATGGCGGCGGCCAGGAAGTTTCTGTGCATGACGATATCCCCTGTATGGCGAGATTGCGCCGGGCGGTGGCGCCGTCTCAGAGGCCGAAGCCGCGGGTGGACTGGATCGAACGCGCAACATCCAGCGCCAATTGGGTATTGGCGGCGATGGTCTGGCGGATCAGGGTGATCTCTATCTGGTTGCTGACGAACTGGTTGTCGGCGGCCAGCGTGACGGTCTGCCCGAGGCTGCCGTTGCGGATCCACTGCTGCACGGCACCCTGGCCGGCGATCGAGAGCATCACCTGTGCCGCGTTGCCGGAGTAGTTGGCGTCGACGGTGGCATTACCGCTTTGCGCGGTTGCGCTGGTGGGGCCGCCAGGGGCGTAGGCGGCGGGTGCGCTGCCGCCGTCCTGTACGGTGAGCCGTGTGACATTGCTTGCGTAGTTGCCGTCGCCGGCCACCTGCACGCTTTGCACCATGCCCGACACGTTGGCCAAGCCCGAACTGTCCACGCTGCGCACGGGGCCCGCCGTGTCCTGGCCCGCCGGCGGCTGCGCACCCTGGACGATGCTCACCGTCGGAATGAAGCTGATCGTGGGCGTGTTTGCGTTGCGCGTGAAATCCATGGCGATGTTCATAGCGCCCTGCAGGGTGCGCCCGGTGTTGTCCTGCCAGGTCGAGATCATCTGTATGCCGAACCAGGCCACCGTATTGCTGCCGAGGGTGTAGCGGCCACGCATGGAGGCGAGCTCGGCATCCCCGATGGATTCGATGCCTTGGGCGTGCCGCTCGACGGTGGCACTGGCGCTGGCGTGCGCCGCGGCGCCCCAGTGACCCAGGGCCAAAGCGATACCGGACAGCAGGATGAGTCGTGTGTTCATGGCCTTGATCCTCAGAGGAGGTCGGCTTGGGTGAAGCCGAAATCGAGCAACTCGGCATCGGTGATCGGGTTCTGGCGCGCAAACAGCCTGCGGGCGCTGGGCCTGTCGTCCGGCTGGAGCAGCACGGTGTTGCGGTCGAAGTCGCTGCCGATCACCACGAAAAGGGCATGCGAAGGCCAGCTCTGCATGAAGCTGGCGAGCGGGACGCTGCGGTTTCCGAGCATCGGGTCGGCCAGTTCCACCTCGTTGTCGCGCACTTGCTTCAGCACGACGAAGTGGCGGAAGCCGTTGACGTTCATCAGCACCAAGGCGGGGACGCGAAGCGTGCGCAGGCGGTCTTCGGTGACCCGGTAGCCGCGGCCGCGCATGCCCAGCAGTTCGACGTAGTGCTTGATGTCCAGCAGCGAGAACCCGCGCTGTTGCACCAGCGTGGGATCGGACACGCTCAGCATGCCCTCGATGACCGTTTTCTCGTCCACGTTCAGGTGATAGGCGTAGCGCAGGATGGTCGCCAGCGCGGCTGCGCCGCAGCTGTAATCGGTGTGCTGGCGAACCATGTTGCGGAAGCGGCCCTCGCGCATGCTCGTGACATGCGTGGTGTAGACGGCGCCATCGGGCAGCACGCCGGCGAAGCGCACGTCGCCGGCGCGCGCCGCAGCGGTGCTCAACCATGCCAGGCAGACCAGGCTGAATATCGAAATGACGCGTCGCATCTCCATGCTCCGTGGCGAAGGAAGGCCCCCGACCCGCAGGGGGTCGGGTCGGGGGCTTCCAATGGGCCCGGCAACGGGGGACGTGGCCGGGTTACCGCCCTCGTGGCCGCCTTGCGGCGGCGTTTTGGTTTATGGCTTTTCGCTGCCGCCACCGCCGCCGGCGCCACCCGTGCTGGGCTGTGCCACGGCCAGTGCCAGGCTGTTGGCCTGCAGGTTGCCGGTACCCGATGCGACGTTCACGCCGATGTTGCCCGATGCGTTCTGGAACGCGTTGCCGGACAGGGTGGCCGAGTTGCTCGCGTTCACCATCACCCATTGCGAGGTGGTCACGCTGCCGCTGAGGCTGGCGTAGAGGTTGCTGGCGGACATTTCGACGAAGCCCAGGCCGCCCTGCTCGGTGCCGCGCGTCTGGCCTTGCTCGCTCGTGGTGCCGGAGCTGTAGGTATCGAAGCCGAGACCGCCGACGCCGGGCTTGTACGGGTTCTGCACCGCGCCCTGGGTCTGGTTGTCGAAGTCGACGTGGCCGGTCGAGAACCCGCCCGGATGCGACGAACCGCTCCAGGTATCCGGATACAGGTTGCTGGACTGATAGGCATTGCCGCTCTCGGCGACCGTACCGCTGCCCGAGTAGCTGCCCTGGGTCTGGCCGTAGTAGCCACCCTGGCCATAGCCGATCGAATAACCCTGCACCGGGCCGCTCAGTGACACCTGCGTCGTGTTGAAGTACTGCTGCGCATAACCGGCATTGCTGACGTTGTTGTGCGACGACGCCTGGTTGGAGCTGATGCTGGACTGGGCGAAATCGGTAGTGGCGACCGAGGCGGCGAGCGCGTTCTTCTGCTCGTTGTTGTTGCCCGAGGTGACGTTCACGCCGATGTTGCCGGAGGCATTCTGGAAGGCGTTGCCGCTGATGCCGGCGGTGTTGTTGACGCCGGAATTCATCGTCTCGTTGCCCATGCCGGTCTGGTTCACGAACACTTCGCCGTCGGCCATGCCGAAGGCGAAGCTGGCATCGGTGGCGGATAGTGCCGCGGCATTGTCCTGCGCATTGTTGTCGCCCGCCGCGGTATTCATGCCGATGTTGCCACTGGCATTGTTGCCGACGTTGTCGCCGATCGAGCTGTTGTTGTTGAGCGCGGTATTGCTGCCGGCGTTGGAGGTCACGGACTGCTGGTTGTCGACCACCGCGATGGCGGCCGAGTCGGTATTGATGTTGCCCGTGACCGTCGGGTCGCCGGAGATGCGTACGTCGCTGCTCAGGTGGATGCGCTTGCTGATGTCGACCTTCTGGCTGTGCTGGTTGCCCTTGCCGTTATGCGGGCCGCCGTGCTCGCCCTGCGCGTAGGCCAGAGACGTGCCGAACAGCGCGGTTACGGCCAGTGCGATCAGGGTTTTCTTCATGTAGGTTTTCATGGTGTCCTCGCTCCGTTGTTGACCTCAGCGGGAGTTGGCCGGTGCCGTGAGCAGCAGTTGGTTGCCCGTGGCGTTGCCGGACCCCGCGACCTGGTTGAGTTGCAGTACTCCGTCGAATCCCTTCATGGCGGTTGCTTCCACTGCGACGTTGCGCGTGCCATTGCCGAGCCCGTGCTGTCCGGTCGAAGGCTGCCCCCTTGCCGACGCCGAGACGGTGACGGATAGGGCGCCGTCGTTCGTCTCGCGTATGCCCTGTTGCGCCAGCGCGGCGGCGACCGCATTGAGTTCGGCATTGCCGCTGCCGCTGGCCTGATTGATCGAGACCAGACCGCGCCCGTTGGCGAACGCCGCTCCGCCGATGGTGGCGGTGGCATGTTCCGGCCCGTTGGCACGGTCGTCGTCATGTGTCTGGTTCGAACTGATGCTCGCCCGCGCATTGCCGCCGGCGGCGAACGCACGCAGGTTGGCCTGCTGGTTCAAGTCGCCGGCAGATAGGTTGATGGCCGCGCTGCCACTGAGGCCGCCGAAGGCGTGTCCATCGATGCGGCTGCTGTCCAGGTAGCCGAGCATCGCCTGGTAGCCGGCCATGCCCTTGGCAGTCTGCGTATCGTCACCCGCCCGGACGGGTGGGGCGACGATGGGTAGCGACAACAACACGAGCAGTCCGACGCAGAGGGAAGTGCGGTTCATGTTCGACGCCTCAGTGACCGCTGCCGGCCGTGGCGGAGAGCGCCGAGAGCGGCAGCTGCGACAGCGCGCCGTTCACCTGATTGCCGATGCCGCGCGTGGCACTGCCCACCGCACCCATCGGCCCGTTCACCACATTGCTCACACCGTTGCCGCTCACGTTCCCGCCGCCGCGGGCATTGCCATCCACGCCGCTGCCGAGTGCGCTGTTGATTGCGCGGTTCACGGTGCCGGTGCTGTTGGTCTGACCGGATGAAGGCGTCGCGCTCAAGCCGGCAAAATCGGCGTCGGACATTTCGCTGCCGCCCAAGCCGAGTGCGTTGTCGATTTGCCCGCGAGGCGATGGGTTGACCAGCAAGGCCATGCCGGGCGAAACGGGAGAACGGTTCGCCGGACGCGTCGCGACATTGCGCAGTAGGACGATCTCGCCGGGCTTGGCCGTTACACCCTGGCGCGCGCCGGAACCGTCCTGGGCTGACGCCACCGCGGGCACGCACGCCGCAGCCAGCAACATCGGCAGGATCGAATGGGCGCGAATGTTCGTGGTCGAGTGGTGGTACCGATGGCGTTCCATGGAGCGCCCCTCCTCTTGCTGCATGCCGCTGGGGTCAAGGAGGACTGAGCAACGGATGTGCCATGGAAGAATTTTCTTTACAAAACAAATGGATGTTGGAATTTTCGTGCCTGGCGACCACCGCTTCCCCGTATCGCGTGCGTTACACTGTGCAGACGCCGGCCGCGACGGGTTGCCCGCCAAGGCGCGCGCAATCGCAATTTGTTGCGCGTGTAACACGTTCGATACACCGGGTCATCGCGGTAGCGATCGGTCCTGTATCGAGCGCAGGTTTCGATCGCTGTGGCCCGGATTTCCCGCTTCGCGTATGCGATTTCAACGATGCCGCGGCTTTGCGGCGTCAGGAGCCTGCCATGCCCCCTCAGGATTCATCGACATCACCGCTGATCGCACTGGGCAAGCGCTATTGGCTACCGGTGTACAAGCCTCGCGACGTGGTGCTGGATCACGGCAGTGGTGCGCGCGTGTGGGACACGGAAGGGCGCGATTTCATCGACTTCGGCGCAGGTATCGCGGTGAACGCGCTGGGCCATGGCGACCCGGACCTGCTATCCGCGCTCACCGCGCAGGCCGGCAAGCTGTGGCACGCCAGCAACGTGTTCTGGACCGAGCCGCCCTTGCGTCTTGCGGAGGAACTGGTGCAGGCGAGTGGTTTCGCCGAGCGGGTGTTCCTGTGCAACTCCGGAGCGGAGGCCAACGAGGCGGCGATCAAGCTGGTGCGCAAATGGGCGGCCGCGCAGGGGCGCGACCCTTCGCGGCGCAGCATCGTCACCTTCCGGGGTTCGTTCCATGGCCGTACCCTGGCCACCGTCACCGCGACCGCGCAGCCGAAGTACCAGGAGGGCTACGAGCCGCTGCCGGGTGGGTTCCGTTACCTCGATTTCAACGATGCCGACGCGCTGGCCGCGGCGTTCGCCGAGGGCGATGTCGCCGCCGTGATGCTCGAACCGGTGCAGGGCGAGGGTGGCGTGCTGCCGGCCGCGCCGGGATTCCTGAAGCGCGTGCGCGAACTGTGCGACGCGCATGGCGCGCTCCTGGTGCTGGACGAGATCCAGTGCGGCATGGGTCGCTCCGGCACGCTGTTCGCCCACGTCCAGGACGGCGTGCGGCCGGACATCGTCACCCTGGCCAAGGCCCTGGGCTGCGGCTTCCCGATCGGAGCCATGCTCGCTGGGCCCAAAGTGGCCGAAACGATGCAATTCGGCGCCCACGGCACCACCTTCGGCGGCAACCCGATGGCCGCCGCGGTGGCGCGCGTGGTATTGCGCAAGCTCGCTTCGCCTGCGGTTCTAGGCAACGTCGCACGCCAGTCGGACGCGTTGCGCAGCACGTTGCGCGCGCTGGGCGGGGAGCTGGGAGTATTCGACGAGGTGCGCGGCCGCGGCCTGATGCTGGGCGCGGTGCTGGCCGAGCGTCACCGCGGCAAGGCCGGGGAGATCCTCGACCTGGCGGCGGCGCATGGCCTGCTGCTGCTGCAGGCGGGTCCGGACGTGCTGCGCTTCGTGCCGCCGTTGATCATCGGCGACGCGGACCTGGCCGAAGGCCTGGCGCGGCTGCGCGCCGCGCTGCAGGACTTCGTGGGCCGCTGAGGTTGCTTCAGCCCGCCGCGCGCAGCGCGCCGCGGGCGGCCTCCAGCGTGTCTGCGATGTCCTGGTCGCTGTGCGCGCTGGAGAGAAATCCCGCCTCGAAGGCGCTGGGCGCGAGATACACGCCGCGCTCCAGCATGCCGTGGAAGAAACGGTTGAACAGTGCCGTGTCCGCGGCGGTGGCCTGCGCATAGCTGGTCACCTTCTGCGCCGTGAAAAACAGTCCGAACATGCCGCCGACACGGTTGGTGCTGAACGGCACGCCGGCGCCATCGGCCACCGACTGCAGGCCGTCGCAGAGCAGGCGCGTGCGCGCGGCGAGCGTGTCGTAAAAGCCGGGTGTCTGGATCAGCTGCAGCATCGCCAGGCCTGCCGCCATCGCCACCGGATTGCCGCTGAGCGTGCCGGCCTGGTAGATCGGGCCGGCCGGAGCCACCTGCTCCATCAGCTCGCGCCGGCCACCGTAGGCGCCTACCGGCATGCCGCCGCCGATGATCTTGCCGAAGGTGGTGAGGTCGGGCGTCACACCGTACAGCGCCTGCGCACCGCCCAGCGACACGCGGAAGCCGGTCATCACTTCGTCGAAGATCAACAGCGCGCCGTGCTGCGTGCACAGTTCGCGCAGGCCCAGCAGGTAGCCGTCCACCGGCGGGACGCAATTCATGTTGCCGGCGACCGGTTCGATGATCAGGCCGGCGATTTCCTCGCCCTGTTCGGCGAACAGGGCCTTGGCGGCATCCAGGTCGTTGTAGGGCAGGGTCAGCGTGAGGTCGGCGCTCGCTTTGGGCACGCCGGGCGAGGTGGGTACGCCGAAAGTAAGCGCGCCGGAGCCGGCCTTGACCAGGAAGCTGTCGCCGTGGCCGTGGTAGCAGCCCTCGAACTTCACGATCTTCGCGCGCCTGGTGGCGCCGCGGGCCAGACGGATCGCCGACATGGTTGCCTCGGTACCTGAGTTCACCATGCGCACCATTTCCACCGACGGCACCAGCTGCACGATGGTTTCGGCCATCGTCACCTCGGCGGCGCAGGGCGTGCCGAAGGAAAGGCCGTCCTTCACCGCTCGCTCCACCGCTTCGCGCACCGCGGGGTGGTTGTGGCCCACGATCATCGGGCCCCACGAGCCCACGTAGTCGACGTAGCGCCTGCCTTCCACGTCCCACAGATACGCGCCGTCGGCACGCGCGGTGAAGAACGGTTCGCCGCCCACTGACCTGAAGGCCCGCACCGGCGAGTTCACGCCGCCGGGCATCAGCTGGCGGGCGCGCTGGAACAGTTCGTGGTTCGTACTCATCAGGTCGTTTCTCGGTCAATCGGAGGGATAGAGACGGGCGAAGCGTTGTGCGGCGGCGCACACGTCGGAGGCGCCGAACACCGCGGAGATCACGGCGAGGAAGTCCGCACCGGCCTCGACCAGGCTGGGCGCATTGTCCGGGGTGATGCCGCCGATCGCTACCCGCAGTACGCCAAGCGCGGCGCTCTGTCGCAGGAGGCCGGGCGACGCGCGCACTGCGTGCGGCTTGGTAGGCGAGGGGAAGAAAGCTCCGAAAGCGACATAGTCGGCACCGGCGGCGACGGCGGCACGGGCCAGCTCAATCGAGTCGTAGCACGACACGCCGATGATCGAGTCGCCGCCGAGCTCAGCACGCGCAGCAGCGATATCGCCATCGTCGCGGCCCAGATGCACCCCGGCGGCGCCCACTGCGGAGGCAAGCGCGACGTCATCGTTGATGATCAGCGGCACGGCATGCGTGTCGCACAGGCGCTTGAGCGCTACGGCCTCGGCGAGGCGCCGCGCGGCATCCGTGGTCTTGTCGCGGTATTGCACGATCTGCGCGCCACCGCTCAGCGCCTGTGCGACGGCATCCAGCAGGTCGGTGCGCGGGCCGTCGGTGATCGCGTACAGCCCGCAGGCGGCTAATCGGGGATGGGGCATGGTGCGCAGCTTCCGCAACGGCAGACGAGTTGCGAGAATGCACCATTAGCCCTCAAACAAAGAAGCCCGACGATGAGCGACAGTGCAAGCCAGGTTCCCGGTCAGCGCAAGTGGATGTGCGTGGTCTGCGGTTACATCTATGACGAAGCGCTTGGCGTGCCGGAAGAAGGCATCGAACCCGGCACCCGCTGGGAAGACGTGCCTGACACCTGGACCTGCCCGGACTGCGGCGCGACCAAGAGCGACTTCGAGATGATCGAAATCGACTGATCGCCGACGCCGGTCAGCAGGCGGCCCGATTTCGTCATCTCCCCGCCTGCGAACGGGCCTGCCAGTCCGCTGAAATGCTTTCCAGCGCGGGCCCCGCGCGTTGTCGGAAGCATCACCATGCAGCAGTTCATTCCGTTTGAAGACGAATGGGACATGCTCGATGCGGTTTGCGTGGAGGCATTGACCCCCTACCGCGTCGGCCTGGTCGTGGCTCACTCCACCGACCCTATCTCACCCTCGATCGCCAGCGTGTCGCCAGCGCGCACGCCGATCCGTTTGGCCGTGCCCGCCGACAATTCCAGTACGTAACGCGCCGGACCCGTGCTGGGGTAGATCGGGCAGGGATCGGCTCTGCATGGCGGGACATCCAACTGTGCAGACACCATCCTGCGTCCGGCATCGAAGTACAGGATGTCGAGCGGGATCAGCGTGTTTTTCATCCAGAACCCACGTGGTGCCGTGTCGGGAAACACGAACAACATGCCGTGGTCCGCTGCCAGCGTCGTGCGCATCATCAGCCCGTGTTCGCGGGAGGCTTCGTCAGTGGCCAGTTCCGTTGTGAAGCGGTGACCACGCAGTATCACGGTGACCGGGCCTGCTTCCCGCGATGCAACGCAGGCCTGACAGCACAGCGCGAGCAGCAACGCCACAGTCAGTAGCTTCAGCATGCGGTGTGCCCTTGTGTGAACGCGGCGGGCAGGGAGTGTATGCCCGCGCGGGGCCATGGCGACCAAAATATTTGCAAACCGCCCCTTCACAGTCGCGTGTTGCAGCGCTATGATTCTCGCCCCTTCGACGAGCGGCCTTGCTTCGAGGGGCTTCGCGTGGCCCCTTTCGCTGAAAAACAAGCTCGACGAAAGGTGTTGACGGACTGAAAAGACGATGTATAGTAGGCGGCTCACCGGGACGAAATGTCCCTTAGCGGAAAGCTCCGCGGTGGCAAGATCTTTGACAGTGTGCACAGGTGA
>JAJZET010000082.1 GCA_021805685.1 Pseudomonadota bacterium
AGATGCCATGACAATCGCACGCATCCATCGTGGAATCGGTTCGCTGGCCGTGCTGTGCATGGCGGTCGGTGCCGCCGCGGCGCAGACCGTACCGGCGAACTCGAATTTCCAGCAGACCGTCCAGCGGCAGCAGGTCAGCGACCAGTTGCAGAAGAGCCAGCAGCAGACGCAGCAGCGCCAGAACGTGGCGGACATGGCGCAGCAGCCGCTGGCGCAGGGTTCGGACGCGCGCCGCCAACAGCAGCAGGCCGACGCCGCGCAGCAGCGGCGCGACGATGCGCAGCAGCAGGATGCGGTCAGCCGTTACCGCGACGCTTCCACCCAGGGTCATCCCTGAGCGGCACACCCCGGCCTGAGCGTTGCCCGGCGCGGCTGCGCTGCGCTCTGCCCCCGCCGGATCAGGCCATGCCGAACAGGTCGCCACGCGCGACGCGCTGCTCCATCGCCAGCAGGTAGCGCTTGGTCGGCAGGCCGCCGCCGAAACCGGTGAGGCTGCCGTCCGCGCCGATCACGCGATGGCAGGGCAGCACGATCGGCAGCGGGTTGCGGCCGTTCGCGGCACCCACCGCACGCATCGCCTGCGGCTGGCCGATGCGCCGCGCCATCTCGCCGTAGCTGGTCGTCGCGCCATACGGAATGCGTGCCAGCTCCTGCCACACGGCGAGCTGGAACGGTGTGCCCAGCGGATGCAGCGGCAGGTCGAACACCTGCCGCGTGCCGGCGAAATATTCCTCCAGTTGCCCGCGGGCGAACGCCAGCCTGCCGGCGTCGCGCCACCACCGCGGGTCGGGCTCTTTGCGGTGCCGGCCGCTGTCGAACCACACCTCGCGCAGGCCCTGCGCGTCGGCCACCAGCCGCAGCTGGCCGATCGGCGTGGGCAGTTCGTCGTACCAGATCGCTTCCGGCGCGCTCATGCGGCCGCTCCGTTGCGCTTCGCGCGCGGCGCGGGCGCGGCGTCGGCGCTGGCGCGCCACAGGTGGATCACCGCGTACGCGCGCCATGGCCGCCACGCCTCGGCCAGCGCGGTGAGCGCCTTGGTGCTGAGCGCATCGCCACCGCCGGCGGCGGCGCGGCGCAGGATCAGGTCGGCGGCGGGAAACGCGTCGGGATGGCTGAGCGCGCGCATCGCCATGTAGTGCGCGGTCCACTCGCCGATGCCGGGCAGGGCGACCCAGCGCGCGACGAATTCGTCCAGCGGCTGCTCCGCGCGGAAATCCACGCGACCGTCCAGCACCGCCCGTGCCATGCCGCGTATCGTCTCGGCGCGCGCACCGGTCACGCCGAGTGCGCGCAGGTCGGCCTCCGCCAGCGCCTCGGGCGTGGGGAACAGGCGATCCAGTCCCGGCAGCGGTGCTTCATCCAGCGCCACGCCGTGGCGCTGCACCAGGCGCGATGCCAGCGTGCGCGCCGCGGCCACGCTGACCTGCTGGCCGAGGATCGCGCGCACCGCGACCTCGAAGCCGTCCCAGCTGCCCGGCAGGCGCAAGCCGGGGCGCTTGCGCAGCAGCGGGCGCAAGGTGGCCTCGCCGCGCAGCGCGTCGGCGATCGCGCGCGGATCGGCGTCCAGGTCGAACAGCCGGCGCACGCGCGACACCACGCCCTGCATGCGCGCCGGCTGCGGGCAATGCAGCTCCAGCTTCAGCGCGTGCTCGCCGCCCGGCCAGGCGGACACGCGCAGCCAGCCCGGCGCATCGGCCGGGCCGAACACGCGCGCGTAACTCCTCGCGTCCACCTGCTCGATGCCCGGCAGCACGCGCCCGCGCAGGAAATCCAGCAGCGATGCGAAATCGAACGGCGGGCGATACGCCAGACGCAGCGTCAGCGCATCGCTTTTCGTCGCCCGCGGCTGGCGGCGCAGCTCGCGCGGCGCGATGCGGTTCGCCTGCGCGAACGCGGCGTTGAAGCGGCGCAGGCTGCGGAAGCCCGACGCCAGTGCGACCTCGGTCACCGGCATCGTCGTCTCGGTCAGCAGCTGCTTGGCGAACAGCAGGCGCCGCGTGGTGTGCACGCTCAGCGGGGGTGCACCCAGTCGCTCGGTGAACAGCCGGCGCAGCTGCCGCGCGCCCACGCCGACGCGTGCGGCCAGCTGCTCCAGCGAACCTTCGTCCAGCGCGCCATGCCCGATCAGCTTCAGCGCGCGTGCCACCACGTGGTCGCCGCGCTGCCACACGTCGTTGCCCGGCGACAGCTCGGGGCGGCAACGCAGGCAGGGCCGGAAGCCTGCCGCTTCCGCCGCCGCGGCACTGGCGTAATAGCGCACGTTCTCTCGCTTCGGCGACGGTGCGGGACACACCGGGCGGCAATAGATGCCGGTGCTGCGCACCGCGGTGAAGAACAGCCCGTCGAAGCGCGCGTCGCGGCTGAGCCGCGCCTGCTCGCAGGCGCGCACATCGGGCAGGGCGGTGGCGTGTTGATCGTCCATGCCCGCAGGCTAGCACCGCGCCCACGGCAAGACTCGCCGTTTTCGGACACCAATGGCCAACGCTCGCCCCGCATCGGCCACGGCCGCATTGACAGCGGCCACGGCGTGCCAAACGATCGGGGGAGACGATCTCCGCCGCCCGAGGCCGCACGCATGCCATACGCCCATCGCAACGCTCCTGGCCGTCTCGCCATCGCGCTGGTCGCCTGGCTGGCTACGTGCGTGTCGCTGCATGCGGCTGCAGTGCAGGCGAAGCCCGCGACACAGCATTGGGTCGCCACTTGGGGGCAGTCGATGACCTCGAACTACGCGCGGGTCACCGGCAGCGACGGCAAGCCGGAGCGGGATGCCTACGGCCAGGCGGTCGAACGCGCGCCCACGGTCGACCACTTCACACTGCGCCAGCGTGTGAACGTCAGCGCCGGCGGCGAGCGCGTGCGCATCCGGCTCTCGAACTACTTCGGCCTTGCGCCGCTCACCGTAAGCGCCGCGCGCATCGCGCTCGCCGCCAACGGGGCAGCCGATCCGTCGGCGATCGCGCCGGGCAGCGATCGCCGGCTGAGCTTCGACGGCGGCAAGCGCTCGATCACCCTCGCGCCCGGCAGCGAAGTGGTCAGCGATCCGGTCGACCTGCACATGCCGGCGTTGTCCAACGTGATCGTCAGCCTGTACTTCGCCGGGTCCGCGCAGCTGGCCGACGTCCACCCGATGGAGCAGGCGCGCACCGCCTGGGCGGTCGAGGGCGACGCCACGCGGGCCGCGTCGCTGGCGCACAAAACGGCGGCGACGTCGCTGCCGGGCGACCACATCTACCTGCTCGAAGGCGTGGAGGTCGAAGCGCCGACTGGCACCCGCGGCATCGTCGCGTTCGGCGATTCGATCACCGATGGAGCCTATGCCAGCGCGGCTGGCACGACGTGGCCGGCGGTGCTGGCGCGCCTCGCGCAGCGCCACGGCAAGGGCGCGGCGGTGGTCAACGCGGGCATCAGCGCGGACGAGCTCAGCATCGACCAGGTCGGCGCGCCCGGCGCGGGCATGGCCGGGCTGAAGCGCTACCTGCGTGACGTGGTGGATCGCCCCGGCGTCACCGACGTGGTGGTGCTGTTCGGCGCCAACGACATCAACCGCGGCATCGACCCGGCCGGCTACCCGAACGGTGCCTCGGCCGGCGACCTGATCGCTTCCATGCGCATGCTGGCGGACGTGGCCCACCAGCACCACCTGCGCATCTACGCCGGCACGGTGACACCGTTTGCCGGCTTTCCGGGCTGGGACACGCCGCAACGCGAGGCCGTGCGCCTGCGCTTCAACCGGTGGATACGCCACACCGGCGCGTTCGACGGCGTGATCGACTTCGCCGATGCCTTGAAAGGCGCCTATACGCCACCGCCGCTGATCGCCCGGCTGTCGCCGCGGCCGCCCGGCATGGCCGCCATCTGCGCGGGCGACGCCGGCCTGCATCCCAACGACCGCGGCTACGCCGTGATGGGCACGCTGGCCTACGACGCGTTGTTCCACGCGAAGTTGCGACCGTCGCAAGCTTGCCGCTGAGGCGTAGCGGTCGCCTGCGCACGGCCGGCGTGGCGCATCGCACCTGCACAACGGGTGGCCGGATGGGCGTGTCTATAATCGAAGCCTGCCTAACCGGAGCACCCCATGAACGCCCCCACCCGCATCGACACCACCCGCACCATCCGCGCGCCGCGCGGCACCGAGCTCAGCTGCAAGAGCTGGCTCACCGAGGCGCCGTTCCGCATGCTGCAGAACAACCTCGATCCCGAGGTGGCGGAGAACCCGGCGGAGCTGGTGGTGTACGGCGGCATCGGCCGCGCCGCGCGTAACTGGGAGTGCTTCGACGCGATCCTGCGTTCGCTGCGCGACTTGAACGACGACGAGACACTGCTGGTGCAGTCCGGCAAGCCGGTGGGCGTGTTCCCCACCCACAAGGACGCGCCGCGCGTGCTCATCGCCAACTCCAACCTGGTGCCGCACTGGGCCACCTGGGAGCACTTCAACGAGCTCGATAGGAAGGGTCTGATGATGTACGGCCAGATGACGGCCGGCTCATGGATCTACATCGGCTCGCAGGGCATCGTGCAGGGCACCTACGAAACCTTCGTGGAGATGGGCCGCCAGAGCTACGGCGGCAGCCTCAGGGGCAAATGGATCCTCACCGCCGGCCTCGGCGGCATGGGCGGCGCGCAGCCGCTGGCGGCTAGCCTGGCCGGCGCGTGCAGCCTCAACATCGAGTGCCAGCAGAGCCGCATCGACTTCCGCCTCAAGACCCGCTACGTGGACGAGCAGGCCAGCGACCTCGATGACGCGCTGGCGCGCATCGCGAAGTACACCGCCGCCGGCGAAGCGAAATCCATCGCGCTGCTGGGCAACGCCGCCGATGTGCTGCCCGAACTCGTGCGCCGCGGCGTGAAGCCCGACGCCGTCACCGACCAGACCAGCGCGCACGACCCGGTCAACGGCTACCTGCCGCAGGGCTGGACGGTGGAGCAGTGGTTCGAGCGCCGCAAGAGCGACCCGGCCGGCACCGCCAAGGCCGCCAAGCAGTCCATGAAAAAGCACGTGGAGGCGATGCTCGCCTTCCACGCCCAGGGCATCCCCACCTTCGACTACGGCAACAACATCCGCCAGATGGCCAAGGACGAAGGCTGCGAAAACGCGTTCGCCTTCCCCGGCTTCGTGCCGGCCTACGTGCGCCCGCTGTTCTGCCGCGGCGTCGGTCCGTTCCGCTGGGTGGCGCTCAGCGGCGACCCGGAGGACATCTACAAGACCGACCAGAAAGTGAAGGAGCTGATCCCCGACGACGCGCACCTGCACAACTGGCTGGACATGGCCAAGAGCCGCATCAACTTCCAGGGCCTGCCCGCGCGCATCTGCTGGGTGGGGCTGGGGCAGCGCCACAAGCTGGGCCTCGCGTTCAACGAGATGGTGCGCAAGGGCGAGCTGAAGGCGCCGGTGGTGATCGGGCGCGATCACCTCGACTCCGGCTCGGTGGCGTCACCGAACCGCGAGACCGAGGCGATGAAGGACGGGTCGGATGCGGTGTCGGATTGGCCGTTGCTCAATGCCATGTTGAATGTGGCCGGTGGGGCGACGTGGGTGTCGCTGCATCATGGCGGTGGGGTGGGGATGGGGTATTCGCAGCACTCGGGGGTGGTGATCGTTTGCGACGGTAGCGCTGAGGCGGACAAGCGGATTGGGCGGGTGCTTTGGAATGATCCTGCCTCAGGCGTCATGCGGCATGCGGATGCGGGGTATGAGATTGCTGTTGAGTGCGCGAAGGAGCAGGGGTTGAAGTTGCCGATGCTTTAAAGCAGTGGATTGAAAATACAGAAGCGCACCGGTGAACGACGCGGATCTGTTGAGCGGTGTATTCACCGCCGACGCTACTCCAAAGACTTGGGCCACACGCCCGAAGGTGAAGCCGGCCCTGGAGAAGAGCCCGAAGAAGCAGTTGCCGCTCGGCGACCTCAGCTTTGTCATGGGCGCCAGCATCGTGTTGAACGACAGGGTCCACGCGGCGCTTGCCGATCTGCTGCGCCCTTTCGGCGAGTTCCTCGACGTGGAACTGGTCGATCCCACCGGCTTGGCTGGCGGCGACCAGCGGCTGCACTTCTACAACGTTACCCGCGTTATCCCCTGCATTGACGCGCCCCAGTCTGTGATGGACGGCAGAAAGGTCATCAAGCCGGTATTCGATGCCGACGCGGTGCCCAACGAGGCGGCGATCTTCAAGGATCCGCTGCGCAAGAAGGTGGACATCTATCTCAACGCTGCCGCGCATGACGCGCTGGTGCAACGGATGCAAGAAGCGGGGTTGCGTGGATCGACACTGCGAGAGATTGGCTAATAAGCAAGCGACCCGCGAAGGCTGGCTTGCCGGGGCCGTCCGCGGGAGCGGCAGGCGGCGGGCCGTCCAAGCGTGGTTTCCACCATGTGCTGGAAGCGCTCATCGCCAAGGGCGCGTTCCTGGTTGGTGTACTTGCGCAGGCGCTGCAAGTCGTCGGGCGCGATGCCTGCATCCAGCCACTGTCGGTAGGCATGGGCGTGCTCGTTTGGGTTGCTTCCCATCGCGAGGTAGAGCGGGTGGGGCGTGATGAGCGGATCGCGGGCGCGGGCCAGGTGCGTGTGCACACTGGACCATCGATAGTCCTGCGGCGCCTCGACCATGGCGGCACGAACCGGGTTGAGTTCGATATGGCGCATGACGGTCAGCACGTAGCGTTCACTCTGGACCAGGCAGGACTTGAAGCGCCCCTGCCACAAGGCGCCGCAGCGCCTGTGCCGTAGATTGAATGCCTGCACGTAGGACTGGCCGACCCAGCCCATCGCACGCGACAGCGACCTGACTGCATCGGGCGTCACCAGCAGGTGGAAGTGGTTGTCCATCAGGACGAACGCGTGCAAGGCAATGTCGTGATCGCGGAAGGCCGTGCGAAGCAAGCGTCTGAAGTGGTAGCGGTCGTCCGCATCGAGGAAGATCGCGCCTTTGTTGATGCCGCGTTGCGTGACATGCAGCGGGACACCTGGCAATTCGAGACGCGGCCGTCGGGGCATGGCAATCGCCGGTGCGAAACCAGCCACGGATGAGTCACGGACGACGAAGACCCCGCCGGCCCCCGGAGTCGAATCGGAGCGTGCCGCATGCGGCCCGCGTGCAGCCACGTCGGCGATCACGCGGAGCGAGGCGGACGTCCGGCGGCGAATGGCCAGCTGTCTCAACCTATGAGCGGTCCGGCTGATACAACGCCCCCATGACCGACGCACCGACCCTCGAGCGCGCGTACCGCGTGCGGCTGTCGCCGAAGCCGGCACAGGCGCGGGTGCTGTCGCGGCTGTTTGGCGCACGGCGGTGGGTGTGGAACTGGGCGCTGCGGGAGAAGGATGCGGCCTGGCGCGCGGACGGCACGAAGCTGTCGGGCATCGACCTGTCGCGCCGGTACACCGCGCTGCGGCAGGCGCCGGAAACGGCGTGGCTGGCCACGCTGCCGCGCGAACCGTTCAACCAGACGCTGCGGGACTTCGACACGGCCTGGCGCAACTTCTTTGGCGGTCGGGCGAAACGGCCGCGCCGGCGGAAGTTCGGCACGGTGCAGTCGGCGCGGTTCACGCTGGATCAGCGGCGCACCGGCCTGGTGGTGATCGATGACCGCCACGGCAGCGTGCAACTCGACGGCATCGGCCGGGTCCGCTTCCGGGTGACCGCGCCGATGCCGGGCCGCCTGCGCAGCGTCACGGTGAGCCGAGATGGTGCGGGCCGGTGGTTCGCGTGTTTCACGGCGGACGGCGTGCCGACGCTGGCCGGCGCACCGGCAACCGTGCCGTCCATCGGCGTCGACCTGGGACTGAAGGACACTGCGGCGCTGAGCACCGGCGAGATCATCGTCGCGCCGAAACACCTCAGCCACCATCAGAAGCGCCTACGACGCTACCAGCGGCACTCCGTGCGTCAGCGCGACGCGGCGGCCCGGAGGCAAGGGCTCGATCCGGCCCGGCCGTTCCCGAAAGGCACGCGCGTCGAAGTTTCCAACCGGATGCGGCGCACGAAGGCGGCGATCGGCCGGCTCAACACCCGCATCGCGGACGCCCGACGCGATCACCATCACCAGCTGACGGCGCGTCTGGTCGCGGGCGCGCAGGTGATCTGCATCGAGGACCTTGCCGTGAAGGCGATGGCGCGAAGCATGGGACGGCGTGCGTTCCGGCGCTCGGTAGGCGATGCCGGCCTGGGCGAGATCCGGCGGCAACTGGCCTACAAGGCCGCGTGGCGGGGTCGGGTGGTCAGCATCGTCGGCCGCTTCTATCCGAGCAGCAAGACGTGCGGCGCGTGCGGTCAGGTCCATGCCGGCCTGCGGCTCAAGGATCGCCGCTGGGTCTGCCCGGCGTGTGGTGCGAACCACCACCGCGACCTGAACGCGGCGAAGAACATCGAGCGGGAAGGCCTGCGCCTGCTCGCGGCGGTTTCCGGGCGACCGGAACGTACCCGGAGGAGCCGGGGAAGTGACGCGCGGGGAGAGCATGCGTGCGCGATAGGCGTTTCATCGCCTGCCGGACAGCCGAGCTCGTGGAACCGCGAACTGGACTATCGCGCGGCGACGCCGCGCCCCACCCGACAGCGACGGGATGGACCGCCGCCGAGGGTGGAGGGTTGAGACTCCGACACGTTGCTATAACGGAACGGTCAGATCTGTCGGCGGGCGTACCCGCTACCGGTAGGTGCGTTCTTAATTGGCCACGTCCCCTTTTTTCTGGCTCTTGGCCTGGTACATCGCGGCATCGGCGGCGCGCAGGTAGTCGTCGGTGGTTGCGAAGCCGGCCTGGCTGCTGACCACGCCGATGCTGGCACCGCAGTTCACGGTGTGCGGGCCGATCCGGTAGGGCATGGCGAGGGCGCTCGCGATGGTCTCGGCACGCTCGGCGGCGCCTGCGGCATCGATGGACTCCAGCAGCACGTTGAACTCGTCGCCGCTCATGCGGGCCACCAGGTCGACGGCCCGGACGCAGGATTCCAGTCGGCGTGCCACCTGTTGCAGCAGCTGGTCACCCACGTGGTGGCCGAGGGTGTCGTTGACGGCCTTGAACCGGTCGAGATCCAGCAGCAGCACGGCGAAGGTGGTGGTGTCCGCTGGTGACGGCGTATCTCCATCTTTCGAGGCGCCGTCCCGATGCAACGCGATGGCGTGCTCGAGGCGATCGCGGAACAGCGGCCGGCCGGGCAGGTTGGTCAGGGCATCGTACGAACTGCTGCGTGCCGCCAGGTCGCTCAGGGACCCGGCCATCCGCACGGCCTTGCCACCTTCGAATTGCGCGATGCCGCGCCAGTTGAGCCATACCAGCCGCCCCGAACCGTGACGGGCGCGAAAATCCACCGAGAAGTTCGGCTGGTGGCCCGACAGGTGCCTGCGGTAGGCCGTCTCCACGCGCTCGCGGTCGTCGGAATCGATGAGCTGTTGCAGGAACTGCCAGCCGTGTTCATGCAGATGGCCGGTGCCGCCCAGCCCGACGATCTCGTGGAAGCGCCCGGACGCATGCAGTACGTCCGTCTGCAGGTTCCAATCCCAGATGCCGTCGGTAGAGCCACGGGTGGCAAGCGCGTAGCGGTTGTCCGATTGCACCAGTTCGAGTTCGGTATTTTTCTGTTCGGTCACGTCGATCATCAGGCCGATCA